>JBPCLZ010000056.1:0-62071 GCA_051002775.1 Pyrinomonadaceae bacterium | reverse complement strand
GTGTTGACCAAACGCAACCTGATTTTTCGCGAAAGAAAGAGTTATTGCCGCAGTCAAGAGCAAGTGCTTGTGTGCGAAAAAATTTTTGTTCATAACTTTCCTTTTCGACGGTGTGGGGCGTTTCGGGCAATTCCCGAAACGCCCACACACGGCCTGCCCCTTAGTTGGATTTTTCCTTGTGCTTCATGTCTTTCATGTTCATCTCACACGAATCGCCGGCGCAGCAACCGGCGCCAGCCGCGTGGGCCTTCGCCCCGTCTTTCATCTTCGTGTCGCATGAATCACCGCTGCAGCAACAACAGCCTGTGCCCGCCGCGTGGTTCTTCATGCCCTCTTTCGCCTTCATGTCGCATGAATCACCGCAACAGCAACCTGTACCGGCCGCGTGGGCCTTCGCGCCGTCTTTCATCTTCATGTCACACGAATCGCCGCTACAACAGCTTTCGTGCTTCGCAGAATGCCCTTTCGCATCCTTCTTCGAAGTACCATCGTGGTTGCAGCACGCCATCGCGCAACACGACTCAGCGGTTTTCTTTTGATCGGCTTGCGTGATGGTTTGCGCAAACCCAACGCTTGAGAGAAGCAGACCGAGTCCTAGTGCCAGACCCAGTGGATACCGGTTCATGTTTTTCATTTTGGGAGTCTCCTTAAGAAAAAAGATCATTGCCTGATATCAGCAAACACACTGATACGGAAGTAGGACAGACTTTCCAGTCTGTCTACGGGCCGGACAGACGAGAATGTCTGTCCTACTAAAGCAGTATTTCTAAATTCGGAAGGAGCAGCAGCGGAGGTAGGTATGGCCGCGATTTGGCATGCGTACCTGGGTAGCAAGCGGCGCAGTTAGCTCGAAATTTTGAATAGAGAGGCTTGCGCCGGCAAGCGTCGTTGTTGAACTTTCTTCGTGGCTACCGTTCTTTGCGGCCACTGCCGTGCGGCTCATTGCCAGCGGACAAGCGGACATGCCGGATGAAGACGACTCTGTTTTACCGAGCGTTGGAGCTTGCTTTTCGCGCGATTGCGCTTCTGTTTGAACCTGCTGCTTTGTTTTCGCGCAACAGTCGTGAGATTTTGCTGACGCACAGGCATCGCCGGAAACAACAGTGTTCTGATCGCTTGTTGCACGATGCGTCGCGTCGCTGTTCTCGCTCGCTGCCACCGCGATCATCCCTTCGCAGCCCAGCAGACATCCCGCGCCGGCGACCCAAAGGGCGAGCGCCATTGCCAGAACCACGCGACCAATCTTAAAAATCGAGAAGGGCATATCGGCGCTCAGTCTAGCTGGTTAACCGGCCTGTTGTCGAACACATTCGCGACTTAGCACAAGCCTTGCCCTTTTCGAAGCAAGATACGCACCGCGCTTTTTGGCTCAGAATTTCAATCAAACGGGACGAATTTGCGAAGCATTACGCAGGCACGTGGGAAAAACTCCCCGGAGAAAATCCATCAGCACAGTTGCTTGTATGATTTACCGCCGCTGGCATCGGTTCAGCAGTTTCGTTAGACTGCCATGCAGATTCAAATTTAAAGAGCGAGGTGGGTATGGAAATCGATAAGGATCAAATTCAAACGCAGGAAGAAACAGGCGAGTTAGCGGCGATGGACCAGGTCGAAGAGCGCGTCGAAGCGGAAATGAAAAAGATTGAAGGTCAAGCCAAGCAGCAGGTCGCAGACGGTTTGCAAGATGAGGAACTCGCTCGTGAGGGTGAGCGGCTGCAAAAAGAAGGAGAACGGGAGCTTAAGGAAGCGAGAGATCGGTAGCCCTCGGGATCTCACCAGGCTTTCGGCCGGGCGATACTTATCAATCAGCAGTGCCTTTATCGTTGAGTGCTTCCTGGACAGCCGCCCGTATTTGCGCCGGCGTATCCACTGGATTAAAGCCGACGAAGCGCCTGACAATGCGCCCGCTGCGGGAGATGACAAAACTCTGTGGAATCGCATCGCGTCCCTGCATCAGCGTAATTGCTACTTCGGGCGTGGCCCAACCAATGCGGTAATCGACCTCATAGTTATGAACAAACTCACGCACGCTATCGGCAGATGAGTCCGGGTTCTCGGTCGATAATCCCACCACTTCAAGGCCTTGTGAGCGAAATTCCTTATGCAGCTTTACCAGCTCGGGAGTTTCCAAACGACATGGACCACACCAGGTGGCCCACAAGTTCACCAACAAAACCTTGCCGTTATAGTTTGAAAGTCTGATGGGAGCGCCAGTGACCGCCCTTAGTTCGGCCCCGGTGATGTTCGCGGGAAGGCTAAGCATGGGTGCGGCTGGGGCAGCCGGCGGCGGCGCGTTTCGAACCACGGGGGCCGGCGCCTCTCGTTTCTCATCGCTCGAGCTGCAACTGGAAATGCCAAAGGCTGCAAATAACGAGAGTACGAGGACCGTGAAAGCAATCCGCGCCGGTGTCCACAACGATTTTACAACCTCAGTTTTCTTCGAATTTTTCATTTCTTGCTAACTCAGAAAATACAAATCTGGAGATGACTATAACTGAGAACGGACGATTAGGCACTAACCGAGCAGTAAACAGTAAACAGCAAACAGTGAACAGCCAACAGTAAACAGGCGGTCGGTTTGATGGCGGATTAGCTATTGGCTGTCGTTTAAGTTTTCTCCGGCTGTTTGCTGTTCACTGTTTGCTGTTTACTGTTCAAGGTTTCCTGCCAAAGCGGAATGATTCCAGAATAACCGGCGCCTCGCCTTTCACTCCAACATCATCCACACCGGAGAGTTCCGGCGCGAGTGAGGTAGTGAGCATCGTCAGAATCGCACCGGTCGTCTTTCCTTCTCCCTGCGGAAGGAATATTACGCGGCCCCAAAGCTGAATATCGCCTTTCTCCGTACCTGGAGAAAAACTAACGAAGCGAAATTCATAACCATTCATTGAGTTTACTTTTGTCGGCCCTTCTGAAACCTTGCGATACTCGGGCAAGCTCTTGGAAAGATTCGTGCTGAGCACCTCCACCAGACGAGGGTAATTCGGCTGGTCGGCGTCAAAGTCTCCCTTGCTCTCATACCAACCGACGCCAAAATTCTCCTGAGTAAAATCCGGGGGAAGACTTCGTTCAACTTTTATGAAGTTTGCGCCACCCGCGTTAGCTCTGGGAACGACCTTCCATTCCGAGGGATAGTAAAAGGAGAAGTCAAAGTACCGTTCAGCTAACTTGCTGTCCAAATTTGCCTGCGAGTTGGTGAACTTAACTGTGTTTGGCGGTGCCACAAACTCGGGCTCGGTCTTAGGCTGCTCAGTCGCGACGCTGGTGTTGCTGTTCGCGTTCGTATTGTTCTCATTGTTCGTTGGGCGTATCGCCACTGGTTCTGCGGAACGCACTTCATTGAGACGCGGCTTAATTACCAAAAAGAACACTGCTGCCACTGCGCCTACACCAAGCACCAGGAGCAATAACAAGATGCCAATAACCAGCGGAAGCTTTGACTTCTTCCGGGCTTGGGGTGGTGGGATGGGAATGCTCGGTGTGGTTTGTGGCAACGGAGCACTGGGTCGCGACGGCAACCGAGCGCTCGCCGCCGGAGGCGCCGGAGCCGGCTGATCAAATACCGTTTTCGCGCCGGTTGGCGCAGTGTTTTTCGGGAATACCTCGGTCGGCGCGGAAGAAGCGATTGTTGCCCCGAAATCGGGATGCGGAGTGGAACGTTTTTCGGGCGGAGTCGGCAACGTGACAGTGGGCTGGGCCGCCGACGGTGTTGCCGGAGCGGACGATCGAAACGTCGCGTTGGGGTCGAAAGGCTGCTCTGCTATCAACAGACCGCCATCGATGGTGCAAAACTTTTGATTGTCGTCCGGAAAAGTGCGACTACACTTGGGGCAACGCTTCATGAGAAGGACTCCACTTTTGGTTAACTTGCTTTCGAAAGTTTTTGTGTTAGTTCCTTATTTCCCGGATCGAGCTCCAACGCGCGCTTATACGCACGAGCGGCGCTCGGTTTTTTCTTCAATTTCAAGTAGCCGTCGCCGACACCTTCAAAACCAAACACACCGGCCAACTGCTTACGGTCACCTGCGGATGCGAACTGCGCCGCGCGTTCGTAAGTCACTTCCGCCTCTTCAAAACGATCCAGCGCGAGATACGTTCGTCCCAGCAAATTAAACGGCTGAAACCCGCGCGGGCTAACTTCTGTCGCGGTCTTCAAGTAAGGTTCTGCTTCCTGATACCGCTTGAAAACAACGAGCATGCGTCCCAACAAAAGCACTGCTGTAGGATCACGCGCGTCAATTTCCAGGACGCGTTTTAGTACCGGCTCAGAATTCGCCCACTGTTGTTCGGCCTGCAATGATTCAGCGATCAAATTCAGCGTTGGCGGATCTTTGGCAAGTTGAATCGCGCGGTCATAGAACGGCGCGGCTTCTTCTTTTCGTCCGGCGCGTTTTAGCACGCGGGCCAGATGCGCATAAGCAACAGCGAACTGCGGATCGAGCTCCACTGCACGGCGATAAGCATGCCCGGTTTCATCGTTAAAGAGACCGCGAGATTGCAAGGCAACACCGAGCCGGTCCCAGGCCACTGCGTTATTTGGCTGTATCTGAATTGCGCGACGCGCAAAGCTTTCGGAATCAGCGAACCGTCTCGCGTTGCCGGCGCCCGCACGCGGCTGCACGAGCACTACGCTTAGCGCAACCAGGGCCTCGACGTCGTTCGGGCTCCAAATTACCGCGTTGCGATAAGCTGTTTCCGCTTCGTCCCAACGCTGTTGGTCGGCATAAACGTTGCCAAGGCCGTATGCTGCCCGGCCATCACGCGGTTTGAGTTTAAGAACGCTTTGATAGGAGTCTTCCGCTTCCGCAAAGCGACGCGCATCGCGCATCTGATTTCCCTGAACAAGCAACTCGTCGACGCGATCATCAGCGACGGCAGTTGTCACCGGCGCAGTACGCGTTGTGTTAGTACGCTTTACTGTTGAGGTGGGGCGGCGGCCGCGTTTTTTTACTTCAGGATTTTTCGGGCGAAAGATGCCGGCACCGCCACCAACATCGGCGCCTACATCCTGCGCCTGCACGTTGAACCCAACAGTTACTAAACAAAGCGGAATGGCAATAAGCAGCGCCGATACGCGAATAATCGAGGAAACTCTCATCGATCTCCTGGTCTGTCGGGTAACAAAAGATTCAACCACAGGTATAAGTTGGTAGATAACCTGGCGGCAGCCGTTTGAAACGAGGCCGAATTGTAGCCTAATTTCGCGAAGATAATCTAACTAAGAAGTGAATTTCGATGGAAAGTAAGATACCGCGGCCCCCTAGTGGGCTGAACGTACCAGACGGAAACCAAAATTCGGATGTCGCAAGGTCGGCTGAAACCAATCGCGGTACGTCGCAGAAACCGGAATTTGTCGATCTTTTGGATCGCTGGCGTACGATCCGCCGCGCGCCACAACCCATTCTCTGGTGGCGGAAGGAATTTCTGCGGCCCCGTTGTAGATGGATGCTTTTGAAGAAGTCCACTCCCAGGCGTTGCCAATCAAATCCACTACCCCCCAACGATCTTTACCATCGAGATAAGACCCGACTGGCTGCGGGCTAGCCTCCTTTACGACAGCCCGCTTCTCTTGCCAGCGATCACCCCAGGGGTATGCTTTAAACTCGCCGCCATTCCGCGCGGCAAACTCCCACTCCTCTTCTGTGGGCAGGCGATAAGTTACGCTGTCGCGCCTTGAACGCCAGGCCGCAAAGGCTTCAGCGTCCTTTGATGAAACATTTACGACCGGCCACTGCTCCTGCCCGGGTAATGGGCGTCCTCTGACCCAGTGACTAGGTACCTCGTAATTTGAATCGCGTACAAACTCAGCGTATTCGGCGTTCGTAACCTCGGTGCGGTCCATATAAAAAGTCTGCACGGCTGCTGTGTGCTCGGGCCGCTCCTGCGGTGGTCCATCGTTGCGGCCCATCTGGAAAGTGCCACCGGGTATCTCGACAAGATCCGCCTTTACAGCTCCGGTAGGGTTGCTGCTCGGGTTGGTGGTTTGAGCAGTTGGGCCAACTGCGAGGGGCGCGGGTTTCGGTCGGGTCAAATAATATGCTGCACCGCCTCCGACAAGGAGGAACACAACCAGCGCTATTCCCCCGATCAACAAAATGGAGTTGCCTTTGGATGGCGTCACTATTGAATCGGAAAGTGAAGATGGACTTCCCGGCAGTGAAGCCGAGGCACCAGCGAAACTGTTGTTCGCAGTATTGGCCTTCACTCCCACTACCGAAGCGGCAGATTCAGCCACTGTCGCACCGGGAGGTATGCTGGTAGCCAACCGTGAGAGTCGTTCTTCCAATTCCTTCGCCTGCCGCTCAACACGTTCCATCTGTTCGCGTTGTTGGCGGTCACGTTCAGCACGTTCCTCTTTCTCCTTGCGTACCCGATCTTCTTCTTCTTTGCGCTTTCGCTCCTTTTCTTCGGCCGCCTGCCGACGAGCTTCGGCCTCGCGTTCCAGTTCTTCGCGCGCGATTTGATCTCGTTGCTGCTGTTCGCGTTCGTACTCGGCCCGGGAGGCGGCAATTTGTGCCTGTTCCTCGGCGCCTAATGCCGACGAGCTAACAGTTCCAGCCATTGAGTCGAAAGCGGCCTGCGAATTTGTGGGCACCGACAGACCACCACTGTTAATAGCCGGCGACAGCAGTGTTTCGTTTGCGTCCAATTCACCTGTCTGCCGGCCAATGTTCAACGTCGAGCCAAAATCTCCGACCGCCGCCCGCAACTCGTTAATGAACACTTCAACCGAAGGTATGCGCGCCGCCACCTCCTTCTCTAAGGCATGCTGCACGACGGCCTCAATGCGCGGCGATACATCGACGCCCATCGACTTGAAAGTCGGAAGCGGCAGCGTCAGATGTTTTTTCATGATCGAAGGAATCGACGAACCTTTATAAGGAACGTCGCCCGCGAGCATTTGATAAAGAATGATTCCCAGGCTGTAGATGTCGGCGCGTGCGTCCGGCTCTTCGTCCGACCATTGTTCGGGCGCCATATAAAAAGGAGAGCCCATCAGCCCGCTGGTCTTCGCTTGAATAAACGAACCGAGCAATTCGCCGGACTTAATCTTGGCCAATCCGAAGTCGAGTATTTTCAAACCTTCCGACACTCGTTGACCCTGCTGAGTCATGATGTTCAAAGGCTTCAGATCGCGATGAACAATGTTCTGGCGGTGCGCCGCCGCCACACCCGCGCCAATAGCGCTCGCGAATTCCAGCGCTCGGGCCGGTGGCATCACTTTCTCTTCGGCCAAAATATCCTGAAGCGATTGGCCGTTGACGAATTCCATCACCAGAAAAGGCATCGAGCCGCGTACGACGCCGAAATCGGTGACCGCAATAATGTTTTGATGACGAATTGCAGCGGCCGCCAACGCTTCCTGGCGGAAACGGGTGACCAGCATCGGATCGTTGCCAACCAGATCCGGCAAGATCACTTTGATTGCGTGGGATGTTTTGAGAAAGATGTGCCGCGCTTGAAATACAACTCCCATGCCACCCTGGCCGAGTCGTCTCTCAAGCTGGTAACGCGCGTCGAGTATAGGTTCGCCGAGCAGCGATGGCGTGGTGGCATCGCCGTCCTGCGGACAGTGGTTTATGTCGTCGGGGAAACAGCGCCTACAGGCTGGGCATTCTTTCATTTATACTCGACGGATGCGGCGGCGGAGATAATTATCGCTTTTTTGATTCTAACGGCTTGTTATAGAGCAAGCAACATCAGAAGGCCCGCTGCTACAACGCTTTGAGCAGCGCAATCAATTAGCGAATCACGATGTTCACCAACCGCTGAGGCACTATGATCAGCTTCACGACCTCGTGACCCTCGATCAGGGAGCGAATTTTCTCATCGCCGAGGGCAGCGGCCCGCAACTCTGCCTCAGACACTTCGGGCGACGTGATCAAGCGCGCGCGAAGCTTGCCATTAATCTGAACAGGAATCTCTAATTCTTCGCTGCGAGCTAATTCCGGATCCGCCTGCGGCCAACGGGCTGAATTCAGCAAACCACTGCCATGGCCCAACGACTCCCACATTTCCTCAGCAGCATGAGGAGCAAATGGAGTAAGCATCACCACCAGCGTCTCCAGCGCTTCGCGAACTGCAAAGACATCTTCATCCACCGCGGTGGCCGGATCGCTCTTGAAGTCGCTTAGTTCATTAAGCAACTCCATCAGCGCCGCGACGCTGGTATTGAAATGCAGGTCATCGAAATCATCAGTGACGCGGGCAATCGTTTGGTGAGTCTTGCGTCGCAGCCCACGCGCCGCTGGACTGAACTCACCTTTTCCAGCCGATTGATCCTGGGAGCTGCCATTTGTGAGGCGCTCATGCCAACGCCGAACCATCGTGTACACGCGTCGCAAAAACCTGACCGCCCCTTCGATGCCGGTTTCCGACCAGCGCAATTCATTCTCAACCGGGGCCGCGAACAAGACGAACAACCGGGCGGCATCAGCGCCAAACGCGGCGATCATCTCATCGGGATCGACGCCGTTACCCAGGCTTTTCGACATCGCCTTCCATTCGTCAGTTCCCTCAACGCGGTTGGTTACCATGCCCTGCGTTAACAATCGCTTTACCGGCTCATCAAAAGAAACCAGACCCAGGTCGCGCATTACTTTGGTCCAGAAGCGTGTGTAAATAAGGTGCATGACCGCATGCGAGTCGCCGCCAATGTACTGGTCCACCGGTGTCCATTGATTGGCGAGCTCGGAATTGAATGGCGCTGATTCATTGCGCGGATCGCAGTAACGAAAGAAGTACCAGGACGAGTCGACGAACGTGTCCATGGTATCCGTTTCGCGGCGCGCCGGCCGGTCACACTTCGGACAGGTTGTGTTTACAAATTCGGGAACGCCGGCAAGCGGAGATTCCCCGGTGCCGGTGAAAGCTGCTTTTTCCGGCAACACTACTGGCAGTTGATCGTAAGGTACAGGTACGGTCCCGCATTTTTCACAGTAAATCATGGGCACGGGAGCGCCCCAGAAACGTTGTCGCGACACACCCCAATCACGAATGCGATAGGTGACGGCCGCCTCGCCGAAGCCCTTGGCTTTTGCGTGCGTCGCCATTTCTTTCATTGCAACTTCTGAAAGCTTTCCGCTCCACTCGCCTGAGTTCACCAGAATGCCGTAGTCAGTGAACGCATGTTGCATTGCCAATGATTGGTCCTCACTCAACGCGTCATGCGGAATGGATTGTTGGTTATGTGACACCCGTTCGATGACTCGGCGAATCGGCAACGAATATTTCTGAGCAAACTCATAATCGCGTTCGTCGTGTGCCGGGACGCTCATGACTGCGCCTGTGCCGTATTCCATCAACACATAATTGGCGACCCACGCGGGAATCGTTTCACCGCTGAACGGATTTAACGCTAAGACGCCGGTGTTGATTCCCAGCTTCTCTTCTTCCTGGTCCAGCGCCCGGCGGCCACCGGCATTTTCTGTTTTTGTCTTCTCAGCAAACCTGGCAACATCGTCTTTCAAGGTTGAGCCTTCCAGCAATTTGGCGAGGAGCGGGTGCTCGGCGGAAAGCACAATCGCCGTCGCGCCGTAGATGGTGTCGATACGTGTAGTGAACACACGAATCTTGTCTTTGCTGTCCTTCACCGCAAAGTCTACAAATGCGCCTTCGCTGCGTCCCACCCAGTCTCGCTGACGCTTCAAAACTTTTTCCGGCCAACCCGATTCGATCTGCTTGATGTCAGCAACAAGTTGTTCGGCATAGTCAGTAATGCGCAGGAACCATTGCTCGAGATCTCGTTTCTCTACTGTTGCGCCGCAACGCCAGCAAACGCCGCCCGACGATTGTTCATTCGAAAGGACGGTGCCTTCTCTCGGACACCAGTTAACCGGCGACATTTTTTTGTACGCCAGTCCGCGTTCATACATCTTCAGAAAGAACCACTGGTCCCACTTGTAATAGTCAGGCCGGTGCGCAGCGATTTCCCGCGACCAGTCATAACTAATTCCCAATCGCTGCATCTGGCCGCGCATGTGGACGATATTATTTTCAGTCCATTCACGCGGATTGATACCGCGCTTAATGGCTGCCTGCTCGGCGGGTTGTCCAAAGCTGTCCCAGCCAATCGGATGCATGACATTGAAGCCCTGCAGACGTTTGTACCAGGCAAGTGCATCGCCAATTGCGTAGTTGCGCACGTGGCCCATGTGCAAAAAGCCCGATGGGTACGGCAGCATTTCGAGCGCGTAAAACTTGGGACGTGGATCGTCATCACGCGCTTCGAATGCGCGCGAATCGCGCCAGCGTTGCTGCCACTTCTTTTCTATCTGTTCGGGGAAATATTTTTCGTCCATGTGTCTGTCCTAACGGTGTCTACACTTAACATGAAATTGCCGGGAAGTCGTAACGCGAACTGTGAGTTTGCCTGCGGTTGGCAACGCCCAGCCGTCGCTTTCGAATTTATTTTACTGTTTGCAGATTCGCCGCTCCGCAGAGAAACGCGCTTACGAAGCGCGATGCAGCAGCGGCACCGTTAGGAGGAGTTTGGTGATTTGCTGGTATCCAACCGTCATCACGCGAATGATTCTAATGAAGCTGATCAAAACCGTCCAATCTTTGTTTGGGGCTCTCGGGTCCGCAGTATTTAGGCGGTCTTGCGCCGGTGTTCTCTCATGTAAGCACGCAATAGGGAATTGATTCTCGTTTGATATCCGGGTCCCTGTTTCTTATACCAATCGACGACATCGCTATCTACACGAAGGGTTAATTGCTTTTTGGGTGGAACTGGTTTTAGATTTCGGCGCACGATTCCACGTGCAAACATTTCTGGAGTTATTTCTGGAATGTCGGAGAGATCTATATCTTCGTCCTTCATCCCGTCCAAACGCTTCAAGTCAGTTTCGCCAATCTGCGAGTTCTTGGAGGTAGATTTTTTCCTCATTCTTCGGCGCCTTTCTAATCGATATGATTCGCGTCATGTCGTTTGCTTCCGTATGACGACGACAACTGGTCTGCCCCACAACAAACCGAGGGTGAACAAACGTTCTTTCTTCATAGTTGTAGCGATCATCCAGAAACGTAACCGTCTTCCCTGCAAATATCACTCTAGCTGCCACAAAGTTCTATTCCATGGCGCCGAATGTTCCTCTTCCGCTTTTTCTCGTCCCATTCGAAGCACATAACCAGTGTAGTTACAGATTGTAGTTACGTCAAACTAGCGGCGGGAACTTAGCGGGCGATACAAAGAATGGTGCGGCTACGCGGAACCGTTGTCAACAAATGATCTGAGCATGTTCAGGTTCTGCAAATCCGCGCGCGGATCGTGGTAGGGTGTTTCCAGAATGAAAGCTGCGTGGGCCAGTTTGGGATGGCGCGCGACGCGGCGAAGCGCCTCCGCGCCAATGTGACCCTCGCCGATATGCCAGTGTCGATCGACTCGAGAATTATAAGGAGCCCGCGAGTCGTTGAAGTGAATGGCGCGCACGTTCCTGGTCTTGACCGTGCTTTGTAGTTTTTCAATCAAAGCTTCCAGCCCATCTTCTTCGCGAATGTCGTAGCCGGCGGTGAAAGCATGCGCGGTGTCGAAACAAACACCAAGCGGAATCTCTGGGCAGCCGTCCATGATTGCACGCAGGTGCTCAAAGCGATGCCCAATACACTCCCCCTGACCTGCCGTGTTTTCCAAGAGGATCCGCAGCTTGCCCAACTCCAGCCGGCGACACGCAATCTTGATGCTGGCTATGCAGGTGTTGATGCCATCAGCCTCGCACGCGCCGCGCGCGCTGCCGGGATGGACCACCAGATAGTCTGCCCCCAGCAGCAGCGCACGCTGAAGCTCTTCACGAAATGAGGCTCGAGATTTTTCGAGCATCAGTCCGTCAAAGGCTGCAAGATTTACCAGGTAATTGCAGTGAATAACGACCGGCGTGAGTCTGGTCAGGCGTCTGAGTTTTCTAAACAGGACGACATCGGCGGTAGTCAACGGTTTCGCCGCCCAGCCGCGCGGGTTGCGCGAAAAGATCTGAACTGTATCGCAGCCGGTATCTCGCGCCACGAGCAATGCGTTGTGAAGTCCGCCTTTTATCGGCGCATGAAAACCGATGCGAGGACGTTTTGACGGCTTTACCTTTGCCATTGTTCTGCGGCGGCTATCCCGCCAGTTTAATGTTTCTCGACCGCTTCCATCACGCGCAGCATGTTGCCGCCGAGAATCTTGTCAATGTCTTTCTCCGAATAGCTGCGCCGCAGCAGCTCGCGCGTAAGATTCGGCAACTGCGCTACATCGCTTAGGTCGCTTAAGGTAGATTGCACGCCATCGAAATCCGATCCTATGCCAACGTGATCTATGCCCACGAGTTTCACCACGTGATCGATATGGTCCACTAAACGCGAAACGCTGACCGGCGGCAAACGCTTTGCATACTCTTCGCGGCGCACGGCATCCCGCGCCATCTTCTTATGGACCACATCGCCCTTCTCTTCTTCCGAAGCTCGTTGGACCATCGGGGCTATCTCAGCGTCCACTTGTTTCTTCTTCTCGCTCCAACCGGGCTCAAGGTGTTCGGGATAGAAGATGACATTCACAATGCCGCCGGTTTTCGCGAGGGCAACGATCATCTCGTCGGTAAGATTGCGCGGCACATTGGCAATGGCCCGGCAACCGGAGTGCGTTGCAATCACCGGTTTCGTGGACGTGTTTACAATGTCCCAAAACGTGGGATCCGAAACATGCGAAACGTCCACCATCATACCCACGCGATTCATTTCAACAACAACTTGTTTGCCAAATTCATTCAGGCCGCGCTGTGCGCCAACTGCATCGCCCGATGAACCTGCCCAACTCGTACTGACGCTCCAAGCCGGCGACATGTAACGCACGCCAAGTTTGTAATAGCGCTCGACGTTTTCCAGTTTTTCATCTATTGCATAGCCGCCTTCGAGCCCGGCCAACGCCGCTAGTTTACCTTCAGAAACAATGCGGCGGATGTCCGAGGCCGATGCGGCAAACTGCCACATTTCGGGATATTTTTCGGCGAGAGCATGCACTGCCGCAATCTGATCGTCTGCGCGCTTCATTGCTTTTGGACCACCGCCGCCAAACAATTGGGGTTCAACCCAAATCGAGAAAAACTGGGCGTCAAGTCCACCTTCGCGCGCTCGCAGAGAATCGAAATGCCCGTCCGGCAAGCGCTCGGCCAAGTCAACATTTTCATCCAGGAGCCGTTGCGTGGTGTCGGCGTGCATGTCGATTGCAATGGCCCGCTGGTGAATGGCAAGCGGCTCATCATTCGCCTTAACGTTTGCCGGCGAGTCGGAAGTTGGGGCGGTTTTGTTGTTCATGTGACAGTCAGCAGAAAGACCCGAAAGCAGGAGCGTTCCCGCGAGAATAAGAGAATGGTCAAGGGGTTTGCGACACTTCACCGGAAAGCGTTGAGGATTAACAATTTTTGCTATTAGGAAGAAACGTTTTGATGGTACTTTGGCCCGCCTGACGAAGCAAGCGCACCTTGCAAAACGCGCCAAATTTACGGTATCGTGCGCTGTACCGATAACCATAATGTCCTTTCCGAAAGGCCGAAACGATCGACGCGCTTCCTGTAGAATTAGTTTCAAGCAGCCTTTCAGAACGTAACTGAATTTCGCAATTCCCTCGCTGCCAGGGTTCCGAGTTGATCCCCAGTTTAAGGAGTACAAAGCATGTTCTCAAAAGAAGGCAAAGCGAAAGATATAGCAACTCCGCGCATTTGCGACGTCGTTTGGCACGATGGCGAGTTTATTAAATGGGACGACGCGCGAGTGCACGTGATGTCGCACGTTCTGCATTACGGCTCGAGCATTTTTGAGGGCATTCGTTGTTATGCGACCAAGCAGGGGCCTGCGATTTTCCGCCTGAAAGAACACATGCAGCGGTTTATTAATTCCGCGAAGATCTATCGCATGGACCACGAATGGAAAGTGGACCAGCTCTGCGACGCCTCGGTGGAATTGGTTACCCGCAGCGGCATGGACCAGTGTTACATCCGGCCAATACTTTTCCGCAGTCTTGACGAAGCGCGGCCGGCTTTCGGCGTGAATCCCTTCCCTAACCCACTCGCGTGCTACATCGGCGCCTGGGACTGGGGCAAGTATCTGGGCGACGAGGCCATTGAAAAAGGCGTGGACGTGTGCGTCTCTACCTGGAACCGGCTGACGCCAAACTCCATGCCGGCCATGGCCAAGAGCGGCGCGAATTATATGAACTCGCAGTTGATCAAGATGGAAGCCCTCCTGAACGGTTTTGCTGAAGGCATCGCGCTTGACGATCGCGGTTATGTTTCGGAAGGCTCGGGCGAAAACATTTTCATGGTGACCAACGGCATAGTGATGACGCCGCCGCTTTCTTCTTCAATTTTGGCCGGCATAACGCGCGACAGTGTTATCCAGATTTGCCACGAACTGGGGATCACGGTTAAGGAGCGCAGCATTCAGCGCGCAGCATTGTATGTGGCGGATGAATTGTTCTTCTCGGGCACGGCCGCGGAGATCACACCCATTCGGTCCGTCGATCACATTACGGTAGGAGCCGGCGGTCGCGGCGAGATAACTGAAAAGATTCAGAAAGCTTTCTTTGAGATCACCAAAGGTGAGCGCAAAGCGCCGGGCGATTGGCTGACTTATGTGAAGGCCGCCAAGAAATCGCAACCGGGAAACAACGGCTACCAGGCGGATAAAGGAAGCGGCGTGTCCGCGCCAACCGAAGCCGTTGGCGATCCGGTGTTGAAATACCAGACAGCAGCCTCAATTCCTGATTAGCTTTGGCCCATGTGAAAAGCAAGGCGGCGAGCGAAGTCATCGCTCGCCGCTTTTGTTAGCGACAGCCTCTCCCCTCACCGCAAAGTAAATCACACTACTGATGGTTACTCTCAAGCTTAGACCGAACTAGAGGCTATAGGCCATTAAACCGAAAAGGGCGAGACTCACATGAAGAATAAGTAGTATCGCAATGACAATAGCCTTTCTCGGCCCATTACGAAGATTTGCTAAGAGTAGTGCATAAACCGGGTACTGCACGAAAAACAGAAAGCTTGCGATCAAATCAGAACTTAATGCGCGACGAACCACTGAATCATAAGGGAAAAACAGCACAGCTGGCGTTTCGCAATGGCAGGCGCCGCCGGCAAATCCAGCCAGTAACGCAAGCAACATTGTTAACAAGATCCCTATGACTATTGGAATCAAGAATCTACGCATGGCGGTGTGTTGTTTCAATCGACGCGGATCCTGCTTTTGGTTAACGCCCCGTTGGGCTTCGCCAAGGCACGGTTTTCAATAGGTTAATCTTCTGACGAAGATGCTTATCAGAAAGCGTGTGCACGAACCCTACCGGATTCCAGGGGTTATTGCCGATTTGCATAAATTCTCTCACTAGCTTCCAATCGGCATCACCTGCGCAGGCGCAACCTCTCGTACGACCGAATTCCAATAACTTATTGAAAGTTGCATACGCCATGTCCATTGATTTTTCCAAATCAAAGCGAGTCTCATCAACCTTATGCCCACCAAACAAATGCCCCTTAGTGGTATTTCCAGCAAACGCTCGGTGGCTAAATGAATCCTGCAGAAAGTGCAAATACGAGCCAAAGTCGAATAAATTGCCCCCGTTTCTGGAAGCAATTCCGAACAGCACAACCGCTCGCCGAGCATTCTCATCAGGGCTACCTAGCGAATGCCAGTCGGCATTTCTGCGCCTTTGGGCGTCATCGGGTACGTATGCTGCGGTTCCAGGAAGAGGCGTTAAGAAGCTACCCCATGCCGGATTCTTATCAGCGTCTTCGTCTGAGTGTTGATCACCCTTAGCTATTTGTCTGGCGTCCGAATCACTGAAACAGCCAGTCTTCAACGCCAAGTAATAAGTCAGATAGTAATGGACATCAATATCAAAAAGTCCGGTTGGGTCGGTCGCATTCTGCGGATTGTTGCTGACATACGCGAAGGAATTAATCCCGCTGGCCAGACCAATCGGATCTTCAGAAATGAAACGTCCAAGCTGCGAGTCATAGAATCGCGCGCGGTAGTAGAGCAGGCCCGTCAACGCGTCGCGTTCGCGGCCGGTGTAGCCGTAACGCGTGCGTGTTGAGCCGTTGCTGTTTCCGTAGGCGTCGTAGGTCTGGCGCTCGACAAGTTTGCCTGTTGTACTGGTAAGCGCAGTGGTGCTGCCGAGGTGGTCCCGCGAGAAGTAGTAAGTTGTCGAATTTGACGAACCCTTCTGTCGAATCTTGTTATCGATGCCAGGGCCGTTCAAATATTCGACGGGCGCCCCGTTGCTGTTGATGTCTTTAACAACATCCTGCCCGTCATAAATAAAGTTAGTTGACGCTCCACTCGACGGCGTTCGTTGAATGCGCCGGCCGAACGCATCATATTTGTAACTGACGCTACCGCTGGTTGGCATTACGACCTGTATCAAGCGACTCTCAAAGTCCCATGCAAACTGTGTTGTGCCGCCCGCGTCGCTCTTCGAAATCATGTTGCCGTTGTTATCGTAGAGATAAGAGGCTGTGGCGGTGTCCGTGAGCCGATTGACTGGTTGATAACCATAGGTTGCGCTCTTGTGAGAACTGGTGCGATTGCCAACGCCGTCGTAAGCATAGGTTTCATTCGGTGTGCCCGTATAGGTAGCGGAAGTCAGCCGCTCAAGAGTGTCGTAGCCATAGACGTGTGTGCCGCTTTGATCGATGTTCTGCGAGATGTTGCCGGCAGAGTTGTAGGAGTATTGGTTGTCAGTGATAACCACTCGTCCCTTGGTATCTCTTAATCTGGTCAAGCGATCCAGGCCATCATAGGTGTAGGTGGCAGTCACGCCATTCGGCAGCGTCTTTGAAGTCAGCTTGTTTGCGGCATCATAGGCAAACGCGACCACTTGGTTCGCGCCGTCCGTAATCTTCGTGAGCCGGTTCAAGACGTCGTAAGCATAAGTGCCATTGATGGTCGCGCCAAAGCTCAGTTTCGTGCGGCGGTCGTTGGCATCGTAGGTGTAGTTGAGCACCTGACCCCAGACGTCCGTTGTGCTGGTTGTGCGGCCTAGATTGTCGTAGACAAAACTAACCGTACCATTGATGTTTGCGGCGCTGGTCATTTGTGACAACTTGTCGTAGCCATAGTTAACCGTTGAGGCGTCAGGATAAGTAATCTTTGTGAGGCGATTCAGCGCATCGTAGGTGTACGCCGTAGTCATATTGTTATAGTCGGTGCGCGAGGTGCGATTGCTCACCGCGTCGTAAGCAAATGACATCTGCAACCCGGCACGCGTCGCCATCGTGGGGCGCGAAAGCTCGTCGTAATCGAAATCGTAGCGTTGACCAAGCGCGTCAACCACCGCCGTAACATTTGAGCGCGGGTTGTATTCATACTGCGTAACCTGGAGCGCCGGATCCGTTACCGTTAGCAATCGGTTCGCATTGTCATAGGCAAATGTAGTGACTCGCTCCGCTGAATCGGTGCGTTTAATGACATTGCCGGCCGCGTCATATTCAACTGTCTCAAACAAACGAGTTCCGCCGGCCACGGCAGCCGGATACGTAGTCTTGATGGGTCGGCTGAAGTCGTCGTAATGGATGTTGGTGGTGTGCACTAGTTGGTCGGTCGCAGCGGTCAGGTTGGACATCAGATCATACGTGTAGCTGACTGACTCACCCAACGCGTCGGTTTGGCCTGTCAAGCGGTAAGCGCTGTCATAGGCGAAACTGGTGCTGTTGTTTAGTGCATCCGTCACCTTCGTACGTCGTCCCGCCAGATCGTAGGTGAAAGTGATGAAGGTATTATTTGGCCGAGTGATCTTTGTGATTCGTCCGACGGGATCATAGGTGTAGCTGGTGACGAAGTTGAGGGCGTTCGTCGTGCTGATTAATCGCGCGCGCGCGTCATAGGCAAAATTGGTCGTGTTGTTGAGAGCATCTTTCGCCTGGGTCAGGCGGCCACTCGTGTCCCAGGTCAGCGTGGTTACTTTGCCAAGCGCGTTTGTCATTGTCAGAAGCTGGCCACGAGCATCGTAAGTAAACGCGGTTGTATTGTTGAGAGCGTCCTTCGTCGTTAACCGGTTCCCTTGCGTGTCGTAAGTAATGGTGGTAACGCCATTCAATTGATCGGTACGTGTCAAAACATCGGCAAATTCATTGTAAGTGTATGTGACGGTTCCAGTGGCATCTGTTTCGGTCAATCGGTTGCCGCTAGCGTCGTGGGTGTAGCTGGTCGTCTGATTAAGTGCGTTAGTTTTGGAGATCACGTTCAACTGATCGTCATAAGTCCAGGTTTTTGATTGCGAGCCTGTTCCACAATTACAAAGTCCTTCGACTTGCGTAACGACATTTCTTCCTTTGCTTGTATCAAACGTGTATTTGGTGACGCGCGATAGTGCGTCCGTGACGTAGGTTTCGGTGTCGCTAACATAATTCAGAGAGTAGTGCTCGACGCCACCGTGCCGTTCGGATGTTATAGCTCGCCCCTGCCCGTCATAGGAGTGCGATTCGATCACGTTTCCGAGGGCGTCGGTAACTGTAGTCAATCGGAGATTGCCGTCATAAGCGAATTGAAAGGCTGAGTTGTCTGCGTAAGTAACCGAAAGCAATTGATTGCCGGCGCCGTATGTGTAAGTAGCGATGGTGCCCATTGAGTCACTGATGGAAAGCACCTGACCGTTCGAATTTGTTGTGAACGACAGCACACGTCCGAATGGATCGGTAAGCGAAGCCAGTTTGCCGCCGCTGCTGTACGTGAGGGTAGTTTGATTGCCGATGCGATCGGCAAGCGAGCTTAGTTTCCCTAAGGAATTGAACTGACGCACACTGCCATCGGTCGTCGTTACCGTTGCTCCCGTGCCACCGTTTTGCGCGAGCGAACCGTGGAAGTCCCTCTCGAGAGGCGCAAAAACTCCAGATGAACCAACCGCGCGCCCAAGATAGATTGCCCGACCGTCTGGCCGGTTAAGGCGCGCGAGATTATTGTCGTAAGCCACAACCGCTTCATCATATTGAGTTGACCAGCCTCGACCGAATAGCCCGATGCCCTGCGAATTACTGTTGTACGTTCGCGTGATTTGAATTCCAGGGCCAGCGCCCGGCAACGCATAGTCACCCTGCTGCAAATACATGTTCCCGTTCGTAACATTCACCGGGCCGCCGACGCTCGCGTGGCACGAGCACAAGCCATCGTTCTCACCGTCGCCGACAACATAGAGGGTCACAGTTCCAGTAGCGTAAGCGGATAAGTTGTCGCGAATGGTGTAAGTAAAACTATCGGAGCCGACGTAGCCTGGAACAGGTCTGTACGAGTACTCCGTTGAGCTGACAGTTACTAAGACACCGTGTTGCGGCCCAATTGCCAAGCTATCAAAAACGATTGCGTCGCCCTCAGCATCGGTATCGTTTTGCAACGGAGTGAGCACAAGGTTGCCACGGACGACATACAAATCAGGATTGGCGACCGGTGCCGCGTTTACAACATTGATGTCAACCGTTGCGGTGGCGTAAGCGAACAAGCTGTCGTGAATGGTGTAAGTGAAACTGTCCGGGCCGACGTAGCCCTGGTTAGCTCTATACTCGTACTGGCCGTTTGTACCAACCAACACACCGTGATAAGGCCCATTTCCCGTTTCATCAAAGATGATGGGGTCACCATCAGGGTCGGTATCATTTAGCAGCAGGTTTATATTAAGACTTCCATGCACGGTATAAAAATCGGCATTAGCGACCGGGGCCTGGCTTTCATTTTTTTCTTCTCCGTGTAGAAAGTTGGGCAATGTCCGGAGCGACCTCACGGAAAGGAGGGTGTGCCTTTGTCCGGACAAGACAAGAAGTGGTAGCTGAGCGGCTCAAGTGTCCGAATGTGAGTAAGCGGCGGCAGATTATTATGAGGTCGGAAACCTGTCAACAATCGCAAGCGGGAGGGTGGTTTTAGCAAAATGCCAAGCTGCTTGCATCGACGTTCTCGTTGACGCTGCTCGTTCTAACAGGCTATATTTAGTCAGCATCGCTTGGCCCATAAGTGATGCAGCCCCGCAGTTCCAATCGCCTCATCCGGCGAAAAAATTCCAAGCCCATCCGAAGAGTCCCCAAGTTAGAAAGGTTAGCGTTCAGTTATGCCAATAAGAATTGACGACCTCCTGCGTATTGCGACCGGTCAGGGCGCGTCCGACCTGCACCTCAAAGTTGGCGCGTTTCCAGTGATGCGCATTGGTGGCGAACTTCACCCGGTAGCCGACGCGCCTCGCCTGAAACAGGAAGACACGCTCGACATGGCGTTCGCCATCATGTCCAACCGGCAGAAGCAACGCTTCAAGGAAGTTTCTGAAGTGGACATCGGTTATGGCGTGGCGGGAGTGGGTAGATTTCGCGCGAACATTTTTCAGCAACGCGGAACGGTGAGCATTGTATTGCGCGTCATTCCCGATCAAACACGAAACACTGCGGCACTTGGACTGCCGCCGATCATCGATCGCATCGCCGAAGAACGGCGCGGACTAATCATCGTCACTGGTTCAACCGGCTCAGGTAAATCAACCACGCTCGCCGCGATGATCGATCGGATCAACGCGCGACGTAGCGGACACATCGTCACCATTGAGGATCCAATCGAGTTTCTCCATCGCGACAAGATGTCGTTTGTCACCCAACGCGAAGTGGATGTTGACACGCGCTCATTTGCCGAAGCACTGCGCGGCGCCCTGCGTCAGGATCCGGATGTCATTCTGGTTGGTGAAATGCGCGACTATGAAACGATCGAAACGGCATTGACCGCCGCAGAGACCGGACACCTGGTGTTATCGACATTGCACACGCTGGATGCAACTGAAACTGTTATGCGCATTGTTTCCAGTTTCCCGTCGCACCAGCAAAAGTCTGTACGCATTCAGCTCGCAGGAATTCTCAAAGCGGTTATCTCGATGCGCCTGGTGCGCGCTGCCAAGGGCCCGGGACGCGTGCCCGCAGTTGAAGTGATGGTCTCCACCGCTTTGATTCGCGACTACATTATCAACGAAGAAAAAACGTACATGATGCGCGAAGCGATTGCCGCCGGCACGTCACAGTACGGCATGCAGACATTTGATCAATCTCTTTTCCAGTTATTCCAGGCGGGACACATCTCGATGGAAGAAGCGCTGCACAATGCCAGCAATGTCGATGAATTTCGCATGCGCGTGGCCGGCATCCTTTCAGCGGGGCAAGCGATAAACGGCGTGGCGCCCGGCAATGGCTCGACCCCAGCCCTGTCAAGCAACTCGCGTGAAGACATCTTCGTGAAGCACTAGTTAGGGTGTAGGGTGTGGGGTGTTGGGAACGTCTTTCGTCGCAAAGAGCGAATTAATCCGCCAAGTAATTTGCCGACGACCTCACACTTTTTTAACAAAGGCTCCGCCGCGTCCTTCGACGCGTAACCGAGCATTTCAGCGAGGATGATCTGAGTTTCCGTTTCCTTCAAAGACCCCTGCCCGACGTACAGGAACTGCAAGTACTCTTTTCTGCTCGCCCTTCCATATCCCTCTGCAATGTTAGAAGGAACTGACACACTGGCTCGCCGCAGTTGGGAAGTTAATCCATACTGTTCTTCCTTTGGAAAACGCGAACTCAGGCGATACGTTTCTACTACAAGCTCCATTGCCTTCTGCCAAACTAACAAATCTCGGTAACTGCTTAGCATGGGAATCCTCCTTCGGTAAGTCGAAATTTTGATGACCCCTCAGTCTTCTGTATTCCCCAACACCCCACACCCAACACCCATCACCCCAAAATTCACCCTCACCCGGCGCATAACGCGCACGCCGGCGCGCCAGTCTTCATTGATATCAAACCGATAGATTTCTATGTCGGGCGCGATGGACCGTGCGAGTGTGTTAAAGGCGGGATGAACTCGCAAGGTGGGCGCGACCAGATAGATTAAGGGTGGCTCGTTTGTAATTCTGCGATCGCCAAAGAGTTTGGCGCGAGTAATGTGCCCGCGGCGGCGGTGAGCTTCGACGCGTTGCCAGTAATCGACTCCCTGTAAAACGTGTTCGCGATCTTCTGAGACTTTTAACTCAATCACCGCGAGACGGCCGTCGTGTCGCAGTGCCAGCAAGTCGATTGGGCGAACACTGATCGTCCCGCCGCGCGCTGTGCGAAACTGCGCATGTAGTGGAGCAACGATCAAGCCGGGGTCAAGTTTCGTTATGTCGCGTCGCAGTAATGATTCAAGCCATGCTTCAGCGGCGTTGCGATACAGCGCATGACGACGATCGGCGGCGCCCGCAGCACGATGCTCCTGCAAATCCAACAGCAAGTACTCAAACTCCCGCTCGTTTTTCTCTTCCAGCAAGCGCCGCCTTGAACCTTCGAGGCCAAACCACATGCGCTCAGCCCCCATGATTCGACGAACGCGCGCGAATGGCAGCCCAAAGTATCTAAGCGTCTCGCCTTGCCGCGCGCTCACAATGTCAATTGCATTCGGTGCGATCGACTTAATTCGTGCCGCGGTTTTGGTCAATTCTGCCGGAAGCAACGGCGGGAAACGTCGCAAACGTTTTTTCCAAAGTTCTTCACGGGTTGGCACATCGATCAGCTGCAATTCCGTTAATTGCTGGTTAGTTTCATAAGCCTGAATCGTGTCGCGCAGACTTTGCCGTAGCAAAGCCACCCGTTGCAGCACGGGCTTGCCGAGATCCGGTTCAAGGATCAATCGAAGTTGTTGAATGTACGGTGCGCGTGCGCGCTCGCTGGTCCGTTTGAACCACAGCAGTGCTGCGGCAAGAAAAGCATCAGCGTCGCTCGGTTTTCCCGCCGCCACCAGGCCGGTTACGGCTATCCGTTCGTAACGGCGCCGCAGGAGGATTCGCGCGTAACGGCCCGGTTGGCCGCGCCGCGCGCCAGGACTCAGCGACACTCGTTCAATTTTCGCGCCGGGTTGGTTTGCAGAAACCAGTTGGGCCATCACTTCGCAACGCGCTTGCCGTGCGGCTTTCACGGTCAAGGCGATCGCTTTCGCGGAGGCGCGGGGAACAAGTTCGATAACCGGCCGGTCGGCGCCCATTCGTCGCGACGCTTCCAGCGTGAGTTTTTCGCCCGTCCATTCCCAGGAGAAAATCTTCCATGAACGTGTGCCCTTCTCAGTCCAGCAGCCGAGCAGCAATCGTCCTTGTGCGATAAAGACTTCCAACTCTCTTTGTTTGAGCGCTAGTGATTCTCCGGCGGCGAGTGTTAGGAACCATTCCACGTGGGCCTGAAAGAGATCGTTGATCGCTGCGCGCGCGGTTTCCAGGCGCTCGGGAGTATTGACTCGTTGCGGCATTTGAGACAAAGGCAAGTCGTTTGCGCCCAAGGCTGAGCGGCATTACAACTCGGGTGTTTTTAGCGGCGGGTTGAGGGTGATTTCTTGCGACAGACTAAGTCACACGACTTCTTTGTAAAGCAAGCTGTTAGTTTGCGGCAGTTGAATGCCATTCAATCATCGCAAACCAACAGTTTGCTTTACTCAAAAGCCGTCAGTTCGGCGTTACTTCTACCTGTGCTACCATTTTCAGTCAATCAGATTCGCAAGGTAAGTTTGATTCTTCCCCTCCCTTTGGGAGGGGTTAGGGGAGTGCGAAGCTCGCCGCGCACAAGCCCTACTAGAGGGAGAAAGACCTCAAACTAAAATTTATCGGACATTCGGGCGTGGTATTCCGCAATTCGCAATACAAACAAACAAATTAGCGCCTTCCGAAAGTGTCAATGAAAAACGTTTATCTCGTTGCTTCCGTGCGCACGCCGATCGGCCGCTTTGGCGGAACGCTCGAGTCATGGAGCGCGGCTGACCTCGGCACCGTTGCGGCAAAGGAAAGCATTGCGCGCGCGCAATTGCTTCCCAATCAAATTCAACAATCGATTTGGGGTTGCGCGCGCCAGGCCGGCGGTGGTCCAAACGTCGCCCGTCAAATTACCTTTCGCGCGGGCGTGCCGGAAACAGTTCCCGCATTCACCGTCAACCAGGCGTGCGGTTCCGGGCTTCAGGCAATTATGCTGGCAACGCAGCAGATTATTTTGGGTCGTGCTGAAATCGTGCTTGCGGGGGGCGCTGAAAGCATGTCGCGCGTTCCCTATTTCGCCGAAGGCGCGCGCTGGGGCGCGGCGATGGGAAATACCGAACTCGTTGACGGCATGTATCGCGACGGCTTCAAAGATCCCTTGTCCGGATTGGTGATGGGAGAAACTGCTGAGAACCTGGCGCGGCAGTACCAAATCTCGCGCGAGGCTCAGGATGAATTCGCTTTGCGATCACAGCAACGTGCGCAAGCGGCGATTGAATCGGGCCGCTTCGATGCAGAAATAGTGCCCCTCGACGTCAAGGGCCGCAAAGGCGAGACGAGCAAATTTGTTCGCGACGAACACTGCCGTTTCGGCACGACAACCTCCGACCTCGCAAAGTTAAAGCCGGTGTTTTCAAAAGACGGCACGGTGACGGCCGGTAACTCTTCGGGAATAACTGACGGCGCGGCCGCCGTCGTTGTTATGAGCGAAGCAGCATTGGAAAGCAGCGGCGCCGAAGCCCAAGCGCGCATCGTCGATTATGAAGTTGTGGGTGTCGCTCCGGAAATAATGGGTATTGGACCAGTGCCGGCTGTGCGGTCGCTACTAACGCGCAACAAGCTGACGCTGGACGCTATCGATCTAGTGGAGCTTAACGAGGCTTTCGCAGCGCAGGTCATTGCCTGCGATCGCGAATTGGGATTTGATGCGGATCGCCTGAATGTTAATGGAGGCGCAATCGCCCTGGGTCATCCCATCGGCTGCACCGGCGTGCGCATCACCACCAGTCTTTTGCACGAGTTAGGCAGACGCCGCGGCCAATTCGGCCTGGCAACGCTCTGCGTCAGCGGCGGAATGGGATTGGCGCTACTTTTGGAACGAGTGTGATTGGATTGCCCGACATCGCTTCGGATTAAGATGTTTTTAGAGTGTGTCAGGCCAACCTCGCCCGCCGCGCCCGGCATCCGAAGGGCACATTTCGATGACAAGCTGGAAAGCCTGTCCTAATCAAGAAAGGTTTATTGTGAAGAAAATCAGTTTTATAGCATTCATCATCGCCCTTGGGTTTGCATTCGTTTTGCCGCATGAAAGCCTTGCGGAGCGCAACCGCAAAACCGCATTTGCTCAAGCCGATCCAACTTCTGATTTGTTGTCCGCTTTGCCGCCGTCGGATGCAGTGGCGCTGGTTAAGGTAAACCGCCTGCTGGACGAAGCGATGCCCAAGCTGTTGGCGGAAAATCCGGCGCGTCTCGCCGAACTCACTAACGAACTAGCAAATTTCAAGACTCAGACTGGCCTGGATCCACGTTCCTTCGATCAGCTTGCGCTCAGCTTCCGTTATCTGTATCCGGCCGAAGGCATAACAAAGGTCAGCACCGTCGGTGTCGCGCGGGGCACATTCAATGCGGGTGCGATTGTCGCTGCCGGACGCCTGGCAGCGAACAGCAAATACGTTGAACAAAAATACCTGGGCAAGACGATCTACATTTTCACTCTTGAGCGGCAGTTGAAACTTCTCGGTCTATTTGACATTAAGTTGGGCGATCTCGCAGTTACCTCGGTAGGCGGTAAACTGATTGCGCTGGGCGATCTCGACGCGGTACGTAGCGTCATTGATGCGACAACCAGTCGGAAGCATGCGAACCCGGAACTGATTGCGCTAGCCAGCCGCGACCCGAACGCTATCGTTGGCTTTGGCGGAAATTTGACCGATAAGCTGCGTCAGAATTTGAGCATCACTAATAACAGGATCGCCCGCGAACTAACCGCCGTGCGACAGGTTTATGGAACGTTGGGGATGACCACTACTGATCTGGAGCTGATGATGGCTGCGCGCACCGTTGATACGGATTCGGCGCGGAACCTCAGTGACACAGTGGAAGGCTTGAAACAGGTGGGCGGATTCTTTATTGGTCGCTTGTCACCCGTGAAAGGGACCCTGGCCCGAAGCGCCTTGAGCAACCTTAAGATCACGACGCAAGGCAACGAGTTGCAGCTACGTACCGCGGTCGCACAATCGCAAGTGATCCCGTTGATTCGGGGGAATTAAGAAGTGATGAGTAATGAGTAATGAGTGTTTGGTGATATAAAGTTAAAGCGCCGCGATTTCGATGATCGCGGCGCTTTTGCTTTTTGAATTCGGACTGACCGTATTGGCAATTTAGATGAGCGTCAGCACCACTCATCACTCATCACTCTCACTCATCACTCATCACTCGTTACTCAGTCTAGTTTAATGGGAAGCTGCGGTTGCGCGGGCTCCGCTGCCGGCTCATTCTCTTCCATGCTATTTAGAACGTCTGTGTAGATCTTGATCCTGCCCGCCTGCTTCATGCGTTGAGTAACCGCCGCAACGTAATCATCGAAAACCTGATTTTGCCTTTGCGTCTGCATTGTTTGCGTTAGTTCCTGGCGCTGTTTTGCAAAGTCCGCGAGATCCGCATCGGTTCGCAATTTCATGCCTACGATGACCCAGTTGTCGCCAACCTTTACCGGTGTCTTTGTTACTTCGCCTGTTTTCAAAGCATAGATAACTTCGTCCAGTGATGGGCTGGTGCCCACCTCTCCCAAAGGCGAGCCGAGCTTGAATCCGCTGTCAGTCGCAACTTTGAATCCCGCCTTTTCCCCGGCCGCTTGAACTTCAGCGGGCGAGTTCAAAGATGAAGCAATTTCGTTTGCCTTCTGCTCCAATTGCTGTTTAGCGCGCTCCTGCTTCAATGCTTGAGCCACCTTGGTTTTAACTTCATCAAAATCCGGGATGCGAGGTTCTCGCCTTTCAACCAACATCGGGACCGCAAATCCGCCTTTTACACCGGTGCTTTCGCCGACGTCTGTAGGATTATTTAATGGTTCAACCACTGCCTCAAACTGTTGACTGCTGCCAATCTCGGGCACGTCATCGCCGGGTTTGACGAAAGGAGTTTCCCTTACCATCTCCGCAAAATTCATGTTTGCTTCGGCAGCCAACTCCTTCGCTACTTTCTGCACGTCCTTCGTTTCCTTCAGCCGAGCCTGAGCACGCTCGGCAAGTTTGGCGGCAACCGCATAGCCCCTGCGATTACGAAGCGAAGCGAGCAATTCCGGCCTGGCTTGATCGAAGGTTTTCGGTACCGACTCGCCGCGGCGCAGGATGTACCAGTTACCCGCATATTTGATAGGAATGTCCGATACTTGCCCCGGCTCCATATCAATCGCGCGATCATAAAGAGCGTCAACCTTATTCGGATTCTTCTTGTAGGCACGAGGGAGATAGCCTCCGCTCTTGGCGGTAGCCGCGTCCTCGGAATTGCCTCGCGCCAAATCGGCAAAGACCTTCTCACCGGTCTCCGGACTTGCGGCGCGCGCTTTGTTAATCAGATCCTTCGCTTTTTCTTCGACTTGAGTATCAAGATCCTTGCGCGCAACTTTTAAAACTATCTGCTGCAGCTTGACGCCGGCCTCTTTGGCTTGCGGCCCCAGCTTGTCAAACTCGTCGCGCAGATCTTTATCTGAGAGAGCGACCTTGGCTCCTGCTTTCTCCTGATCAATGAAGAGGTAACGAATCTTTTTTTGTGGCTCGAGATAGCGATAGTCAGTTTTGTGCTGCTCGTAATAATTCTTGAGCTCGTCATCTGAAAGCTGGATTTTCTCGGCTAGCTTTTCAGGCGTGAGTACAAAGTAACTAATGTCGAAGTTCGTGTTTTTGCGCTTAAAGTCATCCTGTACCTCTTCGTCGGAGACTCTAACCGCAGCGGTGACGAACGCTTTTAGTTTCTCGAGCGCGATTTCGTCGCGCACGTTTCGCTCAAACAATTCGAGATCGCCGTAACGTGCGGTCACCGATTCTTTATAGCGATCAATGCCGACGAATTGACCGGAAGCGTCCGAAAACTGTTTGCGAATTTTGTCCGCCACTTCCGCATCGCTGGCCGCAAGTCCCAGCCGGGCCGCTTCCTGTGCCACTACGCGATCCCGTATCAGACCATCCAGAAATCGCTTGTTGCCGCCCAACTGCGCCAAACTAATGCGCCCACCAAACATCTGCGTGTAGTTGTCTTTGAGTTGCGCCAGCTGGGCCACCGTTATATCGTCGCCATTGACCTTGGCGATTACTTCAGTGCTTTTGGAAGGTTCGACGTTGGCTGAATTTCTTCCCGGGGCATAAAAAAAGATCAGACTGACAGCCATCAACACGGCGAAGGCAATGATAATTATGCTGCGCGTGCGTTCCAGCCGTCCAAGTTGTTTGAGCATTATTTCTACCTCACTTGCAAATGGCGGATTGTAAAGGACGAGCGGCGGCGCTGCAAATACAGGGGGTAGGGTGGTGCGTGTAGGGTGTACGCCGCCGGGTAATTTGTTGACAGGTTACTGATAACGTTATTGAGGCGAAACTTAAAACCGGCACCTGACACCTAACACGCCATACCCTACACCCTACACCCAACCCCCCCCCACACCCTCCTTTTGTTTTCCCCTCGAGCGAATGCTATTTTCTTTGTAAATGGACTCGATAACTAGCACGGCGGCTTTATGGATCGGATTCTCTGTATTCATCCTCTTAATGCTGAGTCTCGACCTGGGACTCTTCAATCGCCGCGCCCACGCCATCAAATATCGCGAAGCGGCCATCTGGAGCGGAGTATGGGTAGGGCTGGCGACAATCTTTGCCGGCATCGTCTTTTATTACCAGGGCAGCGAGCGCGGTTTGGAGTTTGTCACCGGCTATCTAATCGAGCTGTCGCTCTCAGTTGATAACCTGTTTGTCTTCCTGCTGATCTTTTCCTATTTCAAGGTCCCGTCAAAGTTTCAACATCGCGTGCTCTTCTGGGGCGTGATGGGCGCATTGGTAATGCGACTGACGATGATCTTCATAGGCGCAGCTCTCATCAACCGCTTTCACTGGATCATCTACATCTTCGGTGCCTTTCTCGTTTACACGGGCATCAAAATGTTTACGCAGCAAGATACCGACTTCCGACCAGAAGAAAATGCGCTGGTGCGCTTTTTCACGCGGGTGGTGCCAATGACGCACACCTACGACGAGAAAAAGTTCTTTACCAGGGTCAATGGCCGGTTGACGGGAACCCTGCTTTTACTGGTCCTGGTAATTGTCGAGGTAGCGGATCTGGTTTTTGCGGTGGATTCAATTCCGGCCATCTTCGCTATTACCACGAACACTTTCATCGTCTATACCTCAAACGTCTTCGCGATTCTTGGTTTGCGCTCAATGTACTTCCTGATCGCCGGCGTCGTGGAAAAGTTTCACTACCTGAAGATTGGCCTGGCGATTGTCCTGACCTTCATCGGCGTGAAGATGCTGATAGTGGCCGTTAACATCCATATTCCTATCTGGTTTTCACTCGTTTTCGTCGCGTTGGTGTTACTCAGTTCTATCGTTGCCTCGCTCCTCTGGGCCAAGCACGCTGACACGAACATCGACGTTGACCTGCCTGAAGATTTTGATTCGCCTTTCGAAGATGAGGAAGTTGTGAAAGTGGAAGATGAACAAGTTGAGAAAGTGGAAGATGAGGAAGTTGAGAAAGACGAAGAGATAGTCCAAAAGTAGGGCATCTTCTGCAGAGCAGCCGAAAAACGGCTGTTGAACCCACTCTCCCGCTGTGTTAAATTCCAAATGACGGTCAGAGGCTTGGTTATGAAGGATTTGCCGCTGACTCCGCCGGACTTCTTCACACCTTTTGCGCGTCGCCGGTGACTTTGCCCGGAGTTTACTGATTAACCGGTGAGCGCGCGTCACGTTTGTATTTGCCCCTCTTGTATTAATAGCCCAGCAGCATGGCCACTAAAACCCGTCGTTTTGTTTTTGATTGGTGGGTAGTCCAGAAGCGCATCGTCTACCTCATCATCCTGATCATTGCTCTCTGCGGGCTCGCCGGCGGAGGCGCGCTTTACGTCTGGAAGTACGGCAACCCGCTTAGAAATGTGGGCGCCGGCACCAAGCTACCGGCGGGAGCACGTTTCACCTCGTTTGAAGGCGACGTGCGCGTCATCCGCGCTGCAACCCGCGAGACCATCACTCCGGGCGGCGACACCGAACTCTATCCGGGCGATACGGTACAGACGCTGGCCAGCGGCCGCGCGCGCGTTGGCATGGCAGATGGCTCAACACTCGTCGTTCGTCCGAACAGCACCATCATCATCCGCGTTAACGCCAGCGAGGACGACGGCAAAAAGACCAACGTGCACGTCGTCGTCGATAGCGGGCAAATGTTCGTGCGCACCGAGCAACAGCCTGAGGGCACCAACAATGTGGTGGAAACGCCGAAGACTAAAAACAAACTCGGTGAACAGACCGGCGCGAGCTTTGGCGTGAACCCGGAGGGCACGGAAGAAATTCGTGTTAACAACGGTGCGATTGAAACTACAAATCGCTCTGGCGAAAGGACCACCTTGCGTGGCGGCGAGTATGTATCGGTAAACCCTTCCGGGACGATCTCGCGGCCGCAGCGATTATTGGAAATTCCTGCTCCTTCAGAACCGCGCGATCTGGAGCGCGTTTTCGTTGGCGACAATGGCGCCGCCAACATTTCTTTGAAATGGCAGCGGCCACAGTCAGGCACGGCTGCGTTCTATCGAGTTGAAGTAGCTACCTCTCCGTTCTTCGTCGCGGACGGCAAAGTGATCGAGCGCGATCAACTCGCTTCGAATGAATTCAGTGCCAGCGACTTGCGTCCCGGCACTTACTTCTGGCGCGTGCGTGCGACCGCATCCAGTGGTCAAACCAGCGATTGGAGCGATCCGAAAAAATTCATTATTGCGGCGCGAGGAACAGGGTCGCGCGTTGCGGTTTCAAATCTGACCGCGGAGCTGCTGGGCGGAAATGTTTACCTGGTTCGGGGACACTCGGAAGTCGGTAATACCATCCGCGCCGCCGGTCGCGATACGCTCGTGGCTACGGACGGTTCATTTCAATTGCAAATTACCGCGGCGCCCGGAATGCAGGAAGTCGTAGTTGACGCAGAAGACCCACGGGGTAATAGCAGTCAGTATCGCTTGTCGCTTTCGCGCGGTGGTCGCAGCCGCGGTTAGTGTAAGTCCATTTTTGTTATGCCCAGACACGTTATCCTTTTGACTGACGCGCATGAAGCTCCGGCCTACGAGCTGATCGAAGCGCTGCGCCTGGTTGGCGTGCAAACTCTGATCGAGGGTCTGCGCGAGGTGGAAGCTGAAACTGCCCTGGTTCGTCGTCGGGAAATAGAAAGGACGGGCGACCAACTTCAGGAACCACCGGTGGCGGTTCTTTATGAAGTGTTTGCCGGTGCAGACCTTGTTGAGCTTCACTCGGCAATCGATCATGTAAAGACCTTTTGGCCTGGAACTCCCGTAATTGCCTGTCGCCGCCACGCAACCGGTTTTCACGGTTTCAGTGTGCGAGGTCTTGATGGCGCAACGCTTAAGCGGCTCGGCTTTCGCGCCATTGCCGATAAGGCGGCGCAATTGCCGGCCATACTGCACGAGATCGAAGGGCATGGGGCCACCGGCGAATTGAAACTGCCGCCGACGGTCAAACCGCTGCTGGAACCGGGACTCACGTCACTGCCGGCAAAAATGAAAGCGGCGAGCTTGCGTGCCGCATTCGATCTGGTCTCGTCGCTGCATTTCATCGGAGATCAAAGCGACGCTGCTCAGGTGGCGCTCACCGGACTTAACGCCCTGGTCCAGGCTGATCATTGGACCATCTACCTGCTTGCCGACCAGAAAGGTCCGGAAGCGGCAACCCTCGACGCGATCGCGTCGCTCAAGCCGGCGGCGAAAACGGTGAATGCCCGCAATGAATGGCGTCAGTTGCTGCAAGCTGGAGACGACATCCGCGCAGGCAGCGAGTCGAAAGCAGCAAAACTTGCCGGCGCGGGCATGGGCACGATTAGAAAAAAAGAGAAGGGCCAATGCATCATCGCGGTACCCCTGGTATGTGGCGAACGGATTCTGGGTGTGCTCGAAGGCAGACGCGCGGACCGCTCGTTTAAGAAGACCGAGGTAAATCTGCTTGATGCTCTATCGCTGCCTATTGCATCGGCACTTGCAAATGCGGTGCGCATCGGCGAAGCAGAAAGGCTCTCGCAGACCGATGATTTAACTAAACTTCACAACGCGCGATACCTGCGGCAGTTTCTTTTGAATGAGATCCGCCGCGCCCGCCGTTATGGTTCGAGTGTTGCCGCCTTGTTTTTGGATCTTGATGATTTTAAACGGGTGAACGATGCGCACGGACACCTGGCCGGTTCACACGTGCTGATGGAAATGGCGGGTGTGATCCTTTCGTCGATACGCGATACGGACGCGGTCGCTCGCTATGGCGGTGACGAGTTTGTAATCGTACTGCCGGATACGGGAATCGAACTCGCGGGCACCGTAGCCGAGCGTATTCGCGAAAAAATCGCTAAACATTCGTTCACTGCCGGCAGGAACCTGAAGCTGTCGCTGACGGCTAGTTTTGGGGTCGCCTCATTCCCCGAGCATGCTTCCTCGCCGCACCAGTTGATCGCCTGCGCCGACACTGCCATGTACGAGGCGAAGGCCGCCAACAAGAACTGCGTGCGCTTCTCACCCCTGCTCCGCAGCCAGCGGGAAAAGTTGTCGGAGGACCACGGCGTGCCGGTGACTATTGTGGACGCCGACGAAGGAAAGGCCTTTTCTTGATGGCGCAAAGATCGAAGTTCAGGTATCTTTAACTGTTCGGAGTTGGTTTAAGGTTTCCGAGGTAAGTTGTAAGTGGTAAATGATGTTTGGGCTCCCGCAGTTTTGGCCCACTTCCCACGATGCCGTTCAGGTCAGTTGCCATTACCGCTTACAATTCGCGCGTTACCGCCCGCCGATGTTTTCTCTTTTCATAACACTGGAAGTGAACAAATAAATGGGTTTTAAATCGATTTTCAGTCTGTTCTCCAGCGATTTGGCAATTGATCTGGGAACAGCCAACACCCTGGTCTATGCCAAAGGGCGAGGCATCGTCGTTTCTGAACCCTCGATCGTGGCGATTAATAAGGTGACCAATCAGGTGGAGGCCGTAGGTCGCGATGCCAAAGACATGCTTGGCCGCACGCCCGGTAATATCGTTGCGATTCGTCCGATGAAAGATGGGGTCATCGCAAATTTTGAAGTCACTGAAAAGATGCTTCAGCACTTTATCCGCAAAGCTCATAACGGTAAAACGTGGGTCAGTCCGCGAGTCGTAATCGGCATACCATCGGAAATCACTCAGGTCGAGCGGCGCGCCGTGGAAGATTCCGCTTATCGTGCGAAGGCTTCGGAAGTTTATCTGGTTGAAGAAGCGATGGCTGCCGCGATCGGCGCCGGCCTGCCTATCACCGAACCGCACGGCAACATGGTAGTTGATATTGGCGGCGGCACGACCGACATCGCAGTGATCAGTTTGAGCGGCATTGTTTACTCGCGCGCCGTGCGTGTTGCCGGAAACGAGATGGACGAAGCGATCATTTCATACATTAAACGAAAATATAATCTGTTGATTGGCGAGCGGACCGCAGAAGCGATCAAGATCGAACTCGGTTCGGCTTACCCACTCGACGAGCCGCTGTCTTATGAAGTGCGCGGCCGCAACCTGATTGAAGGAATACCCAAAACGATTACGATGACTGATGAAGAAGTGCGCGAGGCGCTTGCCGATTCCGTCTCGACGATCATCAACGCGGTGCGTGTGGCGCTGGAACGTACGCCGCCCGAACTTTCCGCCGACATCGTCGAGCGCGGCATCGTGCTGACAGGCGGAGGCGCGCTATTGAAAAACCTGGACAAACGGCTTTCGATTGAGACCGGCCTGCCGGTGTCGCTCGCTGACGATCCGCTGGCATCAGTGGTTCTGGGCACGGGCAAAATGCTTTCCGACTTTGACCTGCTCAAACGGGTTAAGTGGGAAAACACAATGACCAGTGGCATGTAGGGCCGTGAATCGTAAATGATGAATCGTAAATCGAAATGCAGTTGATGATGCACTAAGTCCGATTCCTTTGCTATTCACAGTGTCAAATAGTTGGAGCGGGTAAATACGCATTAACCATTAGGTTCAAGTTTACGAAGGCACGGTTTTTCTAACTATTTACGATTCACGATTCACGATTTACGAACCATGGCCGCCACGCGCACGCAAAGAGAAATCCGACAGAAAGCGCCGCTATGGTTGGCCATGCTGTTGCTCACCAACCTCGCGATCATGGCCGTCGATGCGCGCGACGACGCCACCAAGCAGCGGCTGTTTCGAGTTTGGATCCAAGCGCTGGCTTCGCCGGTTCAGGGCGCTTCATCGCGGGCCAGCGGCGCGGGTAATGGGTTCATTAACGAGATTATTAACTTTCGCAGCGCCGCAGCAGAAAATGCCCGGTTAAAGGAAAAGCTCTTTTCCACTGAGCTACAACTGCAAAACGCGCGACAAGCAAGCGACGAAAACGCACGACTCAAAAGTCTCCTCAATCTCAAACAACAAACCGGCTACGATCAAGTAGCGGCACACGTCATCGCTCGCGATTCTTCGGTGTGGTTCAATACCGTTACGCTTGATCGCGGCAGTTCTTCGGGCGTGGAGTTGAACATGCCGGTGGTAACGGCAGGTGGAATCGTAGGCCGCGTCATCGCTCTTAGTCCCTGGACCGCGCAAGTCATGATGATAACGGATGAGAAAGCCGCAGCCGGCGCAATCGTGGGACAACTTGGCGGTTCGGGAGCACTCGGTTCAGTTCGCGGCACGGGTGAGAGCGGGCTTATCGAAATGCGCTACGTTTCCGAACTACAGAAAGTTGATGTTGGCGACGTCATTCTTACAACCGGCCAGGACGGAATTTATCCGCCGGGTCTCAATGTGGGAGAAGTAGTTGACGTCAAGCGTGGCACTGGGACTCACCAGATTCTCATTAGGCCCGGTGCCAATCTGGATCAACTGAAAGAGGTGGCGGTTTTGCTTTATCATGCGCCCCAGCGGCCTGCACCCGAACAGACCCTGCCAAATGTAGAGAAAACTAAAAAGCAGTGATGAGTGATGAGTAATGAGTGATGAGTAAAGGCGCGATCGGAACTTTTCTTTTCACTCATCACTCATCACTCATCACTCATCACTTTGAAGATGCCGCAACTTAAGATCGCCGCTGTTCTCGCGCTGGCAATAATTTTACAGTTGTCGCTGCGGGCAGTTTGGCCGCCCCTTGCATATATTGACTTTCCGCTGGTGGTGGTTGTTTATATCGCTTTGCAGCGTCACGCCTGGCAGGCGCTCTTCGTGGGAACGATTGCGGGACTTGCGGTTGATGCGGCCAGCGGAGGGCTGATGGGCGCCGGCGGTTTTTCTAAGACGGTAACCGCCTACGTGATTTATTTCGCAGCCACGCGCGTTAACCTTGAAAACGCGCTGCTGAGAATTCCAGTACTAGCAGCCGCGACCGTGCTCGACTCGGCTATCTATGTATTTTGGCAACGGTCATTGGGCAATGTCCCCAGCGCTCCTTTTGTCCAAACAGTGTCTTATCGATTGATTGCTACGACGGTGATGGGAACGTTTGCACTCTACTTGCTTGATTCGCTCTTTACCGAAGGCGGACGGCAACGCCGCGCTTTCGCTTCGAGACGCAAAGGTGCGAGACGGGTGACAGGTTCGCTCGGCAGAAGATAAAAGCGACTGACAGGCGACAAGTTACCAGTGACAGGTAATAGAACTTGTTCCAGGCGAGGCGATCCAGAATGGACCCAAACAAGAATGACTAGTCATTTGTCACCTTTTACTTGTCACTAGTTTTATGAAGTTCGAAGACTCTTCACAAAATCTGCGTGGCCGCATTTGGCTGGTGCAAATATGCGTGGTGCTGTTGCTCACTTTGCTCGGCGTTAGACTTTACTACCTGCAGTTGGTGCGCGGTCAGTATTACGCAGAGATCGCACAGAACCAGCGCATCAGATTACTTCCTATACCGGCGCCGCGCGGTGTGATATTCGATCGCGAGGGACATCCGCTGGTGGATTCTCGTCCGATTTATTCCGTCATTCTTTCCCGCGAAGATCTGCGGGGCCGTAGCCCGCTATCGCTCGTGCCCCCGCTTGCCGAAGCGCTCGCCGTCGATCGTGATATTCTGCGCGACCGTTTTGAACAGATCGCATCGCAACCGGCGTTTGAATCAATTTTGGTGAAGCAGGACGCAACGCCCGGAGACATAGCCTGGGTCGAAGCGCACGAACTCGAGTTCCCGGAACTGCGTGTCGAGCAGCAGCCGCAACGTCGTTATCCGCCAAATGGACTGTTGGCCCATGTGCTTGGTTATGTTGGTGAAATCGGTCCGGATCAGTTGAAACAGAGCAGCTACAAGGACAAAGGACTCAAGCCGGGTGACGTGATAGGCCAAAGTGGTCTGGAACAAACCTACGACGACTATCTGCGCGGTAAAGACGGCTATCGAAAAGTAATTGTCGACAGTCGCGGCCGCATCCAGGATGAGATTGAGACAGTCGCGCCTCAGCCCGGCCAGGATTTAGTTACGACGATCGATCTGGATTTGCAGGAAGTTGCTGAAGAACAACTCCGCACATCCTCCACCAAGCGCGGCGTCGTCGTCGCTATCAATCCCAATAATGGCGAGATCCTGGCACTGGCTTCCGCCCCCACCTTCGATCCGAATCTTTTTTCCCAACGGATCGGCACTAAAGGGGGGCGCGCGGAGTATGCCGCATTGCTCAATGACCCCGACAAACCTTTGATCAACCGCGCGGTGCAAAGCCGTTACCCGCCCGGCTCAACGTGGAAAGTGCCGATGGCAATTGCTGGATTGCAACAGGGCGCGATCACGCTCGATCATTCCAATCTTCTATGTGGTGGCGGCATTCAAGTCGGGAATAAGTTCACGCGCTGCATGGGCAATCACGGTTCTCCCGATGTTAAGAGCGCCCTGACGCATTCATGTGACGGTTATTTCTACCGGCTCGGTTTGAAGATGGGGATTGCCGGCATTATGGCCATGGTCGACGAATTTGATTTGAACCGGCGAACCGGAATTGATATCCCTAATGAAGTATTCAATCTGACTCCTTCGCCCGAACTCAAGCAAAAATACCAGCCGCAGAACCCCGACTGGAAAGACATCGATACCGTTTACGCCTCTTTCGGACAGGTTTATGACATCATCACCCCTATATCGTTATTGCGGACGGTGGCCGGCATTTCAGTGGGCGGCAATCTTCACATTCCCCATATCCTAAAGGAGTTCAAGCCGGTGGGCGCGACTGGTCCATTCGAACTTCGCGCCGGCAGGATATTTCAACCAGTTGATGGGGCGCGCCCGAACCCCAAGCGAGTAACGATTCCTGAAGACATTCGCCATCTGGTAGTAGAAGGCATGTGGGGCGTCGTAAATAACGGCGGCACTGCCGCATCAATTCGCATGGCCGGCTTTGACATCGCCGGCAAGACGGGGACAGCGCAGGTTGTTGGACTGGGCAAAGACGTCGGAAAAAACAAGGACCACTCGTGGTTCGTCTCTTACGCTCCAGCTTACAAACCTGAGATCGCGCTGGTGGCCTTAATAGAAAATTCCGGGTTCGGTGGCCAGCACGCGGCGCCGGCTGTGCGACGCGTCTACGACGTCTTTTACCGCAAGACACGCAATGAAGAACCGCCGGGCGCGTTCCCGGTAGCAAAAACACCTAAACCTGAAAGCAAACCTGGGGCGCGAAAACCAGCGAACGAAATTGCGCTCAATTAATGCAAAGTACTGAGTACTGAGTACTGAGTTCGAGTAGTTAGTTCTGACTTCTGACTTCTGACTTCTGACTTCTGACTTCTGACTTCTGCCGCAATGGTTGCAATGATTCAAAAACGAGGGCTGCGCGACTTTGACTGGTTACTCGCGATACTGGCGATCGGCATCGTCTGTTTCGGCACTATTCAAATTCGCTATGCCCAACCGACTCAAAACTTCTGGGTCAAACAGCTCATCGGTCTGGGGATCGCGATCGTCGCCATGTTGGCTATCGCTTTTAACGATTATCGCAAACTGCTCAACATTGCTCCTGCGTTCTACATCTTTGGATTGCTGCTGCTGGTTATTGTTCTCGTTCCCGGCATCGGACTCAAAATCAATGGTCAGCGCGCCTGGATAAAAGTTCCCGGCATCGGACAATTTCAGCCTTCTGAGTTTGTGAAGGTCACGACTGCAATGATGCTGGCGCGCTATTTTGGCAGGCACCGCAGCGGTCCCTTAACTCTAAAAGAACTGGCAATGGGTGGCGTAATTCTCGGGGTACCTATAGCGCTCATTTTGCTCGAGCACGACGTGGGCCAGGCGTTGACCTATCTGCCTATATTGGCAGTGGTGCTTTTTTTGTCCGCGATCAAAATGCGTTTTGTTCTGGCCGCAATTTTTCTCGGCGTGGTGCTGCTGCCTTTCGCTTACTGGGTCGGCGTCAAGACGGAAATGATCAAGCACTACCAGCAGGAGCGCATCAACGTCATACTCGAACCCGAGAAAGCGGACCGGCGTGGTTTTGGTTACAACACCTGGCAATCGATCCTGACGGTTGGTGAGGGAGGATTGCTTGGCGCCGGCAACTCATCCGGCCATTCACAGAGCAGTCTGAAGTTTTTACCTGAACCACATACGGATTTTATTTTTGCAGTTCTGGCGGGGAGTTCCGGCTTCATTGGTTGCATCATTGTGCTGCTGGCTTACCTATTATTGCTTTCACGATTGATATCGGGCGCTAAACGCGCGCCGGATCGCACCGGCATGTTGGTCGTGATGGCCACGGTGGGCGGGCTGTCTTGCCAAATTTTCATTAACGTCGGCATGTCGCTGGGCATCCTGCCGGTCATTGGCGTCCCTTTGCCACTGATGAGCGCGGGTTTGGCTTCGCTTATCGCTACTTTCATTGCTATCGGCTTTGCCATGAGCGTGCAGTTGCGAAGGTTCGTGAACTAAGGGTTAGGAATGGTTCATTTCGCGTTTATCACGTATTAGGTTTATACTCGGCTTAGCTCGCCTCTGCGGATTTTTCGTTTCAGCGTTAAGAAACCCGGAAAACAAGCAAGCAGCACTTTGGAACTCGAACACGAGTAACTGTGCTCCCGACAAGCGAGTAACGAATTTTTCGTCGTCCAAGTGACGATGCACCAATTAACTTTTTGACAGTAAGCTGCTCGCGTGGCCCCTGGGGCCAGGAGCGTTGGGATTTTGAATCCCATTGACATCCGGAATTGACAGGTAACGAGTGCCCTTAGTGGTTCGGCTTAACACATTGCTGAACCCGATTGACATGCGCTCCCTGGTTGATCTTCCGGACGCGTGAAGCGACTAGTTAGGTTTCTTTTTGAATAGTCTTAGAGACCGTCGCGGTTGGGACCGCACAGGTCGGGATCCGATCCAACCTGCCCGCGACTACAAATCCAGCCATAACCGGCGAGAGCGCGCTTCACTGAGTCGTCGCCGCAATCCTGCGCCGGTAATTTCCATCAATTCATTTCTAAGCGAGAAAGGTGCACCTCTCGCTATCAGTCTGTTTGGCCGCTTCGCTTTTCAGCTTGAAGCGCCAGCCGGGCAATTCACAATTTTCAGCAACGTCAACGACCAACACGACCAGCGCCCGGGGCGCTTCATTTGTGATTCGCGACAGACATCAATCTGCGCTTTCGCGTCGGACGTTTAGGAGACAACGAACACACAATGGCAAAAGAATTAGTAGTCAGCGTCAACGGACGCGAAAAGAAAATAGCGATCATCGAAAACGAGAAGGTGACCGAGTTTTACATTGAGCGCGGCGAAGGTAATCAGGGTATCGTCGGCAACATTTACAAAGGCCGCGTAATGCGCGTGCTGCCCGGCATGCAGTCGGCATTTGTGGACATCGGACTCGAACGCGATGCGTTTCTTTATGTCTCAGACTTTTTCGATGAGGAAGAAGAATTTGAGCGCATCGTGATGGACAAGTCGAAGAAGGGTGAGTCCGAAGACGCCGAGCGCATAGCTGCCGAGCAGATCGCTCTCGGGCGAGTTGAGCGCGAACACCAAATGGAAGCGACCCAGGAACGCGCCGAGCCGCTGCGGGAAATTGAAGAGACAAGCCCCATGGCCGAAATTGAAGCAACCGAAGACGCCGATGACGCGAACAAGCGCCGCGGTCGAAGAGGACGGCGCCGAGGGCGAGGGAAAGAAGATTACGATGCGCCGCAACAAAGTGAGGAACCAGCCAGAAAGCGCATCACACCGGAAGAAATAGGCACGCCTTTCGTCGCGGCCGATCCGTCGATTCATCGCATTATCGATGACGAAGAGACCGCGGCCGTCAATGGCGAGATGTTCAAGGACGCGCGTCTGCAAGAACGTCTGTTTGATCAGATTCATGCGGGTGAATTCAATCTTGATGACGACTTTAGTAACGCTGAAGTGGGTTCGGTAATCACCGCTTCAGAGCTCCGTGATGAATCCTTTCAACGCGTTGCCGATGATGAAGAAGACTCGGCAACCGCTTCGAACAGATCAGCTCGAACTCGCGAGCCGGTTGCTGCACACATTGAAGGCTTCGTTGATGACGTGGCCGAAACAACGCTGCGAGCCGGCGGGTTTCACCGCATCAGCGACGATGAGGAAACTGCTGAGTCACCCCAAACTGGCTTTGACATTATCGAAGTGGACCACACTGAAACCGCCACGAAAGGGCGAGCACCTGCGAAGCGTTCACGGCTGGGCAAGTTGCTCAACAGCGTTGCCGGAAAAAAGAAACCTTCCACCCGGCGCTCAACCAAGAAGCCGGCCGCTGAGATAGCCGCTGAAGCATCGGACACTGGTGAATCATCAGAGACTGAAAGTTCAGTCGAACCGTATGAAGATGCTGAGGCTCGGCTGACGGGCGGCGGATCGCGCGCTGAGTTTGCCACTCGTAGAGGCGGGAGACGGCGCCGGCGTCCGACGAAAACAAATGACGGAGAAGCAACAACCGAGGCCGCGCCCACTGATGACGTTCCCGAAGTTGAGCCGGAGGCAGCGAGCGAACCAGTAGTCGAGGAAGTGCTTGTCGCCGCCCCTCCCGCCGCCAAGCCGGCGCCTGCACGCGAGCGCGCTCGCGGCGGTCGTAATCAACGCGGCGGAGGCTTCTCGCGCCGTGATCGGCATCAACCAACAATCACCGATCTGTTGCGCGAAGGCCAGGAGATACTGGTCCAGATTGCCAAAGAACCAATCGCCAAAAAGGGCGCGCGCATCACTTCCCACATTGCGCTGCCCGGTCGCTTTCTCGTTTACATGCCGACGGTGGAGCACGTTGGAGTCTCGCGCAAGATTGAATCCGACAGTGAACGGCAGCGCCTGCGCAAACTGATTACGCTGATTCGCGGAACTGAAGACATTCCCTCGGGAGGTTTCATTGTGCGCACGGCAGGCGTCGGCATCAGTGAAGCGGATTTGCGCGAAGACGTTCGCTATCTGGTGCGCACCTGGCTCGACATTCGCGCGACGGCCGAGAAAACAAAGCCTGCAACGATGGTCCACAAGGATCTGGATCTGGTGCAGCGAATTCTGCGCGATCAACTGTCTGACGATTTCGCGGCCATCCGAGTCGATTCTGAAGAGGAATACCAGGGCATTGTCGAGTTCATTAACCGCATCCAACCGCGACTGGTTAAACGAGTGAAGCTTTACACACGCGACCGTCCGATTCTTGAAGCCTATGGCGTGCAGGTCGAGATTGATAAAGCAATCAAGCCGCGTGTCTGGCTGAAATCAGGTGGTTACCTGGTCATCAACCAAACGGAAGCTTTAGTTGCGATCGACGTCAATACCGGAAAATTTGTCGGCCGCAGCAGCGGGCGGCTGGAAGACACGATCACGAGAACTAACCTGGAAGCCGTGGAAGAAATAGTACGGCAGATTCGCCTCCGCGATCTCGGCGGTATCATCGTGCTGGATCTGATTGACATGGAGGAACGTCGCAATCGCCAAAAGGTGATGCAGACATTGCAGGACGCGTTGCGCAACGACAAGTCACCCACGAAGGTACTTTCGTTTAACGACTTCGGTCTGGTGATTATGACGCGTAAACGCGTGAAGCAATCGCTGGAGCGAACCCTATGCGCGCCTTGTCAGTATTGTCAGGGCGCCGGGCTGATCAAATCGCCGCAGACCGTCTGCTACGAACTGCTCGAAGAAGCGCGCACTCTCGGCAAAGCGATGAATGGCGACAAAACGAACAAGCAGGCCACGCTGCGCATCCATCCCGAAGTTGCGAAAGCGCTGCGCAGCTCAGAGCGTGATGTGCTGAACGAGATTGAGGAATATCTTGGGCCGGTGGATATCAACAGCGATCCGATAGTGCATCAGGAACAGTTTGATTTTGCGTTTATCTAAGAGCCAGAGGTCAGAGATCAGATGTCAGAGGTCGGAAAAACGCATTCGACCTTCTCGCCTCTCACTGATCTCCGACCTTCGGTTTCTGATCTCTGACTTCTGACCTCTGACTTCTGACCTCGAGCGTTCTATGTCCAAGCTGGGAAACGTCTGGAAAACTCTACTCGCTGGCGGCGCCGGCGTCGCGGCCCTCGCGGCACTCAACGCGTCAATCCAGCGCAATGCGAGCGAGCCCGACGACAGCGCGCTTGGAGGCGAGGCCAGATTCTTTAACTGGAAACAGGGACGCGTTTTTTACAAAACCGCTGGGCTGGAACACGCTGGGCCACCCCTGGTTTTCATCCATGGAGTAGGCGCCGGCTCGTCGAGTTTCATGTGGCGCAAAAACTTCGACGACCTCGCCAAAGATTTTCGTGTCTATGCTTTTGATCTGCTTGGTTTTGGTTTTTCCGACAAACCTGCGTCGGCCGCCTATTCCGCCGACCTTTATGTTCAACTGATTGCTGATTTCCTGCGCGAGGTGTCCGGTCATCCGGCGAATATCATCGCCAGCTCGCTCGGCGCGGCTTACGCAATTCGCGTGGCCGATGAACATCCTGAAATTGTTAAAGCGCTGATGCTGAATGCGCCAACTGGAACTGATACGCTCAACCGGCGACCGGGCATGGCGGGCGCCGCATTTTATGGATTGTTGCAATCGCCCGTGCTGGGCACGTCGTTCTACAACGTGATGGCTAGTGAGCGAAGTATTCGCGACTATGCCCGAAGCAATCTTTTCTATGATCATCGTCGCGTCACCGATCGCTTGGTTACTAACTTCTACGCGACCAGTCATCAGCCCGGCGCGCAACATGCAGTCGCGGCCTTCCTTTCGGGCTATCTAAATACCGATACCCGCGCGCCCTTCGCGCGTCTGACGCAACCGATTGTTTTGGTTTGGGGAAAACAGGACGCGACCACGCCGCTGCAGACGCAAACAGCGTTAATGGAATCGAACCCAAACGCGCGTCTGGAGATTTTTGATTATTGCCGGATGATGCCTGAACAGGAACATCCGGAAAAATTCAATGCGTTGGTTCGTGATAATTTCCGGAAAGCTACTGAAGAACTCTCAATCGCAGCCACTGACCAGGCTTAGGCCGCCTACTAATTCTTCCTCTAGTTTACCCTAAAAAGTCATTTGTTGGTGCGCCTCGGCTTTGCCGTCTGATGTGCGGCGGTGGCTACGCCCCGCCGTAGAATGTCCTTTTGACTTTGGCTACGCCCTTGGTTTCGCCTTTGGCCGAAGCAATCTTACGGGCCAAGCCCGAACTATGGGCATAGCCCGGCAATGATTGGCCGTTATCGGCGGGGCATAGCCACCGCCGCACATCAGGCGGCAAAGCCGAACCCGGCCTGGCCCATAACACTTGAGGCAAAAGCTTCGTTGCACCTATAAAGTTCGCACGCTATAAGTATCGCCTTGACGAATGTCACCCGTTTCCAGGCCTTTCCGAAACCAACGGATTCGCTGTTCAGAAGTGCCGTGCGTAAAAGAGTCGGGTACGACAAAACCCTGACCTTCCTTTTGCAACCGATCATCGCCAATAGCACTGGCGGCATTAAGCGCTTCCTCCACGTCGCCCTGTTCAAGCAGACCTTTCCGTTGCGCATAGTGCGCCCAGACACCTGCCAGAAAATCTGCCTGCAGTTCCAGTCGGACCGCGAGTTGGTTTGCCTGTTCTTCACTCATGCGTCTGCGCGCGGCATCAACTTTATCCATCGTGCCCAGCAGCCGTTGCACGTGATGACCGACTTCATGGGCCACCACATAAGCCTGGGCAAAGTCTCCCGGCGCGCGAAATCTGGTTTGCAGCTCGTCGAAAAACCCAAGGTCAAGATAAACCTTCAGGTCGCCAGGACAGTAAAATGGACCAACCGCTGAACTTGCCTGCCCGCATGCCGACTCCACCCCGTCGGTAAATAACACCAAAGTCGGTTTCCGGTACTGCTCCCCATTTTGTCGAAAAATCTCAGTCCAGACGTCCTCGGTACTGGCAAGCACAACCCTGCTGAATTGTTTAAGTTCTTCTTCATGAGGATTGGTGGGACGTGAACTCTGAGTGGGGGAGCCAGAGTTTTCACGCGGAGACTCTTGCAGCAATTGCCGCGGATCAGCGCCTAACAGCAACGCAATTACCAACAGCACGATGCCACCGAGTCCGCCGATAGCCATGCCGCCGCGTCCCATACCCCGCCGATCCTCGACGTTTTCGCTCTCTCGTTCACCACGCCAACGCATAGTTTTTCTCCGTTTAGGATTATTTGAACGTAACGAACGGGGGAAACTGGGGAACCTGTACTAGAGCTAATCTTCGCCGTGAACCTAGTCTAAAAGTATTGAGGGAGTATGGCGAGAGACTCCAAATAGATATCGGGGCTGGAATTCATCAGCTTCCAACTGGTCGGATAACCACTGCGCACCCCGACAGTGAATACCTGTGCCTGTTTTCCCATTTCGATATCTTCCGGACTGTCGCCCACATAGCAGGCTTCCTGCGGCGCGCATCCAACCAGGCGCATTGCCGTGTGCAAACCTTCCGGATGCGGTTTCTTGTTTTCCATCTGCTCGTTGCAAATGACTACTTCGAAAAACTCGGCAACACCCGATTCTTTTATTTCACGAGTTACGCGACAACTACTACCACTGCTAACCACGCCGAGACGGTAGTTCTTCCTCTTCAGATCAGCGATGGTGCGTCTCGCTCCAGTGACGAGTTGGGCATTCTGTTCGCCGTAATGCTGAATCCAAAGCTCGTCGGCGCGCTGCCATTGCTGTTTCGGCAAGCCCATGGCCTCGTAAACTGAATACCAATTGGGCGAGTAAACACGCTGATAAACTTCATGGTCGAAATCTAAACCCAGAGTAGCGAACGTTTGCTCAAAGGCAATCAAACCAAGCTGGGCTGAATCAACCAGGGTGCCATCCCAATCAAAAAGCAGCGTGTTGATTGAAGCTGTTTGCGGGTTCATCGAGGAACTTGCGGGAAGATCACGGCTCAATCGGCATAGCTACAGTCAATTCATCTAGCGGCAACGATTCGGGCAAATCATCCGTCCCTGATGTTTCACGGTTCACCGGGATGTACAGAATGTCTCGCTGTTGCGGCGTGAAACCGGCTTCGCGGATCAGGTAGCGCAACATCTTTTCGTCAGCGCGATTATGCGCGCCCGCCGCTGACACAACGTTCTCTTCAATCATGATCGAGCCCATGTCGTTGGCGCCAAAGCGCAGGGCCACCTGGCCCAGCTTTAGTCCCTGCGTCAACCAGGAAGACTGGAAGTTCTCAATGTTGTCGAGGAACAAACGGGAAACTGCCAGCATCTTGAGATAGTCGATGCCGGTTGGTTCATCTTTGATGCGACGTCCCAGTGCGGTGTTTTCACGTTGAAATGTCCAGGGAATGAATGCAGTGAAGCCGCCCGTTTCATCCTGGAGATCCCGCACTCGCTGCAGATGTCGAACGCGATGCTCAATGCTGTCGCCAATGCCAAACATCATCGTCGCGGTCGAGCGCAACCCTGCCTGATGTACAGCGCGCATAACTGCGAGCCATTCGTCCGTCGTGCATTTCGTTGAAACGCGCTTGCGAACTTCGTCATCCAGAATCTCGCCGCCGCCCCCCGGCAAACTATACAGGCCGGCTTCCTTCAGACGATGCATGATAGTTTCGTAGTCCAGACCGGAGATAAGGTGGATATTGTGTATCTCCGGAGGCGAGAAGCAGTGAAGTTGGAAGTTTGGATACTTCGCATGCAGCGTGCGCAAGAGACCTTCATACCACTCGATGCCAAAATCGGGATGCAGCCCACCCTGCATCAATACGCCCGTGCCGCCTAAAGCAATCGTCTCATCAATCTTGTGGCAGATTTCATCCACGGTGCGGACATAAGTGTCTGGCGCGCCGGGCCTTCGATAAAAAGCACAGAATGTGCAAACCACGTTGCAGACGTTGGTATAGTTGATGTTCCGGTCGATGATGTAGGTAACAACATTCTCCGGATGCCGGCGCTGCCGAATCTCATCGGCAGCCACGCCAATAGCGGCGATATCGTGCGATTCGAGCAGCACCGTACATTCGTCTGCAGTGAGGCGAATGTTACCGAGCACGCGTTCCAGAATCGGTTTGATTTCGGTCATATTTCTTTAACTGAATACTATCCTCTGCGTTCTACAAATTCAAAGGCTTAAGCCCGGGAATGAGACTGTTTTTATGGGCCAGCTTGTAATAGAGCTCCAGGCCTTTCTTCAGGTCGTCGTCGAGAAAGAAAGTAATGTTCTCAGTGAGATAAATTTCCAGTTCCGCGCGCGCCAATTTCAGGTTCTGTTCATAGTAGTCAATGATTCCGTTTCGCTGGGCCAGCCCTTCCTTGCAAGCTTGCACGAAGTCTACCGAAAGCGACTGACTGCTGTTTTCGGCGGCTGCCATCCACATCGCGAAAACAAATCCCAGACCCGTAAAGTCATGCCACAACGCCGCGAGGTCCCAAACACGCAAGCCATCGCGCGGGAACGTCATGGCCGGATCACCAATTATCAAAGCAGCATCGTTCTCGCGCAGCATCTCTTTGAGATTGGGAGATTGGCTGGACCATTCAGGTTCGAACTCCAGAAATTCTTTGAAGATTATTCTTATCAATGTGGCAGAGGTTCGCGAGGACTCGTCAAGCGCAATGGTTCGCACTTTCTTCAAGTTATTTAGACGCGAAACCAACACGACGCTGCGCACTTTTTGCCGCGAGCCAACACAAACGCCTGGTACCAACTTCACGTTCTCTATTCGTTGGTACTCGATCGTGGGAACAAGGCCGAAATCGATCTGGCCTCCGGCTAAGAGGTCCGCGCACGATGACGGTAACGCGTCAACAAGCGTGACCTCGTCCTTGCGCGCGCCATGCTTAAAGCTCCAGATTAGCGGTGCCGTATTTAGATAGCTCGACGCTGCCAGGCGGGGCTTGGTTTTGGAATTCACTTCATTCGGCGTGTTTCAGTTTAAGTTGGGCGATGCTAACGAAAGCTAAGCTCGTATCGCAAGCGCAGTCTTTCCAGATTGATTGACACCCTTCAAAGACGACAATTACTATGCGGCGCTAGCACTCCCAGCTCGCGATTAAATTCAATGACAATCTACGACATCAGCGTGCCGCTTTCGGCGGCGACTCCCACTTATCCAAGCGATCCCGCCATCGTAATCACATCGTGGTCGGATTTGCAGCGTGGCGACCACGCAAATGTTTCGTTGCTTCACTTTGGCGCTCACTCAGGCACGCACGTCGACGCTCCGGCTCACTTTATCGCAGGCGCCGCGAAGGTCGACGTCCTACCGCTCGAGAGCCTGTTAGGCAAAGTAACCGTCGTTGAAACATCGGCAGATATGCATTCAATAGATGCTGATTTCGTGGACAATAATTGCAATCAATCAATGGAGCGAATTCTATTCAAGACGCGCAACTCCAGTTTTTGGAACAATCCTGAAGCTGGTTTTCGTACTGACTTCACGTACCTTGAACCAAACGGAGCGCGGCGCTTGACGGAAATGAACATTAAGCTGGTCGGCATCGATTACTTGTCGGTTGAGCAATTCAAATCAGAAAACTTTGAGACGCATACCATTCTCCTATCCGAAGCGGTGGTAATTCTCGAGGGTCTGGATCTGCGCAACGTTCCGGCCGGCCGGTATGAATTGCTTTGTCTACCGCTGCGGATTGCCGGCGGCAACGGTGACGGCGCGCCCGCGCGAGCGATATTGCGGACCATAGCATGAGCGGCCTAATGAAATCAGTGAAATCAAACCGCAAACGCGATCCCGACCGCGACTATCGCGAGCGTGTCTATCGGATCGTTCGATCGATTCCCCGTGGCCGCGTGATGACCTACGGTCAACTTGCAGAAATTCTCGGCGATGGCTACACGCCGCGCACAGTTGGATTTGTAATGCATGGTTCGGACGATGGGACGCCGTGGCACCGGGTAATTAATGCCCAGGGTGGCTGCTCAACGGGAAGAATTGCGCTGCCCTCTGACAAACAACAGCGCATGCTGGCGGCGGAAGGTGTAGAATTCAATCAACGTGGCCGCTGCGAGTTGCAACGCTATCTATGGATTCCTTCCGATCGAAAATGAGCAGCAAATCGCCGCTGAAAAACAACTTCCGCGAATAGAACTTAAACTACCAAAAGGAAAGCATATGAACGATCCCCTGGACAAGCGAGTGCCTTACAACGTTAGCCCGCCCCGGTATTCTGTTTCGCATCAAATGGTGACTACTGCTTTTGAGCTGCCAAATTTTCGCGTCACGCAAAATCTCGGGATTGTCCGCGGCATTGTCGTCCGATCGCGAAACATTTTCGCCACCATCGGTGCGGGGTTTCAAATGGTCGTCGGGGGGAACATAACTGTTTGGACAACGTTGTGCGAACAAACTCGGTCCGACGCATTTGAAATCATGATCCAGCATGCAACTGAAATTGGCGCGAACGCGATCATCGGCGCGCGCTATGATGCGACTGAAGTGACCTCCGGCGTCACTGAAGTGCTCGCCTACGGCAGCGCCGTGATTGTTGAGCCGACTACTGAAGCGAGCTACCGATCATGACCGATGGCGCCTTGCCGGCCGAAAAGATCCAGCGGCTTGAGGGGGCAATGGAAGCGGTTCCATATGCGCAACTGCTCGGCATTCAACTTGAAAAACTGGCTCCCGGCGAAGCCACGCTGACGCTACCTGTCCGCCCGGCGTTGAGTCAGAACCATGGCGTGGTCCATGGTGGCGCTACTGCCTCGCTGATAGATTCCGCGACTGCTTTTGCCATCCTGACTTTGCTCGAACCAGAGGAACGAGTCACAACTGTCGATCTGACTATTAGCTACCTGCGTCCGGCACGTGAAGGGCAAATGAGGGCAACCGCCCGGGTCTTGCGGCAAGGCCGCAGGCTCCTGACCGTCTCTGCTGAAGTAACTGATACGGGGGGAACCCTCCTCGCAACAGCACTTAGCACCTATATCAAACTCGCATGAAATAGGGAAAAACCTTAGATTTTTGCGAGGAATTTCGCTGGACACACACTGTTCATCCGTGTAAAATGTTTTTGGCCTTCCGTTGAGCCGCTCCCAAACACGGTGTCCTCGCAAGCTGCCATAGCCCAGAAGCCATTCGGTGATCGACTCACCTATGTACTCCCTGTACCACTCTCTTTTAGCTCAACACTCCCGACAATTGACCCCGGTCTCTTGTGCGGGTTCTACCATTGCGCAGCTTCAGCGTTACTTCGAAGACGTAGTGATCGAAAACAACCTGGCCGCGCTGGTAGTCGAAAGTTTGCCGGCAAGTGCCGCCCGCCCACCCCGCGAGGTTACTCGCATCAAGGAACTCGATCAGGCAGCCAAAAACTTCTTTTTATGGGTCAGTCTTGAAGATGCCCTTTCGAGCCTGGTGTTAAGCCGCGGAAAAGAGAATACCAAGTCAGTTGTATTTGAGCGCACTGATCAAGATAGAAGCTATGAGCGGTTTGTCGTAATTGCCGACGCCCGGTTCTCTGCTGTGCTGGCCTCGGTCAAGAACGAGGACAACGACGATACGTCGCGAGATCTTGTCATTTGGACATTCGAACCTGACGTTGTGTATTCGGCACTCGAGTATTTGATGGCCCGCGTAACCGCCGAGCATTCGTTCTACTCAAATGCCTTTTCAAAAGTAGTGCGCACTTCGATGCCGAAAGCGACATCATTGCAGCTCACCCTGGGCGTCACCACCAAACTCGCACGACTGCTACAAGAACAAGCTGAACGTGAGATTGCCGTCAATCGACTGGCGACCGCCATCAGAAACTCACTCGAACTCGACAGTGTCTTGCAGACCGCCGCCGACGAGGTTGGACGTGCGCTGAACGTGCAGTCCTGCGCGGTCAGAGTTGACGGCGTGCTGGTGGGCCGGCAGATGACGAAGTCTTATTTTCGTCATGACCTTGCCAACGAAGCGTCGCGTGCATTGTTGTTAAGCGATGTTGACATCATCAGCGACCGACTTTCTGCATCACCGCAGGCTTACGTGGTCGATGGAGATTCTTCACAGTCCGGTCCTGTAAAAGCAGATGCTGTGGTGCCGCTAATCTACCAGGGAAGTTTTGTTGGACTTTTGTTGGTGCGCTCTGACGATGTAACTCGCATCTGGGCGGAAAATGAACTGCTACTGCTGCACACTGTCGCCGACCAGTTGGCGGTTGCCGTCAACCAGGCTCACTTGTTTGCGCAGATGCAGCAACAGGCTCTTACCGATGGTTTGACTGGATGTTACAACCGGCGTTCGTTTGAATTGCAACTGGAACGCGACCTGCACCTCGCAACGCGAATGCGCCAGCCCCTGTCGTTGATCATGCTCGACCTCGATCACTTCAAATACATCAACGATCAGGCCGGACACGACGCGGGTGACGAAGCCTTGTGTATGTTGGCAGATAGTTTGCGCGCAGAATTGCGAGCAGTCGATACTCCCGCGCGCTTTGGCGGAGACGAGTTCGTCATCATTCTGCCTCAGGCCAACGCCGAGGGCGCGATGCTGGTGGCCGAACGCCTGCGCCTGCGCATTGAACAAATGGAAATCACGGGGTATGGTCGAGCAACCGCGTCTTTTGGCGTTGCCAGTTTTCCGGCTCATGCATCGTCACGCGACACGCTGGTGGTGGCCGCTGACCGCGCGCTCTACAACTCCAAGCGCGCTGGACGCAATCGCGTTAGCTTGCCTGAGCAAGAAGGACCGGAAATATTCCCCGCTCCCCTCGAACAGCCTGCAAACGACTTTGATTTAACTGACGCACTCCAACGGCTCTAACAATTCTCAAACCTTCAGTCCTTCCTTCGCTGTTCCCCTTAATTTCGACTTCCCTTCTGGTGTCCTGCCCGAAAATCGCGCATCATAACCTTTCACTTTTTTAGTCAAAGGTTATCGGGTCGCGTTTTTTTGCATGGACGATCTACGGAAATTCAGCCGCTATTTTCTTCCTTATAAACTTTCGTTGACGATTGGAATCGTCTGTATCCTCGCCAGCGTTATCTTCAATCTCTATATTCCGTTAATTGTTGGACAAGCCGTCGATGCCAACTGGACGCAGATTTCATGGTCGCTCCTAACCCTTTCGGCAGCTAAGGTACTCGGCGCCAGCTTACTCAGCGGTGCCTTCCTTTTCCTTCAACGCCGCATTCTGATTGGCATGTCGCGAAAAGTTGAGTATGACGTGCGCCAGGACTTCTATGCTCACCTGGTAGATCAACCGCAATCGTTTTTCCAGGAACATCGCATCGGTGATTTGATGGCGCGGGCCACTAACGACCTGGCAGCGGTGAGGCAATTGGCTGGGCCGATGATCATGTATACGCTGCAGACGGTGTTCGTGGTCGTCATCGTCATGCCGCTGATGTTCATGATCAACTGGCACCTCACTTTGCTTTTGCTGGTAACAATGCCGCTCGTCTCTTTGACAGTTAAGTTTTTCGGCCAACAAGTCCACATTCGCTTTGAAAAGATTCAGGAGTTCTTTTCGCAGATAACAGCGCGGGCACAGGAAAATTTTACGGGCGTGCGCGTGGTGCGCGCTTACGCGCAGGAAGGCGCTGAGATCGCGGCTTTCAACGAATTGAACCGCCAATACGCGGAAAAGAATTTGAGCCTGGTCAGAATAGACGCTCTGATGCGGCCGCTGATGACGTTTTTCATCGGCATGGGCTTCGTGCTCATCATCTGGGTTGGAGTGCCGGCGGCAATTCGCGGCGAGATCAGCGTCGGCCAGTTTACTGTTTTCAATATGTATCTGTTCCGCTTGATCTGGCCGCTAATCGCGCTCGGGTACGTGGTGAATCTTTATCAACGGGGCACCGCCAGTTTGAAGCGAATGAACGCTATCCTGGCAATAAAGCCGGCGATTGCAGACTCGCCCGATGCGATAGACATATCGCCCAGCGAAGGTGAAATCGAGTTTCGCGACCTGACGTTTCGTTATAAGCCAAACGACGAACCGGTGCTGCGCGACATCAATCTGCGCATTGCTCCCGGGCAAACTGTGGCCTTTGTTGGCCGTACCGGCAGCGGCAAATCGACGCTTGTCAATTTGATCCCGCGCCTGGTTGAAGCTCCTAAAGAAACAGTATTAGTCGACGGAGTCTCAGTGCGCGACTATCGCCTTGCAAGGTTGCGATCCAGCATTGGCTACGTGCCGCAGGAAACGTTTTTGTTCAGCGAAACACTCGCAGAAAACATCGCCTTCGGAGTTGAGCATGCCGAGCGCCGGCAGATCGAGTGGGCCGCGGATGTGGCCGGGCTGATGGAAGACGTAGCCGGTTTTCCCGACGGTTTCGATACGTTGGTTGGCGAGCGCGGGCTAACACTTTCAGGTGGACAGAAACAACGCACCGCGATTGCGCGTGCGATACTGCGCGAACCAAAGATCCTCATCCTTGATGACGCCTTGTCTTCAGTCGACACCTACACGGAAGAGATGATCCTGGGAAAACTGCGCGGCGTAATGCCTGGGCGCACGAGTTTGATAGTTTCGCATCGCATATCAACGGTGCGCGATGCGGATCTAATCTGCGTGCTTGATGAAGGACGCATCGTGGAACGCGGCACGCATGATGAACTGCTCGCAGGCGGCGGCGAGTATGCTGCGCTGCATGAACGGCAGTTACTTGAAGAGGAGTTGGCGGCGACTTCGTGACTCTTGAGAGGGCAGCTACCAATGGAAACTGATTTGGACAAACGATATCAGACGCTGGTCGTACTCTGGTTTGCCTTATTGATGAGCGTGGGAATGTACTTCCTCATTTGTCTGTTCGCCGCACCTGAAATCGCTGACCCGGCTGGCGCTGCCCCGAACACACTCTTGATTGTCATCCTATTGGTCGGAGTTTTGCTCGTAGCGCTTTCGTTTCTCGTAAAGCACAAATTGCTTGAAGGTTCGGTGGAAAGGCAGGACATGGGTTTGGTGCAAAAGAGTTTGATAGTCGCCTGCGCGATGTGTGAAGTCAGCGCGGTGCTCGGATTGTTAGGACGATTTCTCATCGGCAGTCGTTATTACTACGTGCTGTTCGTATTTTCCGCCTTGGGTATAGCGTTGCATTTTCCCCGGCGAATTCAATTGCAGGCTGCCCATTATCGAAACCAGCAGCAGCTCAGCTAGGAATTAATGTCAACCGCAGCCAAACAATTCCACGAAGAAGAAGCGATCGGCAAGACGTACGACTTTCAGGTCGCGCGCCGCCTGCTGCGCTACCTGCGTCCATATATTCGGTCGCTGAGTGTCGCGCTGTTACTCACCTTCATGCTGAACCTGCTCGGCATCCTGCAGCCAAAGTTCACTCAATACGCAATTGACTGGTACATCCTGCCCGGCCAATACGCGGGGCTAACGTTATTGGTGGGCCTTTACGTTGGCGTGCAGGTGCTGCGGCTGGTGTTCTCGTATTTCCAGGCTGTCATGCTCAACACCGTGGGCCAGTTTGTGATGTTTGATATGCGCCGCGAGCTTTACGACAAGCTGCAGCATCAGGAAGTGGCCTACTACGATCGCAATCCGGTCGGCCGCATCATGACGCGGCTCACCAGCGACGTTGACTCGCTCAACGAACTGTTTACGGCCGGCATAACGGATCTGCTTGGCGATCTCGTAATGATTGTCGCGATCATTGGCGTGATGCTTTGGATGGACGTTCGGCTAACGATGATTACTTTGTTGACTGTGCCCATGTTGTGGGCCGCGACCACCTGGTTTCGCAAGGGCGCGCGCAAAGGTTACGACATGGTGCGGACCCGCATAGCCCGCATCAACGCTTTTCTTCAGGAGCACTTTGCCGGCGCGCAGACGGTGCAAATTTTCAACGCGGAAACAAAATCGCTACGCAAGTTTCAGGAGATAAACGCCGACTATCGCAAGGCTAACATCGATACCATTTTTTTCTACGCCGTCTTCTTTCCTCTCGTCGACTTCATCGGCGGGTTCGGCATAGCGCTGATTATTTGGTTCGGCGGGTATCGCGTGATGCAAAACGCGCCGGCGCATACGGTGTTATCGCTGGGCGCCCTGGTCGCGTTCATTCAGTATTCGAGTTTTCTCTTTCAGCCGATTCGCGACATTTCTGACAAGTACAACGTGCTGCAGGCGGCCGTGGTAGCTTCGCATCGAATCTTTCGCACCCTTGATTTACCTCTTGCCATTACGACACCGGCGCAGCCTTTGAAATCGGGCCGCGCCACCGGGCATATCGAATTTGAAAATGTTTGGTTCGCTTACAAAGACGACGACTGGGTACTGAAGGACGTCTCGTTCACGGTCACGCCGGGACAATCCATCGCACTTGTCGGCCACACGGGCTCCGGCAAGACGACGATTACCAATCTGCTGATGCGTTTTTACGATGTGCAGCGCGGACGAATTCTGCTTGATGGCGTTGACCTGCGTGAATGGGACCTAAAATCGCTGCGAGAAAACTTCGCCGTAGTCTTGCAGGATATTTTCCTCTTCAGCGGTACGGTCGCCGGCAACATTCGGCTTGGCCGTGAAGACATTACAGACGAGCGCGTGCGCTGGGCCGCGCGGGAAGTGCGCGCTGAACCTTTCATTATGCGGCTGAAGGAAGACTATCAAGCGGAAGTGAAGGAGCGAGGCGCCGGGTTGTCTGTAGGCCAGAAGCAGTTAATTTCGTTTGCGCGCGCACTGGCATTTGATCCTGCAATCTTGATCCTCGATGAAGCAACAAGCTCTATCGACACGGAAACTGAGCAGTTAATTCAGCAGGCCATCGAGCGAGTTATGCGCAACCGCACTTCGATTGTTGTGGCCCATCGCCTTTCCACCATTCAACGAGCGGATCAGATCATCGTGTTGCATCACGGCGAAATACGCGAACAAGGTACGCACCAGGAGCTGCTCGGAATCCGCGGGCTTTACTGGCGCCTGTACAAATTGCAATACGCGGACGGTTCGCGCCCGGACAAGCGTATCTTGCCGGAGGACGATGAATCGAATAGTCGTCCCGCCAGTCAAATGCAGTTCAGCGAGTAGTAACCCGTCAACCGGGAACCGTACTGCCCTATGCTTTCTGCTTGCTGCCTTCAGCTTTCTGACCTGCCCTCTGCTGTTGCCTTTACTCAGTACTCATCACTAAGTACTCATCACTTTCCCCGCCCCATCCCATAACGTTGACCCGTGAATCATATCGTTTCACCGTGTCCCCCGATTTGGCGTTTACGCCCAATTCACTGGATGAATGGTAGTTGCCAAACGGTAGGCGTCAAAATAGGACTTGCCAAAGTTTGGCCAAACTGAAGAGTCTCCCGTAACAGCAGTTAATAAAAGGGGATGTCAATGAAAGTAAATTATAAAGGCCTCGCAACTGCAGCGCTTGCGTTCGCCCTGTTGGTCGGCGCCACCAGTGTCACCAACGCGCAGGGCCGCCGCGGCCGTGGGCGTGAACAGCGTCAGGAAAATCAGGAACAAAAAGATCAGCGACGAGCCGAGCACGATGCCCAGCGCAACACGCAAAGACAACAGCGCGAACAGGCTCAGCAACAGCGCCAGAATGAGCAACAGCAGGCCGCACAGCAACGCGCTGCGGAACAGCAGCAGCGCGAGGCACAACGCGCCGCGCAACAGCAGAATCAGCGCGCGGAGCAGGAACAACGTTGGCAGCAGAACCGCCAGCGCGTTCAGCAGAATCAGGAACAGAACCGTGAGCGCTGGGAACAGAACAAGCAGCGTGTCGAACAGATTCATGAACGGAACCAATTAACGACACTCACTTCGGTGAGACTAGTGAGCGCCCAGTCTTGTCCTAACAAGGCTGGGCGTTTTTCGTGGCCTCATATGCATTATTACTACGCACTCCCAGTCCTCGGCTTGCGCAATATAGGATTGATCTGTCTTTTTCATCCCCGTCCCTTTGGGAGGGGAAAGAGGGGAAGGGCCTTACGCGACTGTATATCCCGCCCTCTTTCCCTCTCTCCCAACGGGGGAGTCAATGTTTTTTCATCCCCCGTCCCTTCGGAAAGGGGAAAGAGGGGAAGGGTTTTAATCCGAGCGTAAAACCTTCTCCCCGTCCCTCTCCCAAAGGGATAGGGTGATCGCAAACTAATCACCATCTAATCGCAATCTTAACGCAAGCCTTTACCACTCTACCTCAAGAATTTCTCAACCCCTCTGACTAACCTGTACGCATGAATTCAGTAGTGTGTTTTGGAATAACGAAAGTCGCAGTGTGGTGTGGAGCGACGTCGCCTGCGGTTCAACAAGTAGCAAACGAGGAGGCAAGATCATGAAGCGAGCGAATAATGTCGGTGGGACTTTTCTCAAAAACTCAATTGTCAAAAATCTTCGAAGAGAAAAGCAGAATCTCAAATATCGACTCGGCGCGCTGCTTAGCGTGGTTGCGATGCTGAGTTTGACTCTGGCACCGATTGGCTTCACGGCCGGCGACATGGGCGCCACCCAAACGATTACGTCAACGTCGCGTTACATCGTGCAACTTTCTGCGGCCCCGCTCGCCAGTTATCGCGGCGGCATCGTTGGTCTTGCAGCCACGAACCCGGCAGTGCTCGGCACAGTCAAGCTTGACTCAACCAGCCCTGCCAGTCGCGCGTATCTCGATTACCTCGCGCAGCAACAAACCTCGTTTCTGGTTAACGCGCAGTTGACGCTCGGTCGTCCACTCGTAGTCCTTGCCAATTATCGTTACGCGCTCAACGGCGTCGCGGTGGTAATGACTCCGGCCGAGGCTGCGAAGGTTTCGCGTATGTCAGGCGTTAAGCGGGTCATGGCCGAGCAGACGTATCGGCTTCAGACCGACGTTGGTCCCGCCTGGATCGGTGCACCCAGCATTTGGGACGGCTCGGCGACTGGTGGCGTTGCCGGCTCGAAAGGCGAAGGCGTTGTCATTGGTGTTATCGACACGGGCGTCAATCACGATCATCCGTCATTCGCGGATGTGGGTGGCGATGGCTATAACCATACGAATCCGCGCGGCACTTTCTACGGTGTTTGCGATCCCGTCACCGGACTTCCCTTTTGCAACGACAAGTTGATCGGCGTTTGGGATTTCACTGGAACCACACCAGAGGACGACAACCTGCACGGCAGCCACACGGCAAGCACGACCGCCGGAAACGTAGTTGCGGCGACGATCGTGGCGCCGACGATGACGCTTGAACGCAATGTCTCCGGTGTTGCGCCGCATGCGAACCTGATTACTTACAAAGCCTGCGATGCCGCTTCGGGCGGATGCCGCGGTATTTCGCTCGGGTTGGCCATCGACCAGGCGACTGCTGATGGCGTTGATGTAATTAACTTCTCAATCGGCGGTGGCTCAAGCGATCCCTGGGCGGACGCGAATGCGATCGGCTTTCTCGGCGCGCGCGACGCAGGAATTTTCGTTTCCGCATCCGCGGGAAATGAAGGCCCGGGCGCATCGACAGTCGGTTCACCATCGAATGCCCCCTGGCTAATGAGCGTGGCCGCCAGCACGCACAATCGTAAATTCGTCAACTCAGTTGTAAACATGAGTGGCGGTGGTATCGCTGCGCCGGCCAACATTGCTGGCGCCAGTGTGACCTCAGGTTATGGCCCAGCGAAGATCGTCTACGCAGGCGACTATGGCTACCCACTCTGTGGTGACGGGCCGGCAGACGCGGCGACCGGTAAGGCCGCGATCAATCCGTTCACGCCGGGAACTTTTAACGGCGAGATTGTTATCTGCGATCGTGGCACCTATGGCCGCGTTGAGAAAGGCGAGAATGTCAAAGAAGGCGGCGCCGGCGGCATGATTCTGGCGAACAATGCAGCCAGCGGAGCCTCGCTCATTGGCGACGCGCACGCTTTGCCCGCGGTCCACATTTCCTATGCGGCAGGCAACACGATTAAGAATTGGGTCGCCAGCGGCACCGGACACACTGGCACGATCTCGGGAACAGTTGCGGACACTAACACCGCCAACGGCGACGCGATGGCATCATTCAGTTCGCGTGGTCCGGATAAATCGGTTGCAAGCGTGCTGAAACCGGATGTGACTGCGCCGGGCGTCGATGTCCTTGCCGCATTCAACACGCTTGGTAACACTGGTCAGGTCGGTGGTGTCGAATGGGGCGTGATCAGCGGCACTTCGATGTCGAGTCCGCATTCGGCGGGCGCTGCTGCCCTCGTGCGTGCCGTTCATCCAAACTGGACGCCCGCTGAAGTGCAGTCGGCTCTGATGACAACTGCAATTACGGCTGGCGTTCACGATGGCGCCAAGGCTGCGACTCCGTTTGATCGCGGCGTTGGACGAGTTGATCTGAACCAGGCGGCGCGTGCTGGTCTCCTGATTGGAGAAACACTCGCTCAGGGTCAAACCATTACGCAGTATTACGAAGACGGCCAAGCCAATCCGACAACGCTGAACCGGCCAAGCATGGCGAATGCCGATTGCAAAGGCACCTGCACCTGGACCCGCGTGGTTAAGAACGCACTAAACGCAACCGTCTCATGGTCAGCGAAAACAACGGCTCCGCGTGGAGTACGACTTACTGTCAGTCCGTCGAAGTTCACTCTCGCACCGGGGGGCACGCAGGCGATCACCGTGTCCGCGGACGTTGCTGAGGCGCCAGTGGGCAGTTGGAGTTTTGCTGAGCTGCAGTTGACCTCGAAGAGCGCGCCCGCGGCGCACTTGCCAATCGCAGTCTTCCCGGGCGGCGCGCCAAAGCCAGTTGATATCGCAACAACAGCGACCACTGGATCACACACCGAGACCGTAACTTCCGATCTGGCGATACAGCGTTTCAGTTCGGTCGTATCTGGTCTCGCAAAGGGACAGGTAATTCAACGGCAGATGGAACAGGATCCAACTTCGGGCGGCGTCCCTGGCACAGGCACGGGACTGATCGGGATTCTAACGCCCTACGAGGCGGTGGCTGGTACGTTCTTCACCACCATCGATGTGCCCGCCGGAGCGCGCTTCCTGATGAGCGAGATCACAAACTCAACCGCGCCCGACGTAGATCTATTTGTCGGTCGCGATCTGGATGGCGACGGTGCGCCGGACGAGGCGGAAGAAGTTTGCCGCAGCGCGTCCGGAGTGTGGCAGGAGAAGTGCACGCTGAAGGCGCCGGCGGCGGGCAAGTGGTGGATCCTGGTGCAGAACTGGGCCTCGAGTCCGGCGCTCATCGACACCATCGAGTTGACCGCTGCGGTAATTCCGGGAACGAACAACGGCAACCTGTCGGTGACTGGACCATCGTCCGTCGCTGCAGGCCAAGCGTTCCCCATAACCTTAACCTGGAACGAACCGAGCTTAGCGGCTGGCGATTACTGGTTCGCATTAGTGGAGTACGGCGCTGACTCGCGCCACCCAAACAACGCCGGCTCGCTGCTGGTGAGGATCAATCGGACCGGATAAGGAGTCAGGGGTCGGCGGTCAGAGATCTGAAAGTCAGAGGTAGCGCGCGCTTCTTTGGGAGCGCGCGCTTTTTTCTTTGCCGTCTGTTCTTTGCTATTTGCTGTTTGCTGTTTTGCTGTTTGATTTATCATCTCCTTCCCTTTGGGAAGGGGAAAGAGGGGGAAGGGTCTTAGGTGAGCGTAAACCCCACTCCCCTTTCCCTCTCCCAACGGGAGATGGTGATCTTTTTTCATCCCCGTCCCTTGGGGAAGGGGAAAGACGGGAAGGGTCTTAGAGAGGGAGATTTCTCTTCATCCCCATCCCTTTGGGAAGGGAACGAGGGGAAGGGTCTTAGCCGTCCGTAAGACCCTCCCCCTTCCCTCTCCCAACGGGAGACGATTAAGGAACCAAGTAAGTCGCATAAGGTGGGTTCGAGTCTCTCGACGCGTAGCGTCGGTCTGAATTTAGCCCGGCCTTTCAAGGCCGGGAACGGTCAAGGAAGTGTTCTCGTCGCGTAGCGACTCTTGAAACAGCCAAGAAGCTCAATCGTCGCTACCCGACGAGAAAAGCAAGACCATGATCCCGGCGTTGAAACGCCGGGCTAAACTCACACGGACGCGACGCGTCGAAGACACTTGATCAGAGCTTCTTTAATTCTTTTCTTCCCTTTCCTTTCGGATGGGGAAAGAGGGATAGGGGCTTAAAGGACCTAACTCCTCTCCCCTTCCCTCTTCCAAAATGTAGAGGGTGATGTAATCTGCGCAATCTGCGGACAATTCACCCGTGAACACGACTGATTTCAAATGCAATCCGATTCGATAACTCATCGACCTCGCACGCTAGCAAGCTATCTCGATTGGTACCTTCAGCGTGATTGTGTTCGTGCAGCGGCGGGGTTTTCGCTACGTGCGCTGGTCCGAGGACGAAGAAGAAGATTCGCCACAAATCGAACTTGAAATGTAGAGTGCTGACTGTCAGCTGGCGGCATTGATCTTTTGAATCTCACTTCACATCCCTCGAAGTGCTCTCTGGTCACCCAGTAAAACGTAGAAGCCTTGTTGGTGAATCGTGAATCGCTGACTGGTATTTCGTGAATCGTGAATCGTAAATGCTCCAACCAGACCTCAACCTCCCGCGTCTGTGAGCTCACGCCGAAGTATGCTGCTAGCGCTTTTCGGAGATCATGAGTGCGTAACGGAAAGCGCCAGACTTAAATCCATTTCTCATGGCCTTAAAAGATCTGAGGAAGCCGACGAATTCCTTACTGTGTTCGTAAGCGAGTCGCCACAAAGCTCTGTCGCTGGCAATGTCCAGGCAGACATCCCAGGTGTGCGCCACTTTGGTGCTGATGTCTTCGTAGTGTCGAAGACTTAGACCATTGTTATCAAGGTGGTTTTTGTATTCGGCCAGGTTGGGAAGGTCAACCAACATTCCTTCTTCAATAGGTCGGATGTACTTTTTCTCGTCCCCTCGGCCGAGATCTTCATTTTTCAGCCAAGCGGCCTCACAAATTATTCCACCTTGGACCAGCAATTTCGCAACCCGCCTGAAGAACTCTGCTCTCTTGCTCAAATGCGATAAGACTTCAACGGCCCAGATGACTTCGAAGGTTTCTGTCATTGTCAGATCGTTGGCATCGTGAAGCATAAATTTTGGTTTATTTTTAAGCTCGCGAGCTGCGTTAGTGGCCATGTCTAGCTGGACGGGACTTATGGTTATGCCCGTTACTTTGCAGCCCATATTCTGAGTCAACCAAATGGAAGTACTCCCAAAGCCACAGCCGACGTCGAGTACTCGCGCTCCCTTTGAAATATTCGCTCTCTGGACGAGTAGCTTTATCAACTGTTCGGCCGCTTCAGCTTTCGATTCTTTACCAGTCTCATAGTAACCGTGGTGCAGATGTGGCCCCCACAGGTCTTTGTAATACGGAGAAGCGAGATCGTAATGTTCTTGGATCTTTGCGGTTACGTTATATGACATTTGCTAGTAAATCGTGAATGGTGGATTCAAGTTTGAAGTGCAACATCCTAAGCGCCAAACGGCGCGAGATGGAATAGCCAGGGGCAAGTGCTGAGCACAGCGAAGCACGTCGCCCCTGGGGACAGCACAGCAATAGTTAGAGAGCACTGAAAGTGCGCAATTAGATCTATCGCTGAGAAATTATGCCGCTCCTTGAGAGCTTGGACTCTATCCGCTTCATTCTCCAGGGGCGTCGCGCTTCGCTGCGCTCAGCGCTTTGCCCCTGATCGGGATAGGGAGAAGTCTCGCGGCTCCCCCCTCCCACACCACCCGGCATACGGGTCCGTACCGGGCGGTTCGGTAGAGATGGCCAATCACAAACGGGCTAAGGAGTAGAGACCGAG
>JBPCLZ010000055.1:0-10550 GCA_051002775.1 Pyrinomonadaceae bacterium | reverse complement strand
GACATGCTGGTCGTGAGAATTAACGCGCTGGCTAAAGCGAGGACTAACACAGAGATAAAAAGGACGGTGATTAGCGCCGCTCCTCGTTCGCCTCGCCGATTCTCGGCTTCTATTAATAATGATCTTTTCTGCGTCAAAAGAATTCCTCTCAATTCTGATCTGTTCAGTAGTTGGTTATGTCCGCGTTGCGCAGATCAACGTCTGAAACCAGTTGTACGCGGGATGCGGGTTGATAGCCGGACGAGCCTTGCCGGCCTCGTTCAGGTAGTTCGACGCAAATACTCATGACGAGATATTTGGCATCACTCTTCTGCGTTACTTCTGCCGCAGCGGTTGAAATATCACAGCTGGGAACACCTGACACGGCCGGTGCCATCGTGTAACTAATTTTGGATGCGTAATAACGGATACGCAGCGAGTCGACGCGATTGGCGAGCACCGTCGTCTGGTTCTGCGTTCCGATATCGAGGCGCACGATGTAGCTCGCCCCGCCCACGGCCGATAGCGAGTATTTGACGTCCTCATTACGATCATTCACGAGGAGGCTTGAAGCTTGCCCCTGAAAAGCGTTTAGATTTGCCCGCACGCGAATCGAACCTAAGCCTGAATCCGCGGCCACAATCCCGTTGTCATTGAGACCAAAACCTGCATTCGCAATCTCGCGGGTCATGATGTTGAGTGCGCGTTGCGCATCGGCCAACGCATCGGAGCGTTGATTCTCTCTAGCACGAACATTGAATGAAGTAACCAGTAGGCCGCTTGTAAGCGCCATCAGTACTAATGCGATTGTCATCGCGATCATCAGTTCTGGTAGCGAAAAGCCTGCCATTCCGGGCTGTAATTTAGATTGATGCATGAAGCCAACGCTCCCTGTCTGTTAGCCAGACCGTAAATGTTCTTATCCCAGGTTAGGTCCAGGCGTGATCGCAGTACGCTTCGTGTAAATGGTTACTTGGCCGTACATCCACCCCGATGTTCCCGCATACTGCTCACCCGTGGTGCTTCTGGCGCTGGGCGTCACTACCAGGGTTATATCTTTTAGCGTGGTAGTTGCGTTTACGACTTTCATCTCTACGGTGTAGGTTTGCAGTCCGGTTGTCGGGTCACCGACGCTGATAGTTTCAGTTGAGGAAGTGCAAGAACTGAACGGCGTAGCCCGTAATTGTTCGAGTTTGATCTGCGCGACCGCCAAAGCCCCAGCGCGAATTGCGGCGCCAGAGTTATAGCGCGTGGCGTAGACGAAGAGAGGCGCCAGACCGACAAAGACGATCATCATCAAAACCATCGCAATGCTCGTCTCAACTAAAGTGAAGCCGTGTTCGGCTTTCGAAGCGGTAACGGATTCCATAATTTACCTGTCTAATTGGTAACGTTAACTTTGACGGAAATTGTTGAGCCGCACTGCGCGGAGAAGGTTACATTAAATGGTCCGCGCAAATTATTGTTTGACATGATTAGGAAACTGGACCCGGTGGAAACAGTTTGTGAAGCGGGGGTAACTGTTAGGTTGGACGGATAGGAAGCGACGACGCCGCTGGAAACGCTAAGACTGACGACCACACTTTTTGAAGTACCGCCGTTCTTCTTAACGGAAACACTTGTTGCGGAAACCTGAATTTCACACCCGGCTGAACCTGCGGCTCCTCCCACGCCTTCGCCGGAAATATCCAAACACGGAGTGCTGTCTACAGTTTCTGTACCGCTAACCACCGTCGTTGTGCGGACCGAGGACGATGCGGGGATCGTGTTGTTGTAGGGAACGTTTGGAAGAGTGGGTTGCTGGTTTTCTACTGTCACATCGCCTGAACCGGATACATCGACATTCAGGCCGTCAGTGTTGGTATCATTCTTCACCGAAAATGTAGTTACACAATTGGTGCCAGGGGTGATCGTGCGCCCTCGCCAATTAAACATCACGGTTGGAAGCTCGGTGTTGTTAGCTACTTGAACGCCACTCTCAAAGGTGAAACTACGATCGGATGTAGTCCCTGTATTATTAAAATCCATGCGGACCGTATAGCGTGTGGGACTTGTAAAAAAGACCTCGCTAGTAGAGTGGCGGCGAACGGCATCGATTCGAGCCTTCTCCATGTAACTGGCGAGTTGTCGAACCGAGCTTTGGACTCTCAACGAGGCCCGGGCTGATTTGAGATTGACTAAGGCGACTACCGAGATAGCAGCGATGATCGCAAATGCTATCAGTAGCTCTGGCAGTCCAAAACCTCTCTCGCCGCTACGTTTTCTCAGTGTTCCGATCTCTGTATCAGTAATCATCACTCCTCCAACCTTTCGAGCCAGGGTTTATGGACCTGGGCGACTTCGCTTGGCAATGGTTATGCCAAGCTAAATTGCCAGCAAACTCGAATCATTTCGTAAAACCCTACTTAGATGTCCAAGCTGGTTTGTTACTTAAGGTAACGAAGAGGGAAGTGCCTTACCTGTCCAAAAGGTACGGAGGCTGGTCGAACGCTTGCGCGTGATCACGTTTATTACTGCGGAAAGCGTGAGTGCTTCGGTCTTTTTATTAGAAAGGGTTCTTTCTGTCCGGACGGCCATTCGTCCTGCTCCGAAGGAATCGTCCTCCGTGGACATGGTGCCGCACGCCAGGTTCGCGGCTGGACGGCAAAGCGCCCCGTCGATCTTATGATTGTCGGGGCGCAATGCTGAGCTAAGGTTTCTTTTCTAAGGGGGACCAGTTCCGGTTTTCAGGTTCGGCTCAAATTCGTTTGCGGATGTCGAGACGCTCTGTGTATCAGCAAGTTTCATGGCCAGCACATGTGGTTTGTACGAGAAAGGTTTTGGCCCGCCTCGACTATTCTGGACTTGCATCACAAGACGATCCTGGTTTTCCCTGAATCTCACTACGCTCCCACGCTGGTTCATAATTACAAAAAGCAATACTCCATTTGCCGTCCTCATCTGACCCACCAGCGAACTTGCGCCGCCGTCAGTGCGTATCAGCGTCCCGGTCTTCCCAATAACGCTGCCTTCCCAGGCCGGTCCAGTGAAGCGCTCTTCAAGTGTTCCTGGGTCTATTCCCGCAACGGGCATTATGTCAGCAGGTGCAAGCTTGTGCCTTTGAAGTTCGTTGCGCAGTCCTCTGAAGATTCTCATCATCGCCCGGGGCGTTACGCGGTTGATTCCCAAACCACTCACCGAGGCAAGTTGAATCTCGTTTTCGGGAATTCCGGTTAATCCAATGACTCGCCGCCTGACTGCCTCTGTACCGCCGAGACTATCGCCGATGCGCTCGGCCATAAAATTATTCGAAAAGCAGAGAAGGACTTTCAGCACATCTATCAGCTTGCTCGAATTGTGTGTAATCAGCAGTTTGGCCGCGGGTGACGCTGAACCAACTGCGACATCGCCTATTACTGCGACACTTGAGACTGTCTGTAAGCTTGATTGGTCGGCGAGCGCCATGCGCTCGTACATCCACGCGCGCGTTGCTCTACCGGATCGACGTGACGCATCCAGAGTGTCGTATAGCAATTCGCCAGAGCGGCGCGCCGACGAACTAAAATTCATCGTGAAGCCGGGTGCAACAACTAGGTCGCCGCTCACGCTACGGATGCCGAGATTATTCAGTTGCCGCGCGATCATGATCGCGTGCTCGTAATGAAAAGACGGATCCCGACCGGTTACATACAAGTTGCCGCTTAGTTCTCCTGTAGCCTTGTTTATTGGCCCGTCTGTCCAAAACCCATTGGTGAACCGGTGCTGCGGACCAAAGTTCTGCAATGCTACCAGTGCCAAACCGAGTTTGATCGCTGATGCCGGATTGAAAGGTTGATCAACAGCTTGGGCTGAAACAGTTTTCCCCTCTACCGTTTCAATGAGTACACCCTGAAAGCCGTACACTAATGGTTCATCGGCACTTTCAGGTTGCTGGGTAGTGACGGGAGCGGGCAACACTACCGGCTTCGCAGCCGTGTCTGGTTGTTGCAACGGCGACTGGCCGGCGCAAAATGCGGCACACAGCAGCACCACAAGTAACGAATGAAAAACCCTTGCGGGTTGTGGTGTTTTAGGCATCACTATTCTTGTTGCTCCTTATGTGAGCAGAACACGTCGATAATAACATGTCGCGGGAGAGTAGTGGGGGAAGGTATGCTTCGATGCGCTCTTCGCCTACGAAGATGTCGGCGCTCGCACGAAAAAATACTTAGCCCTTTGCTTCACAAAGCGCGGATCGCAATTGCGTTGACAACAAAAGAACTGCAAACCTAGAATCTGGATATTGACAATCGAGTGAGACGAAATCATCAACCCGTTGTTGTGGCAGACATACATTCCACACACGCCGCGCGCAAAAAGGAAATCCGAGCGCGGCTAAATGAGTTCCGTGACATCTGGCGGAACGGGTCTGATGAACGACTTTGGGAAGAACTCGTCTTCTGCATTTTTACAGCCGGCGCGTCGGCGCGTATGGGGTTCACGGCGGTTAATGCGGTGCGACCATTGTTGGCCCAGGGCAAGCAACGGGAAATGACACGCGCAATACGTCGCGCGGGCGCCCATCGCTTTCCTGTAGCGCGGCCTGGCTATATCGTAATCACCCGCGACTACCTCCACGAGCATTGCGGCATGGAATTGCGTCGCAAGTTTGAAAGTTTTCGCGACCCAATCGACCGCCGGGACTGGTTGGCCCAGGAAAAGCGCATCAAAGGACTTGGCTATAAAGAATCGAGTCATTTCTTGAGAAATATTGGCATCCGCGGCCATGCGATTCTCGACAAACACGTGATGAGTTGTCTTCAGGATCTGCAAGTAGTGGAAACGGCAAAGCCGCCGACTACCAGAACGCGGTACCTTGAGGTTGAAGAAAAGCTCAAATCGTTCGCGCAGGATATAAAGATTGATTTTGACGAATTGGACTTGGTGCTTTGGTCGATAAAAACCGGCGAGGTGTTGAAGTAGGATTCCGGGTAACTAAATTGTTATCTCCCCAGGCAGGTATGATTGCGGTGTGGCTTAAGGAGTTTAGCAAGATGGCAACCAGGCGACGTAGATTGGCCGCAGAATTTCTCGCAGCCTTTGTGATTTGTCTTGCTTTTGTTGGTCCAGTAAATGCCGTTGGCGAGAAAAAAGCTCGTTCGCGCGCCGATAGGGCCATGCGCGATGGCGACTTTGAGAACGCAGAAAAAATGTTTCGCGACTTGGTCGCTAAAGATGCGCGCGATAAGGATGCCCGGCTGGGTTTGAGCTTTGCGCTGTTGAAACAGCGTCATCTGCAGGAGGCTTACGATCAAGCTGCCAGGGTGATTCTGACCGAGCCCCTTTCCGCGCGTGCTCATGCTTTATTAGGCGCGGCGATCCTAGCGTCCGGTAACTTCAAGAATTCGATTGAAGAGTTTCGCACTGCACTTAGTCTTAAGGAAGACGAATCGTTGGCCATTGCCGGACTTGCCATGGTGGATTTTTACGAGAACCGTATGGACTCGGCAATCAAGGGGCTACGGCGCGCGGTGAGTTTGGATTCCAACGAACCGGATTACACCTTCAACCTGGGCCAGGCAACCGCGCGCATTGAACGGTACAAAGAGGCGGCCGATGCTTATGAACGGTTCCTGCAAATTGCGCCTAAGACCGATGTCGAGCGGCGCGCGCGCATTCGTGGTCTGATCGACTTCCTGCGTTTCCTGGGGAACCAGGGCCTGCTGTACTTGCTAAACGGAAACAAAACCAGTGTTCCGTTTGACGCGATAGACGGGCGGCCGATGCTGAAAGTGCGCGTTAATGGTAGTAAAGAGTATCTGCACTTCGTGCTCGACACAGGTTCGGGTATGTCTGTTGTCTCTGAGGAGACAGCTAAGAAATTGGGCCTTCGTCCCGTGGCGCGAGGTGGGCTGGCGCGCGCCGTTGGTGGCGGAGGAAAGTTTGAAATCGTTTACGGTTTTCTTTCATCGTTGGAAGTGGGAGAGGTGAAAGTTGCGAGCGTACCGGTTTACATTCGCCATTTCTATGACAAGCGAACAAACGTTGACGGTTACTTGGGTCTATCGGTGATCTCAAAGTTCATTGCCAGCGTGGATTATGGCGAAAAAATTCTTACGCTGAAACGGCAAGCAGACTCAATTAACAACAACCAATCGCAGCCAAGTCCGAAAACCGTGGGGAGTACGATTCCTTCAGATATCCTCGAAATACCTGTGCGGACAACTTCGAGTGGATTTCTCAGTGGGGAAGTGCGGCTGGAAGGAGTCGACAAGCCACTAAACTTTATTATCGATACGGGCGCGAGCGTTTCAGTCGTTTCCCAGAGACTTGTAGCAGAAGAAGAACTTACAAGTTACATCGCGCCGATCCGCATGCGAGTTTACGGCGCGGCCGGAATAGCAGACGACGTACAGACGGTGGTCCTGCCCAAAGTTATGCTGGGCAGTCACGCGCGCGAGCAGATTAGGGCCGCTGTCCTGGATATGGAGCCCGTAAATGAAACCGCGGGCTTCACGCAAAACGGCATTCTAGGCGGAAATTTCCTCGGCCACTATCGTGTTTCGTTCGATTTCCAGAGGGGAGTGATTACATTGGAACCGTTGAGAAAAACTGTTAAGACGAGCGACAGTTCGACTACCAATGTAGTCCCGATACCATGAAGCAAAGTCTCTATCTGGAAACATCAGTGATCGGAGCTTACCTTGATAATGGTGAGCCGTTCCGGCGCGATTTAACAATCCGCTGGTGGGAACATGAGATGCCGGACTATCGTGCGGTTATTTCACCACTGGTCACGCGAGAACTAGAGCGAGTGGCGGAACCACACCGTTCTTCCTATTTGAATTTAATTTCTGATCTCGAGCAGGTCGAGCTGGCCGACGAAGCGTCGATCCTCGCAGAAGGTTACATCTCGCGCGGAATATTCCATCGCAAGTACATTGCCGATGCGATGCACGTAGCTATTGCGTCGTTTCACAAGATCGACTACTTGTTGACATGGAACTTTGGTCATTTAGCGAACGTTCGCCGTCAGGCTCGCATTCGCTTGTTCAATACGGCAGCAGGCTTTTATGTTCCGATGATTGTCACGCCGGAGTTTCTCGTGTCGGAAGCTACTGAAACAGGGAAATAGATTACTGAAATGTATCGACGACCGAAATTTTTGGAAGTGCTGCACGCCATTCGCGAGCAGATGTCTCGTGAAGTAGACTACGACGTCGACCTCTTCGCCGAGTTAGTGCGATCCGGCATCCGTCCCGCGCGCGGCCCAGAGCGAATCATTCGTGGCAAGCGAGTGCAAGTTCCCGCCCAGGACCTGGAAGTTGAGATGGACGAAACAGAGCGACCAAAAAAGCGCGCCGGGAGATCCCGATAGTCGCAGCGCCCTGATAGTGCTTACGAAACCCACTCGTTGAATTTATGAACGCAACGTTTGAAACCATCGGCCTTGAAGTGCCAAGCGAGAAAGCTTTTAACTATCTCGCCGAACGCGCCGGCGATCAGGGTGAAGCCACACAACTGAATCGACGCGGCGCCGTGCTTCACGGGCGTTGCTGGAAATTGGGGGAGGGCCTGGAAGTTTGGACTGTCCTTTACGAGTCAGGCAGCGGCGACGTGTTCTATGCGGATTGTCGGCCCGGGTTTCGCGCTCGCTACATTCAAACAATTACGCCGTGGGCCTTGACCGAATATGACGAAGAAGGCGAAGCCGTGGTCCATGGGTATCGCGAAGGCACCGATTGCGAAGTTTTGTTTGAACTGCAAAATCTGACCGAAGTCGGTCCCGGCGGTTTTCGCGCGCAGGAACTCCATGTCGGACTTTGCGGGTTGGCGTACCGCGCCCGCGTACGGTCCGCCCCGGCGAAAACTCGTTGGGTACCACTGGACAAAGCCGCTCCTTCCCGCGCTGCACATGAAAACGATTGGAGCCTCTCCGGGCGCGTGGTCGCCTGTAAGCCGCTGAAGAATCCGCTTTCGGGCAGTGATCTCTATTGGATCAATGTAGATCTCGAGCGAATGAATCTTGAGATCCTGGTCAACCAACGTTCATTGCGCGGTGATACATTAATGCCGGGTGCGACGTTGGAAGCTGAAATCTGGTTGCAGGGCCACGTGCTGGATGAGTCGGCGCTGCGTTCCCGATACGAAGGGGTCGATATCTCTTGTTCGGCCGCGGATTTCTGGAGCCGGCTGCGACGCAGGAATTAGATTCGCATTGATACGCAACCAACGCCTTCCGAAAATCAGCAGTTACCCGACAACTGACTAAATGAAACGCGCCCTTGTCGTAATCCTCATTGCCCTCACGGTCGCTGTCGGTTCATATTTTTTCAACCAATACTGGATCCATCGATATGACGCGCTGATTGCTCGTCAGGCGGGCATTTATCGCCTCGACCCCTTGCTGGTGTGGAGTGTTATTTACGAAGAGACTTATTTCAGTCCGTGGAAGCGCGGCAAAGACGGCGAGATAGGCCTGATGCAGATCACGCCCGCTGTAGGTCGCGATTGGGCTACCGAAACCGGCATGAAGGATCTCGAGCGGCAGATGGCGGAGGATCCTGCCGTGCTACTTCGCGATCCCGAGCGCAACATCCAAATCGGTTGCTGGTATCTGGAGAAAAATTACGAGCATTATCGCGACACACCCGACCCCGAGGCGCGCATGATTGCTGCTTATAACGCCGGTCCAAGTCGCGCCGCGGAATGGAACAAAGTGGCCGATGGACAGAGCCAGCTCTCAGGCGAGCAGTTTATCAACAACATCGACATTCCTTCGACGCGGGCTTACGTTGTTTCCATCCTTGATCGATATCGTAGGTTGAAAGGACACGGCCTGAACAATAACCTACAAAACGCTACTGCGCCTGCGCGTTGAACTTTTTTCTTCTCGGTACTAGTGGCATAGACTTCAGTCTGTGCCGGCTGCGAACTCACAGACTTTGAAGTCTGTTCCACTTCAAATTGCAACTGATGACGACGATCTACTCTGCTCAATGGATAGTGCCCGTTTCGTCTCCCGCCTTTGCTGATGGCGCAATTGCCGTCAGCGACGACCGCATTACAGCGGTCGGAACACGTGAGACCCTCGTCGAGCAGTTTCCAGAAGCAGAGGTTCGCGACTTTGGACCAGCGGTTATCGTGCCCGGGCTCGTCAATAGTCATTCACACCTGGAACTGACTGCCATGCGCGGCTTTCTTGAAAATGAAGAAAGCGATTTCTTTGCCTGGTTAAGAAAGCTGACTGTAGCGCGCCTGGAACGTATGACTACGGACGATCTCAATGTTTCGGCGCAATGGGGTGCGTGTGAAGCGGTGCGCGCTGGTGTCACGTGCGTCGCGGACGCGAGCGATACTGCATTTGAAAGCATGAAGGCATTGCGAGCCGTGGGTTTGCGCGGAATAGTTTTTCAGGAATCGTTCGGACCGGAACCGCATTTAGCCCAGGAGAACTTTGCAAAGCTGCAAACAAAAATTTCTCAACTACGCGAAATTCAAACCCCTTTGTTGAAATGCGGCGTGTCGCCACACGCGCTTTACACAGTTTGCGGCCCGCAGCTGGAGATGATTGCGCAGTTTGCAATTGATGAAAATTTGCCATTGACCATGCATGCAGCGGAAACATTGATGGAAGTATCGCTGGTGCGCGAGGGCCGGGGAGCGTTTGCGGATGGACTGAAGAATCGTGGCATTGAATGGCAGCCTCCGGCAGTCTCCCCAATTCAATATCTCAAGCAGCACGGAATTCTTGCGACGCGACCGCTGCTGGCGCATTGCATTCATGTTGACGCTGAAGACATTGCTACTTTAGCGGAAACCCAAACGCGTGTGGCGCATTGTCCCAAATCGAACTCAAAACTTGGCCACGGTGTTGCGCCGCTTCTTAGGTTTCTCGAGCAGGGCATTGCAGTGGGACTCGGTAGCGACTCGGTTGCCAGCAACAATGTTTGCGATCTGATCGAGGAAGCTCGTTACGCGCTGTTGCTTGCGCGTTCGCATGGTGCGGAAAGCGCAGCGGCGTGTGATTTGTCTGCCCAGGATGTTTTGCAGCTGGCTACACAGGGAGGAGCGCACGCGCTTAGTTGGCAGGAACAAATGGGGAAATTGAAGTCGGGAGCGCAGGCTGACTTCGCGGTCGTATCTTTGGCCGGCGGACATCAACTTCCCACTTACGATCCTGTTCGCACGCTCATCTTCAGTTCGGGCGCTCGTGATGTGGTGTCGACGGTTGTTGCGGGAAGGGAAATTTATCGCGATGGTCGCATAACCACCGTTGATGAGGATCGTTTGCGTGCGCGAATGAACGAGATTGCTGAAAAGCTAAAGGCGTAATCTGAGGCGATTCAGCGTAAGACTCAACATCGAAAAGCTCATGGTTGGGAAGGGTAGTCTACCCCGCGCGTGGAATGCCATAAGGATTGTGTTAAGGGTCAAGGCTGAAAAGCTCATGGTTGGGAAGGATGGTTTACCCCCGCGCGCTGAATGTCTGTAGTGCACCCCTGAAATGACACAGTTAGTTAAGACCATAAGGGTGTTGAAAGCGAGGCTTCAAACTCAGCCGGTGGCAGGTAGCCGATGGCTGAGTGAAGTCGCTTCCGATTATAGACAGC
>JBPCLZ010000054.1:0-5745 GCA_051002775.1 Pyrinomonadaceae bacterium | reverse complement strand
TGGCTAACCGCTACCACAGTTGCGCTCATGCTTTTGCTTCCTCCATTGCCGCTTGTGCTGATGAAAACCACCAGCAATCAGAATCGCCTCAGTCAACGTGGACGACAATCGAACCAGGTTATCAATGCTTTGATCGAGCGCTTCGAGAGCCTGCATTTCAATCCGCATTTTAACTTGCACGGCTTCTTTCTGCTCGCGCCTAACTTCATCTAACTGCGCCGCTAGTAAGGCGATCTCGCCGCGGCCTACGTAAACAGACAGGACGCGGGAATCCTCGCGCTTCTTGCGATAGTAGTAACTTCGATTATTTCTTTGTTCCCAGCTCATGTGCTACGGAATTCGCCATTGCCCCGCTTTCGCTGCCTCCACTTTATAGATCACTATTATTAAATAGATGCGCAAGTAAACAGTATTGTGCAAAGCAATTTTTAGGGGATCTCCTACAGCTCAGATCAATGCCTTGGCTTCCCGTGATTGCATGATGGCTTGCGATACCCTGAATCGCAGTCGTTCTGCTCGGTGCTTTTCCTTTTGGCGTTTCAGTCCGCCACTCATCCCCAGTGCTTCTGTCTGAGTGTCGATTTCTTCAAGGGCGAGGCCTTTCCACCTTCGGCCATGCCTCTCGACAAAGCCGAAAGGGAGCATCTTCTTGAGCGCCGCTCGAACTGTTTGCCGATGTCTCCCGGTCTCTAATGCGAGATTTGCCACCGATGAGGAACCGCCATTTAGTACGGTAATTACTTCATATGCACTCCGGCCGCCAACTGAGGAACATCAGTTCAAAGCCATGAAGAAATTGGAAGCCTTCGTAGCTCGCGGATAAGAGCTAGATATGATAAAAGCAAGACGCGCTTTTCGTAAGAGGCGCAATACCTTACCGAAGGACTGCTTCGCGGGCGCATGGCAGAAAAGCCAGAACAAAAGGCGCGACGGCTTATTGATCAAAAGCTAGATTCTGCTGGTTGGATTGTTCAAGATCGCGAAGAACTTGACCTCACCGCCGGGAGGGGTATCGCTGTACGCGAATTTCCGATGAAGTCTGGCTTTGGTTTTGCCGACTACCTGCTCTATCTCGACAAGAAGGCACTGGGCGCAATCGAAGCAAAGCCCGAGGGAACTCTCACTGGAGTTGAGGCTCAATCGGCGAAGTATGCCGCCGGACTTCCAGATAACTTGCCAGCTCATCACAGGCCGCTGCCCTTTCTCTTCGAGTCGAATGGCGAAGCGACTTACTTTACTAACGGCCTCGATCCCACTCCACGCAGCCGGCCGGTCTTTAGTTTTCATCGTCCTGAGACGTTCGGTGATTGGGTCACACAGCCCTCGCAACTTCGCGCTCGCCTAAAGGACTTGCCAACGCTTGAAGAAGGGGGGCTCTGGAAAGTTCAGGCTCGCGCGATCCGCAATCTCGAAGAGTCGTTCGGCAAAGCAAATCCGCGGGCGCTCATTCAGATGGCTACCGGATCTGGCAAGACATTCACTGCTGTTAACGTTGCTTACCGGTTGCTCAAGTTTGGTGGCGCAAAGCGCATTCTGTTTCTTGTGGATCGGGGAAACCTTGGCAAGCAAACCGAGGACGAGTTTCTCAACTTCGAACCGCCCGATGATCCGCGCAAATTTCCCACTCTTTACACGGTCCAACGTCTCAAGACAAACTCGATCAATCCAGCCGCTAAAGTAGTGATCACAACGATTCAGCGCCTTTATTCGATGCTGAAGGGTGAGACGGAGTTTGACTCTGCTAACGAAGAAGGATCGGGCTTTGATTCGGCCAAACCCTGGAAAGGCGATCCGCCCGATGTTGTCTATAATCCAGGCATTCCCCCGGAATTCTTTGACTTCGTGATCGTTGATGCCGAAAAACCGCCATCAATCTCCATAACTAAAAAAGGGCATGTAGCGGATAATGTAGCGACTACCTGCTGATATGGAGTGACACTGAGTGAAGAGCGGCGGTTAGATAGTCAGTATTTATAAGGCCGTGGTACTCAGTGGCACTCGGTGCGCGGCTACTCAAACGGTCTGCAAAACCTTTATTCATCGGTTCGATTCCGATCGCCGCCTCCACATCTAACCTCAGCCATCGAGCGGAAATTCGAGGCGGACGTTGGACGGGAACTCAAGGCAGGAGCGACCCGCGAGGTTGCGGTGGGCGGTCCGGCTCGCAGCGCATGCCATTCGAGCTGGCCTTGTCCGACGAATATCACCTACTCATCGCGCCGATCATCGCGGGCGGCGGCAATCCCTATCTACCAGGCAAGGTCCACATGAAGCTCGAACTTCTCGATGAGCGCAGGTTCGACAACGGTATGGTTCACGTTCGGTACCGAGCGAAGAGCTGACGATGAGGGTGAGGCCGTCCATCTCCGTTCCGGGGTGCCGGCTAACAAGGCGTTGCACTTGACCGGGCCGGCATGACGGTTTTTCAAGACTTCAGTTCCTTGCAGCCGGCCCGGCAAGTGACCGCAGTCGTTGGGCGCATGCCATGTCGTGAAAATCCTTGCCGTCTAGGATTGCGGTGATAGAATCTGCGCACTCCCAGTTACTGCGAACACTGTACTCTCTTGAAAGGAGATTGACATGAAAACCAATCGCGTACTTACTGGCTCGCTAATCGTTTCGCTTCTTCTACTCGGCGTCTCCGTCTTCGCTCAGGTGAGCCGCCCCTACCGGAATGGTTCGGTGTGGAGCATCGGATTTATCAAAATGAAGCCGGGCATGGAAACGGCGTATCTGAACTACGTCGCCACCGACTGGAAGCGCGAGCAAGAAGCGTTGAAAAAGGATGGGCTAATTCTCTCGTACAAGGTTCTGCAAACCGAAGCGCACGGCGCGACCGACTGGAACTTGATGCTACTGACCGAGTACAAAGACATGGCGACGTTGGAAGCCAACGAAGCCAAAGAGGATGCCCTGTATCAACGGACAGTCGGCAACGATGAGAAACAAAGGCAGGGCTACCGGGAACGTCTCGAAATCCGGGAGGTCATGGGCGGCAGGCTTGCCAGAGAGATAATCCTCGAACCCAGACGATAGTCGTTCTAGCGCGGCGGAGCGGTTACAACCGGTCTTTTGTTATTACGCCGTGCCCAACAAGCGCTCGCAGCGGACCGGAATCAGCGGGTCTCTCATCGACAACTTGCGCATGAGGCAGTTGTCGCCCGGCCGCTGAAGCGCAGCGTTGTGCTGCTCTCTAGAGTTTGCTATGCAAAAGATGCGAACAGCAATCTTCATTCTTGTTGCCTTAGTGCTGCCTGTACTTCTTCAGCGCTCCAATCTGTGCCTCAGCAAAGCTCGGCACCAGCCCCCGACCCAGAGGTCTTGTGCGCTCGGGTCGCCGAGATAAAATCAATGCCCTTCAAGGATGAAAGGATAGATGACGCTGCTTACAACGCGCTAGTAGATGCAGGTGAAGTGGTATTGCCCTGCTTGATTGACAGGGTCGCCGACATGACCTCGATGCGTGATCCTCGGGGTATCCCTGGTCCGACTGATACGAAGGTTGGGGACGTTGCGTTCTTTGTATTAATGGATATCGCAAAGCTTGATTTCGAGTCGATAATGCCTCCTGAAGTAAAGAGTGTATTTAAAGAGGAAGGCGTTTATGCTTATCACAGGTTTGTGGGTGAGGAAGGAAATCGCCAACGATTCCAAGCGACTTTGCGGGACTGGTATCGCCAGAAGTACGGAAAAAAACTCGGGTCGGCGCTCGGCTAATTTGCTTGACACGGATACGGGATGCGGTGCGTAATTACCGCGATCCATTAAAACAAAGGGTTGGGGGTGAGGTTTTTTTCGGCCTAACCGAATTTGAGAGACCTGACTCGAAAACGGGCAAGTGCTCCACCCTATCTAGTCGATTTTTGGGCTGCGCATTTAAATGCCAAATAACACTTTGGAGGAACCACTTATGTGCCACAAAAACACTTATTGACCAGATCGTTCGCGCTTATGATCGCCGCGATCCTGATCACAAGCGCCGCTGTTTCGGCTAAACATCGTAGCAATGACAACATTGACAACGCCTTCAATAAGGCCCAGGAAATGAATACGCGCCCTGGATGACAACCCAAATTGTGCCGCAGTTGTGGCGGCGGGGGAGAAGGCAAGAGAATACATAGATGCCGCCTACAGAGAGAATCTAAAAGATCAAGCACGTTCACACTTGAACGACGCCAGAGATTGGGTGGACCAAGCTATCAAAGATGCGAAAGCAGCCGAAAAATCAGAATGCCTTATACATACCGCTAAGCTAATGAAATCATTAGATGCGGCTAGCCGAGCATTGTAAATCTGTTAAGGCCGGCGGCGGTCGACGAATCATGTGTCAGACGGCTGCTGACATTTTGTAACTTTGGAGGAACCAGTTATGTACTGCAAACACTCGTTGACCAGATCGTTCGCGGTCATATTCACAGTGATCGTAATCTCAAACGCCACTGTTTCGGGCAATCGTCACGTCAGCGGCGACATTACCGAGGCGCTTATAGCGGTGATGGCACTGAGGGTACCGGTCGAGAATGGCCTCTTAACCGACACCGAACGCCTCGGAGCTGAGGCGATCGAGTTGACGCAAAAGGCCCAAAACGGGGAGAAGGATTCGGACAAAAAGGAAAAACTGAAAGGTGTGGTCGGGATGCTGAGGGACCTGGTCAGTTATGCCCGTCAGGGTGATTGGAAAGGTGCCGATGCTAACTTGAGGCGTGCCTTGAACGTGCTAGACGAGTTAAACGGTTAAATACGTCCGTGGATCGACCGATAACATGTCGAGCAAGAGCGTTCGTCCGCTTACACATTTTGAATTTGGAGGGATACCCGTGTATTGCAAACATTTATTGACCAAGTCATTGGCCGGCATAATGGCTGTAATGCTGCTCACAACCACCGCTTTTTCGGGGAATCATCGCGTGCGTGACAACCGCGACGAGGCGATCAACGTGGCGATGAAAATGAGGGAACCACTCTTGAACGGCAATTTATCCGAAACCGAAAGGCTTGGGGCTCAGGCAATCGAATTCACAGAAAAGGCCTTGAGCGAAGAGAAGGATGCGGATGTGAAAAAATTTCTACAGGATGCGATCGGCTGGCTTAAGGTCACCCTCGAATACGCCCGTAAGGATGATTTCAATAGAGCAGGAGAAGCCTGGGGTACCGCCCTAAAACGACTTTCTTTAAGTTACTGATGCGGCCGCTAGATCGGTTTGTTTTCTGTGGCAGACGAGAGAACTTCTATGAGGAGGTCATGGGTTGCATAGATCGAAAGAAGAGCGAACCTTCGATATGAAGGCAAGGAAAATCGAGTGACCTCTCCGCGTCCGCTACCAGCGACGCCGCACCTAACTGATATATGAAAGGGCGCCCCTCAAGTGGTAGCTTGGAGTTGTTCCGACTCTAAGTTTTCCACTGACAAGGAGAGCCCTATGCGAAAGTACTACGTCGGATTGGATGTCCACAAGGTAAGCATCGCCATTGCCGTCCTCGATGCGCACGGCAAACTCATAACTCGCACGGTGATCGAGACCTCGACCGAGGCGGTCAGAGATTTCTTCAGGAATCTGGGCGGTGAAATTCATCTCACTTTCGAAGAAGGCAACCACGCCGCCTGGCTCTACGACATGGTCGAACCACTGGTCAGGCGAGTGGTTGCCTGTAACCCAAAGCACAACCGGATAGAGGGCAGCCGCAGCGATCGAGTCGACGCGGTGAAGTTGGCCGAACTGCTGCGACTCAATGCGCTCAAGCCGG
>JBPCLZ010000053.1:0-50865 GCA_051002775.1 Pyrinomonadaceae bacterium | reverse complement strand
ACGAATAGAACAAAATCATTCAATTTTATTGACAATCGGGGTCTGCTTTGTTAGTTATGCAGGGCATTTTAAAACCATCCGATTATTTATAATTTGTCCGGCTTTCTCCAGCCTGAATCTCTGAGCTAACACTATGAATAACAAACTTAAGCCAGCACTTCTGGGTGGATTGATCGTAGGAATATTTTCGGCTATCCATTCGCTGATTCCTATTATCAGTCTCTGCTGTTGTATTTGGAGCATTGTCGGCGGCGTTCTGGCAGCCTTCATTTACATAAAGAGTTCACCTACGCCTGTGCAAATGGGTGAAGGCGCCATGGTCGGAGGCCTGGCTGGAGTTGTCGGGGGAATTATTTACGTCGTCATTTATGTGCCCATCGGGCTCTTGTGGGGGATGGCGACGATGCAGGAACAGTTGGACCGCAGCGGTGTAAACCTGCCTTTTTCGGGATCGATTCTCGTGATTGTCGGGAGCATCATCGGCGCTGTTGTGCTTGTTTTGTTGTCGACGCTTGGCGGTGTCATCGGCACCGCAATCTTTGAGAAGCGCAAAGGAAACAACGTCACACCGCCGCCGCCGCAGAACTTTGGTGGGCCGGGCAGCTATGGATCAGGAGTGTAAAACTCAACCGCGCTGGGTTGCTTCTAACAAATATTACTCAGGAGAAACTACCTAGAATGTCTCAACAATGGATGCCGCCACCCCCGCCAACAGACACGCCGGCTAGTGTCCCAAATTACCTGGTGCCGGCGATTATTTCCGTGTTCTGTTGCTCGCCGTTGGGGATCGTCGCGATTATTTTCGCGGCTCAAGTAAACGGCAAAGTAGCTTCCGGCGATATCGCGGGTGCTGTCGAGGCCTCAAAGAAAGCCAAACTCTTTAGTTTTATTTCAATAGGTATCGGTCTCGCGCTCGGTGTGGTCTACCTGCTTCTAACAGTTCTGGGTATCGGACTTGGAGCACTGGGCAGCATATAGGCCACCAACCTAACAGTTTTTCGTTCCAGTGCTGCTTGCGATTGCCGCCGAAGAAAGTCAGGCTTCCTGACAGGCAGCGCTTCTTCAGATTGGAGAGTCAATGACGCGATATTGCACAAAATGTGGCGCAGTAAACGATGAGAGCGCTCAGTACTGTACGACCTGTAATGCGCCTATGAGTTCACCGGGCGGATACCAACCGATGCAGGCGGTTAATCAGGGTTCGTCAGGCCCCATGACTGACTGGAAATCGATGGGCGCCGATAAAAAACTTGTCGCGGGTATCTGCGGCATAGTATTGGGCGGTTTTGGCGTTCATAAATTCATCCTTGGTTACACCACCGAAGGAATCATTCAGATAGTAATCACCTTGCTCACTTGCGGCGCCGGTTCAATCGTGGGCCTGATCGAAGGGATTATCTATCTAACAAAGTCCGACGAAGACTTTGTAAGAACGTACATACAGGGCAAGAAGGGCTGGTTCTAAGATCTTCATGCTTCGCAGTTGCGCTGGGCCGCAGTTTCACAACGCTCAGCGCGACGCGAAGCCCCTACCCCGCATTTCCGCCAAACATTCCTGCATGATAGTTTAGCTGTCTCGTGATGTTCGCTGAGACATTAAATCCTCGTTTATTGGCCGCATTTAGCTGGTTGACCCTGGCCTTCGCGACGGTTTATCTGTTTATTTTTGAGCCCGGAAAATCAGGCTTTTTTCCTGTTTGTACCTTTCACGCATTGACTGGGTTTGCTTGTCCCGGCTGCGGCAGCACGCGCGTCATACACGCGTTGATCCATGGCGATGTCGTGGCCGCCTTCAAGTTTAATCCGCTGTTTGTTTTGTCTCTGCCGTTTCTACTGTATGCGTTCGCGCGGTTTACCAACGCAGCGATCCAGAATCGCCAGTTAAGAGGGAATCAACTGGACGCGAAATACATCCGGATAATTTTCGGCGTCGTCTTGTTCTTTTGGATTTTTCGCAACACTCCGTTTTATCCATTTCCGGCGTAACCTTTCCGCATCTTTTCATGTCGGAAGCAAATGAAAATCTAAAGGAGCGCGTGCGTGAATTTTGGCAAGCGAATCCATGCGGGGTGAAGTTTGCCGATGCGGAACCCGGAACACGGCGTTTTTATGAACTCGTTGAAACGCACCGCTACGCTACAGAATGGCATATCCCCTCAGCCGCTGACTTTGCCGGCACGCGTGGCTTGAAGGTTTTGGAGATTGGTTGCGGACTGGGAACCGACGGCGCACAGTTTGCGAGAGCGGGCGCGGAGTACGTTGGAGTTGATTTAACTGATGCCGCGATTGAATTAGCGCGACGTCGTTTCGAGTTATTCGATCTGACCGGCAATTTTCAAACGGCAGACGCCGAGAGTCTCAGTTTTGCGGATGATAGTTTTGACCTGGTCTATTCGCACGGCGTGCTGCACCACACGCCCGATACTGCGAAAGCGATCCGGGAAGTTCGTCGGGTGCTTCGTCCCGGGGGGCGCGGCATTGTTATGTTGTACCATCGCAACTCGTACAATTATCGCGTTAACATTTCGCTGTTGCGACGTGCAGGCGCGCAGTTGTTGAAGTGGGACAAGGGTGTGACCCTGGTCCACAGGCTGACTGGCGAGCCGCTCGACAAACTCGAAGAGCACGCAAGACGCTTGCGAACCCAGAAACAATCGTATCTGAGAGACGAAGAGTTTTTGAGCCAGAACACTGATGGCGCCGGGAGCCCCCTGGCGCGCGTTTATTCGCGACGAGAGGCTGCAGAGCTTTTTAGAGATTTTTCTGAGGTTACTTTCAAAACCTATTTCTTTAACAAACGTTGGCTGCCGTTGGTTGGAAAATTATTGCCGCGTTCGCTGGAAGCGCAACTCGCCGCGCGCTGGGGCTGGCATTTGTGGGTTTATGCCAAGAAATAGAGCTTTGAACTTTGTACTTGGAACTTTGCAGTCTCTCTGGTGTAGCGTAGACCAAGGTCAAAGGACAAAGGACAAAGGACAAAGTACAAAGTACAAAGATCAATGCGAAGCATTCTAATTACAGGCGGCGCGGGTTTCATTGGTTCGCATCTCGTCGACCGTTTGCTTGCCGAAGGCACGTGGCGAATTACTGTAGTCGATGACTTCAACGATTTTTACGATCCTGCCATTAAAAGCGAGAATGTTCGCGCGCAACTTCAGAATCCTAACTTCCATTTGTTCAGAATCGATATTCGCGACGGAGCCGCGCTGGAAAAAGTTTTCGCTACTGTCGAGCTAAATTGCATTGTGCACCTGGCAGCGCGCGCAGGTGTGAGGCCATCGTTGCAACACCCACTGCTCTATTCGGAAACAAACATCAACGGCACGCTAAATCTGCTCGAATTGGCACGCGCGCACGACATAAAACAATTTGTATTTGGTTCGTCTTCGTCAGTTTACGGTATCAACGCGAAAGTTCCTTTTGGCGAGGACGATCCAATTCGCCAGCCAATCTCGCCTTACGCAGCGACGAAAGCAGCGGGTGAGTTGCTGTGCCACACTTATTCGCATCTGTACGGACTTCGCTGCGTCTGCTTGCGTTTCTTCACTGTGTATGGTCCACGGCAGCGCCCAGACCTTGCGATTCACAAGTTTGCGCGCTTGATAAGCGACGGCAAACCAATTCCGGTTTTTGGCGATGGCACCACGCGACGAGACTACACCTATATCGACGACATCATTGCCGGTGTGCGCGCAGCCATTGATTACGAAGCGAGCGATTATGAAGTCATCAATCTCGGCGAGTCGCGCACGGTTGAGCTGCGCGAGTTGATTTCGCTAATGGAAAAAGAGCTCGGCATGGAAGCGCAAATCGATCGTCAACCTTCGCAACCTGGCGATGTGCCGCAGACTTTTGCCGATATCACCAAAGCCCGGCGCTTGCTTGGTTACAACCCCCAGACGCAGATTGAAGACGGTATCCGGAGGTTTTTGAACTGGTTTCAGAAGAAAGAGGCGCCGGCCCGCCCCCCATCCAACCCTGAGGTTACTGCCTGAGTTGTTCTACAATGTAAGCTGGACTTGCGTAGCCGAGTGGCTGCGCGCCCGCTCTGGTTATGGCTAGCAACGCAAACATCATCGACAAACCGCTGCCGCGCGAGATGCAGCAGCACACTTACTCGATCATGCATCGAGTCGAGAAGACTCACTGGTGGTTTGTGGGGCGGAGAAAAATTATCGAAAGCTTTCTTGAACGCGTTTGCCCTGGACTTAAATCGAAAGTGCCCGGGCGGGAATCGCCCCACATTCTGGACGTTGGTTGCGGCACCGGCGCTAATCTGGAAATGCTTTCCCAGTTTGGCAACGTCGAAGGTGTGGATGTGTCGGCTGAGGCGCTCGAGTTTTGTCGCGCGCGCGGTTTGCGACAGGTGAAGCAAGGCGCGGCGGAGGCGCTGCCTTACGAAGACGACTCATTTGATTTGGTTACCGGCCTTGATGTAGTTGAGCATCTTGACGACGATGTGGCAGGTTTAAAAGAGATGCGGCGTGTCTTGCGCGCCGACGGCAGGGCCGTGCTGTTTGTGCCCGCATTTATGTTTTTGTGGGGCGTGCAGGATGACATCAGCAATCATCGCCGGCGCTACACAATGGCCGGTTTGAAAGAAGCGGTAAGAAAAGCGGGTTTTGAAGTTGAGCGAGCGAGTTACGTAAATCTCAGTTTCTTTGCGCCAATATTTTTTGGCCGGCTGCTGATGCGTGTTACCGGACTGCGCCCTGCTTCGGAAAACAACATCACGATTGGCGCTCTCAATGGTGTAATGGGAAAACTTTTTGGGGCCGAACGTTTTCTATTACGCAAATTGAATTTTCCCTTTGGTGTTTCCATTATTTGCGTGTTGCGACCGGCTGTGTAGCACGGACTTTAGTCTGTGCTGGCGGCGCAGACACAGACTAAAGTCTATGCCACTGATTAAGAGAAAATGAAAATCTACGACGAACAGGAAGACACCCTCGTCACTAACGCTACGGCGGAAGATGTTGGCGTCAAGCCCGAAGTCTCAGTCTTCCTTCCCGTCTACAACGAAGAGCCGAATCTTCTGCCGCTTCAGGCAAAGCTGGATGAAGCGCTGCAGTCGTTGGGACGTTCGGCGGAGATCATTTACGTTGATGATGGCTCGAGCGATGGCAGCTTGAACGTATTGCGCCAAATCGCTCGCCTGGATGATCGTATTCGCGTGGTGGCCTTGAAACGCAATTATGGCCAGACGGCGGCGATGGCAGCCGGCATTGATGCCGCGCAAGGGGAAGTGCTGATTCCTATGGATGCTGATTTGCAAAACGATCCAGCGGACATTATCCGTCTGCTCGATAAGATGGATGAAGGCTACGACGTCGTTTCGGGTTGGCGCAAAAATCGGCAGGACACGTTGGTGACGCGCAAGATTCCTTCAATGATTGCAAATCGCCTAATCTCGTGGATTGGGGGTGTGCCGCTTCACGACTACGGGTGTTCACTGAAAGCATATCGCCGCGAATCGCTCGCAGACGTCAAACTTTACGGCGAGATGCATCGCTTTATTCCCATCTACGCCGCCTGGGCAGGCGCGCGCGTCACCGAGATTCCGGTGACTCATCATCCGCGCACGATGGGCCAATCGAAGTATGGACTATCGCGCACGGTGAAGGTCATCTTCGATCTAATCACGATCAAATTTATGGCGTCGTATCAGACCAAGCCACTTTATCTTTTTGGTTGGGCCGGCCTGCTGACTTTTGGCGTGTCACTGCTGTCTGCTTTGCTGGCCGCTTTGATGAAATTTGCCGGTTGGCCGTACCACGCTGACTTTATTCAGACACCACTGCCAGTGATGGCAATGGTCATGCTGGTTTTGGGAATTCAACTTTTCCTGATGGGATTGCTGGCGGAAATGCTGGTGCGGACCTATCACGAATCACAGGCCAAACGGATCTACGCTGTGCGAGAACGTGTGGGATTTGAGGATAACTAATCGTAGTACTGAATGCTGAGTACTGAGTAAAGAGCACAACTCGACTAACCACGATGGCCTTGTTTTTACTCAGCACTCATCACTCAGTACTCAGCACTTTAATTCTATGTGCGGAATAACCGGTTGGGCCAATCTTGATTCACGTACGCCGCCCGTAGAAGGCGCCGAGCACCTGTTGCACGCAATGTGCGAGCGGATGGTCCATCGCGGACCGGACGGTGAAGGCCTGCTGGTTTCCACTGGTGTTGCGCTGGGCATGCGACGGCTCGCGATTATCGATCTCATTACCGGCGATCAACCGGCATTCAACGAAGACAAGAGTGTCGCGGTAATTCTCAACGGCGAAATTTATAATTACCGCGAGTTGCGGCGCGGCCTGGAGCAGCAGGGTCATTCGTTTCGTAGTGAATCAGACACTGAAGTACTTCCGCATCTTTATGAACAACATGGCGAGGCGATGGTTGAACATCTCAACGGCATGTTCGCCTTCGCTCTTTGGGACGTTAAGCGGCAAAAACTGTTGCTAGCGCGCGATCGCTTTGGTGAGAAGCCGCTTTACTGGGGTATCTTTGAAAAAACTTTGCTGTTCGCTTCAGAGCCGAAAGTTTTGCTGGCCCACCCGGCTGTCAAGAGCTCGCTTAATCTCCAGGCGCTACGCCAATATCTGTCTTTCGATTACGTGCCCGCGCCGCTCTCAATTTACCAGGGCATTAATAAACTTCCCGCGGCACACACGCTGACGCTCGAAGACGGCGCAATAAAAGCCCGGTCGTATTGGCGTCTCTGCTACGAAACCAAGCAGCCACCGCCCAGTGAAGCTGACGCGGCTGAACACCTGCGCGAGCTAATGGCTGACTCAGTTCGCATGCGCCTGGTGTCGGACGTGCCACTTGGTGTCTTGCTTTCGGGTGGGGTTGATTCATCCGCTGTCACCGCACTCGCAGTGCGCGCGTCGTCCGAGCCAGTCAAGACTTTTTCAATTTCCTTTGCCGAGTCTTCTTTCGACGAGTCGCAATATGCGCGCGCAGTGGCAAAATATCTGGGCACGGACCATCACGAAGAACGTTTGAGCGCGAACCTGGCGGCGAATCTCGTCAGCGAAATCGGCTCCTGGATAGACGAGCCATTCAGCGATGCCTCGCTGGTGCCCACCTATTTGCTTTCGCGGTTCACGCGCAAGCATGTGACTGTGGCGCTGGGCGGCGACGGTGGCGACGAGCTGTTCGCTGGCTATCCGATGTATAGCGCCCATCGTTGGGCGGAATTCTATGCGCGCATTCCCAGCCTGATGAGAACCGGAATGATCGAGCCAATGATTGGCTTGCTTCCCGTCAAAACAAAGAACCTGTCTCTCGACTTTAAGGCGACGCGTTTTGTGACCGGATCAAAGTATGACACTGTTGCGCGTCACCACGTGTGGTTTGGCTCTTTTACTCCCGAGCAGCAGCAAGCGTTGTTGACTCCTGAAGTTTTGCGCCAAACAGACGGGGACGTTTATCGAGATGCGCGTCGCATGTTGCTCGAATGCGAATCGTCGAACGTGGTGGAGCAGATGCAAAGCCTGGACACGCGGCTCTATCTTGCAGAAGACATATTGACAAAGGTCGATCGGGCGAGCATGGCAGTATCGCTCGAGGTGCGCGCGCCTTTTCTGGATCCGCGAGTGGCCGAGTTTGCAGCATCGTTGCCGGCAAACTACAAACTGCGCGGACGCAAGACGAAATATATTTTGAAACGCGCTATTGCTGATCTCGTTCCACCATTTGTGACGCGTAGAGGCAAGAAAGGTTTTGGAGTGCCGGTGGCGAAATGGTTAAAGGAGAATTTGCGGCCACTGGCGCGCGATCTGTTGTCGCCGGAACGCGTGCGGCGCGCGGGCGTTTTCAATTCCGATTACGTAACAAAGCTACAGGACGAACACGAGCGCGGAGTCGCCAATCATCGCAAACTGCTTTGGACACTTTTAATGTTTGAGCTGTGGCACGAAAGCTTTGTGGAAACGCCACGGCGAATCGAGACCTCAGTTGCAAGTAGAAACTAGCCGCCGAAGAACGCGGATTAACGCTGAGCAGAGCAAAGAATGCTTTTTAAAATCGTGTCATCTGGGTAATCCGCGGCTAAGAACTTGATGCGCACCTCAATTGAGCAGGCCCTCGACGATCTTCTTCGCTGGTGCCGGGCGCGGGATTTTGCCGGCCACGATCCCTTCGACGCTCTCAACAGTCCAGTTTTCCAAGCCACTCCCTTTGCAAGATCAAAAACGGGAAGATTAGTTTTCACCCAACTGATCAAACGCTCGCCTGTAAACCTGCGAGCACTCACGGGTGTTCCGGCGCAAAAAAACGCCAAGGGTGTGGCTTTGTTCGCATTAGCTGCGCTGGCCAACTACCGGCGGCTAAAGACAAGTGAGACGGAAGGAGAAGCTCGTGGGTTATTAGATGATTTGATCCGCCTGCAAATCACGGGCTACAGCGGCGCGGCATGGGGATACAATTTCGACTGGCAAAGCCGGCACTTCTTTGCAACCCGTGATACGCCAATGATCGTGCCAACCGCATTTGCAGTTCGTGCATTGCTGCAAGCGGCGGATACTTTCAAGGATGAACAGTATTTGAAGATCGCGCCTAGTAGTTGTGACTTTATCCTTTACGACCTGCAACGCTCCGTCGACACCGAAGATGAACTTTGTTTCAGTTACTCACCAATCGATCAGACGTGCGTTTTCAACGCCAGCATGCTGGCCGCCGAAACGCTTGCCGGCGTCGGCGCGGTCATCGGCGAGAGTGGCTTTTGTGATTTGGCTGTACGGGCTGCGCGTTACGTTGTGAAAAGACAGCACAACGATGGCGCGTGGGCCTACGGTGCGGCGGCAAATCAAGCATGGGTAGATAACTTTCACACCGGTTACGTGCTGCAATCGCTTTCTCGAATCGTGCAGAGTTGTCCTGAGTCGCAGGTTTTTTCGAGTGCACTTGCAGGCGGGTACGAATTTTGGCGCGAGCGGTTCTTTCTTGCGGACGGGTGGCCGAAATACTACGATGACGCGCTTTATCCGGCGGACACACACTCGGCCGCCGCGGCAATCGTTACGCTGCTGGAGTTGCAGCATTTAGATAGCGAAGCATTATTGCTCGCGGAAAAGATTGCATCCTGGCTCTTAGAGAACATGCGCGATCAGCGCGGATTTTTCTATTACCAGCGTAAACGATTTTACATCGTCCGTTCGCCTTTCATGCGCTGGTCGCAAGCATGGACCGCTTACGCGCTGGCACGCTTGCTGGAAGAGCGCGCTAAAGCACACTCTTGATTTCCATGAGTCAAGGATGAAAAGCTCGAGGTCGGGAAGAGTGGCTTTACCCGTTTAGATTGGGTGGCATTCAGCGAGCGGGGGCAAGCCACCCTTCCTAACCCCGAGACTTCTCTCTTGACCTTTTCATGTCTCTCTTGACCTTTGGACCATAGTTAGAGAACAGAAGATGCCCATTGCTCTCGATGTAACTCTCGGAAAAGACGTCCGTATTTTTCAGCCGGAACTGGTAAACCTCTACGGCTGTTCAATTGCTGATGAAACAAAAATCGGCGCCTTCGTTGAGATACAGAAGAATGCCTCAATCGGCGCGCGCTGCAAAATTTCATCGCATACGTTTATCTGTGAGGGCGTAACCATTGAAGACGAAGTCTTCATTGGCCATGGCGTTATGTTTACCAACGACCTCTACCCAAGTGCCGTCAATGCCGATGGCAGCTTGCAAGCCGAAGCGGACTGGACGGTCGTGGAAACACGCGTCAAGAAGCGCGCGGCTCTCGGCAGCAACGTTACGGTTATGGCCGGCGTCACCATCGGCGAACACTCATTGGTTGGCGCGGGCTCAGTCGTAACGCGCGACGTGCCCAATTATGCAATCGTGACCGGCGTACCGGCCCGCGTTGTTGGCGATGTAAGGAAACGTCGCGAAGCGTCTAAGCAGGACCACGCATGATAAAAGTTGGGGTCATTGGTTATGGTTACTGGGGTCCGAACCTGGTGCGGAATTTCATGGAAGCAGCGGGTGCAACCGTTGCGGCGGTCTGCGATCTGCGTAGAGAGCGGTTGGCTCCGTTGAAACTTCGCTATCCAACGATTCACACTGTCAACAATACCTGCGACCTTTTCAACGATCCATCGCTCGACGCCATCGTAATTGCCACACCGGTGTCATCGCATTTCGAGCTGGCTATGGCCGCGCTGCGCGCTAATAAACACGTGCTTGTCGAAAAGCCGTTGGCCGCAAACTCAGAACAGGGCGTGGAGTTGATTGAAGAAGCGGCTCGCCGCAAACTGATCCTCATGGTGGATCACACCTTCGTTTACACCGCCGCCGTAAGGAAGATTCGGGAGCTGATTACCGCCAATGCTTTAGGCGATATTTATTATTACGACGCGGTGCGCGTTAATCTGGGACTGTTTCAGCACGACGTAAACGTGATCTGGGATCTGGCCATCCATGATCTATCGATCATGGATTATGTTTTGCCCCAAAAGCCAACCGCCGTGTCAGCGACCGGGATCAGCCACATACCCGGTCAACCCGAAAACGTCGCTTATATCACACTCTTTTTCGATAACCCGCAGATCGCGCATGTCCATGTTAATTGGCTTACGCCGGTGAAGGTGAGACATACGCTTATCGGCGGTAGCGAAAAGATGATCCTTTACGACGATCTCGAACCCAGCGAGAAGGTGAAGATATACGACAAGGGCGTGACGATTTCGCAAAGTCCCGAAGCGGTTTATGAAATGCTCGTCAGCTATCGTTCGGGCGACATGTGGGCACCGCGACTGGATGCAACTGAAGCACTGCAAACCGAAGCACTTCACTTCATCCACTGCATTGAAAATAAGACCCAACCGGAAACAGACGGTCAGGCCGGGTTACGTCTGTTGCGCATCGTCGAAGCCGCGGAAAAATCGTTGCGCGCAAAAGGGCAGCTCGTGGAAATACAATAAGCCGGCCGCAAAATAACGTTAGTCGTTTGCAAATACTTCCCGTCCTCGAGTGCTAATGCGAATCTGGATCGATCTGGCAAACTCACCGCACGTACCTTTCTTTCGTCCTCTTGCAAATGAATTCACGAATCGCGGTCATGACGTGGTGGTAACTGCGCGCCAGTTTGCCGAGACAGTATCGCTGGCTGATGCCGCCGCCTTTACTCACGTGGTAATTGGCGGACATGGCGGCGCAAAACTTGCCGTCAAAGCCGGAAATCTTGTGGGGCGGGGGCTTGAACTTGCGCGATGGGCCCGAGGAAAGAAACTCGATCTGGCGGTGAGCCACAACTCTTACTCTCAGATTCTTGCCGCACGCGCCCTGTCGCTGCGATGTGTGACGCTGATGGACTACGAACATCAGCCCGCCAACCATCTGGCCTTTCGTCTCGCTTCGCGCGTAATCGTTCCGCGCGACTTTCCCGCTACAGCGTTAACGCGGTTTGGCGTGCCTGCCGAAAAAGTGAAACGATTTGACGGCATTAAGGAAGACGTTTATCTGGCAAACTTCGCGGCCGATCGAAATTTTGAAGCACAACTAAGTGAATTCGGAATTCATGCCGGCGATATTCTGGTCACCGCACGGCCACCCGCGAGCGAAGCTCTTTACCATCGCTTTGAAAACGAGTTGTTCGACCGCTTGATCGATCGCCTGGTAGAAACGCCGGCGGTAAAGTTAATACTGCTGCCGCGTAACGATTTGCAGAGGCAGTATTACAGGCGCGACAAGATCATCATTCCGGCAAACCCTCTCGATGGCGCGAACCTAATTGCGCACAGCGATCTGGTGGTGAGCGCCGGCGGCACAATGAATCGCGAAGCTGCCGCGCTGGGCGTGCCCGCCGCATCCATCTATTTAGGTGAATGGGCAGCGGTGGACCAGCAACTCGTGAACGAAGGACGATTGCAACGAATTGCCACTGAAGCAGACGTGCGCGACCTCCGTATTGAGAAGAAAACAACAACAGGCGTTCGCGGCGGCTCGGGCGTATTGCTTCAAGTGGCGAATCTCATACTCGAAGATTAAACTTTTGTTATCCTGTGCCTGCAACAGGTGCCCTCGATCTTCATCGGCTTGCGGATTTCTAAATGGCACAAACTACAGTAGGAGCGGAGCGTGTTCCGAAAGCAACGGTTGGGGCGAGCGTGGTGCGAGCTCCGGCGCGCGCGCCGCAGTGGGTGCTGCCGCTGATCAAGGCCTTGCTGCTGGTTACCGATACTGTAATCGCGACAGCGGCTTTTTGTTTGGCATTCTACTGGCGCGAAGGGGCACCTCTGATCGGCCCATCTGCCGGCGGAACGTTTGCCTGGAGCGCTCGCTTTGCTCCTTATGGCGCGCTGTTATTGTTTGTGGTCCTCATTCGATTGCTCGTCCTGCGTTATTACGATCTCTACCGGCTACGCGGTGAGTTTTCGTTTGTTGACGACGGCATACGGGTGTTCAAAGCCGCTGCCATTGGGTCACTACTGATTATTGCCGCGGCATTCCTTTATCGTGGCGGCTTTCATTACCGGGCATTTTCTTACGCGCGCGGGGTCTTTGTGCTCGACTTTCTCCTGGCTTTTGCCGGATTTGAGTTAGTGCGATTTCTCTTACGCACTGCGCAAACATTTTTTCGCCAGCGCGGAATCAACCTGATCCCGACGCTTGTCGTCGGCCGCGGTCCGGAAGCGGCATTTTGTATCAAGGAGATGCGCGAACGACCGTCGCTTGGATATCGCGTGATTGGCGTTGTCGAAAGCAGCACAGGCTCGCAGCCGCAAGTTCCGCAAACCTACGAAGGCGTTCCCGTCATCAGCGATCTCGCTGGATTGCCCGATGCAATCCGAGAGTCGAACGCTAATGAGGTGATCATCGCCGACGCGAATGTCGGCGGCGATACCTTGTTTGATGTGATGATGCGTTGCGGGCGCCGCCACGGCGTTGAGTTTCGTATTGCGCCGAGCTTGTTCAATTGTTTGCCGAGCAAAACGGAAATGGATCAAATCGGTGCGTTGCCTATGATCCGGTTGTTTCGCGAGCCGCTTTCGGATTTCGCGCGCGGCACAAAGCGACTTTCTGATTTGGTCATTGCATCACTGACACTCGCACTGCTTTCGCCCTTTTGGTTCTTTATAGCCCTGCTGATCAAGCTTGATTCCAAGGGCCCCATTTTTTATGCGCAGGAACGCGTCGGTATGGACGGCCGCATCTTCGTCGTTTACAAATTTCGTACTATGCACATGAATGCCGACAGCGAGATTCATCGCGAGTATCAGCGCAAGTTCATTGCCGGAGACGCAGACGCTAATGTAGGCGACGCCGAAAAACCCGCTTATAAACTGCGCAACGATCCGCGCATAACACGGGTTGGTCGATTGCTGCGCCGTCTTAGTCTCGACGAAGTGCCGCAACTTCTCAACGTCCTGCGCGGTGATATGAGTGTGGTTGGCCCACGTCCGCCCATTCCGTATGAAGTTGAAGCTTACGAGCTGCGACACCGCAAACGACTCGACATGAAGCCGGGAATGACAGGACTTTGGCAGGTATCAGGCAGAAATCGTTTGCCGTTTGAGGAGATGGTCAAACTGGATTTGTTCTATATCGAGAACTGGTCGCTGCTGTTTGACTTGAAGATCATTCTGCGCACGGTGATGGTCATGTTTCGGGGCGATGGTTACTAGCTGAATTACGTGAGACAAAAGAACCAGGAGAAGACTCGGGTGGCGACTGTGCTCGATGGCGCGATCGTCGCCTGTCTTTTTTTGTTTGCACTCGGCGCGCCCAATTCCATCGCTGCAACGCAAACCGCGTGGTTGCTGGGAATGGCGTTGTGGCTATTGCGCTTTGCGTTTTACCCGCGGCCGGTAATTTGCCGCACTCCGGTTGACTGTTTTCTTTTTGGCTTCTTTATTCTCACCGGGCTTTCTTCCTTTCTTTCCTACGAACCAATGGTTTCAATCGGGAAACTGCGCGCGGCAAGCCTCTTCACCATAGTTTATTTAGTTTCTCAAAACGTCCCTTCGCGCCGCGTGGTTCGGCTGCTGGCGCTCACGCTGGTGGGCGCTTGCATGATTAGTGTTGTCTACAGCGGCGCGGAAAGACTTTTGGGTCGCGGCGTGAAGATCTATGGCGTCGCAGAAGCAAGCCCGCTATACAAGGCAGGCGCTCGTGATGGCGATACCCTGCTGACCCTGGACGGACTGAAGCTTCACGACCCGCAGCAACTCGTTAACGAATTATCAAAGCCGGACAGGAAAGTGGCGACAATTACAGCCTACCGGCACGAATGGGTGTTTACCTCGAAACTGCCGCGGGGCACATTGCTGTCCGGCAACAGCGCTCTTGAACAGCTTGGCATTGGCAACTGGTCCAAAGGAAGAGATTGGCGCGCCAGTGGTCTCTTCGGAAACTTCATTACTTATGCTGAAGCTTTGCAATTGATCCTGGCGCTTACCGTGGGCTTGTTTGCCGCCCTGCCACGTAAGCGATCGATTTGTGGATTGGCCTTGATAGTTGCGCTGGTCGGAATGATGGGCGTTTTGCTGTTGACTGTGACGCGCGCGTCGTGGCTGGCTTTTGTGATTTCCACGGCGTTGATCCTGCTAATCAGCGTGAGCCGGCGTGCAGTTTTGGTTGCCGGTATAGTTGCAATTCCACTTATTCTGGCCGGGCTCTTCCTGCTTCAACAAAAACGGAATGTGGCATTCATAGACCAGCAAGATAAATCAACCAGCTGGCGCGAAACGGTTTGGCGTGAAGGCTTTCACTTATTGGTCAGCAAGCGGCGACATTTGCTGGTTGGCATTGGTATGGATTCAATCAAATCTCACTGGCGGGAATGGGGCTTGTTTGATAAAGGCCGTTTGCCCTGGGGTCACATGCATTCGAATGCCCTGCAGATTGCGTTGGAACGTGGAATATCAGCGTTACTTGTTTGGCTCGGTTTGCTGTTTGTTTACGGGCGCACAATCTGGCGCACGCTAAGAAACAAAGCGAAGTTGCACTGGATTGAACACGGAGTTTTGCTGGGCGCGCTGGGTGGCCTGGTTGGTTTCTTTGTCTCCGGACAGGTGCACTACAACTGGGGCGACTCGGAAGTAGTGATGATTTTCTATTTCGTCATGGGACTGGTTTTGGCACTCAATAACAAACTCGCATCCGCGGAAGCTAATCCCGCTGAAGTGGTGAGATAAGAAACTGCTGCCCGCCGGTAGCTTTCTTCCTACTTTCAAATCGCCAAGGTCACAAAAAAAAAGGGCGAAGTCTTTAGCTTCGCCCGTCTAGTTTACAGCCACGTTAGGTGGCGGGTTCCTGTGATTTTAGTCGCTGAGCATGATGCCGTCACTCAACATGATGCCGTCACTCAACATGATGCCATCGCTGAGCATGATGCCGTCGCTGAGCATGATGCCATCGCTGAGCATGATACCGTCGCTGAGCATGATGCCGTCGCTGAGCATGATGCCGTCGCTGAGCATGATGCCGTCACTCAACATGATTCCATCTTTGTAGAGGTGGCCATCGCTGAGCATGATGCCGTCGCTGAGCATGATGCCGTCGCTGAGCATGATGCCATCGCTAAGCATGATGCCGTCGCTAAGCATGATGCCGTCGCTGAGCATGATGCCATCGCTCAACATAATGCCGTCGCTCAACATGATGCCGTCGCTCAACATAATGCCGTCGCTGAGAACCGCGCGACCGCCGTGCATTACGGAATCGCCCACCAAAACACCGTCGCTGAGCATGATGCCGTCGCTGAGCATGATGCCGTCGCTGAGCATGATGCCGTCGCTTAACATAATGCCGTCGCCGAGGATGATACCGTCGCTGAGCATGATGCCATCGCTCAACATAATGCCATCGCTGAGCATGATGCCATCCATCAGCACCGGCTGGTTTATGAAGAGGACGCCATTGGCGTAAATAACCCGGCTGCTGACTTCTACGTTTTCGCCGCCGATGTTCATCGCACCAAAAGAATTCAACGTGGTGTTGGCGCGCAGAATTTTGCTGCCGGCGACCAGGTGATTCGCATTCGGGACAACTGAGCGGGCGAAGCTGACAGCAGCACCGGCATTCACCAGGCCTGCACCCTGCGAAAACAAAGACTGCGCCTTGCTACCCGAGTTCGGCAACGCCTGCGCAGTCTTTACCAGTATCGCCTTAACGAGCGACGGGGTGAGAGACTTGTTAGCTTCGAGCATCAGCGCCACCGTGCCTGCAATAACGGGGGCCGAGAAAGAGGTTCCTGAATAGTTGAAGTAGACGTTGCGGGCTGCGTCCGAAGCAACAGGTTGAACCACGCGTGCCGGATATTCGCTGGCCAGCGTGGGATTCGCTTCCTGCGACATGGCGGCAACGATACGGCGGCCTGGGGCGACGATGTCGGGCTTCGCGAGATGGTCAAAGCGAGTTGGTCCTTTGGACGAGAACGAAGCAACCGTATCATCAGAACGTCGCACCGTTTCGTGGCTGTCCGTGGCGCCCACAGTAATCACATAAGGGCTGTTGCCGGGGCTGCCTACCGCGCCATACGCTAGTTGATAGATTGCCGAGCCGTCATTGTTATATCCAGTAATGACATCGGTGCGGCCAAGATTACCGGCACTGGCAACAACCACGATTCCTGACCTTACGGCGGCCTCGACAGCTTTGCAAAGCGGGTCAGTGTGGAATGATTCGCGGACCGGCATGCTCAAGCTAAGGTTGGCAACGCCGATGTTGTACTGTCCGCGGTTTTCAATCAGCCAATTGATAGCGGCAAGCACATTGCTCGTGCGGCCGACGCCGTCCTCATCAAGGACGCGAAGGTCAATCAGATTCGCGCCGGAAGCAACACCGGCGTAGTTTGCTGAATAACCGTTGGAGGTTGCGCCACTCCCTGCGGCTACGCCCGCTACGCCGGTTCCGTGGCCATCGGCATCGCCACTTCGCGAGCTGCCGCTGAAGTCGACGGATGCGATGACGCGAGACTTATTATTCGTTACAAAGTCAGGATGATTGGCACTGATGCCGCTGTCGAGAATCGCAATCGTTATGCCCTTGCCGTTGACTCCCGATGCGCCTGGCTGACCTGCCTGCACCTGCGTCACGCCAGTCGTGTCGTTCGTTAAATTCATTTGCGCTTTGACCGGGCGATCAGGCGCGACATAAACAACATCCTGGCGAGCCGCGAGACCTGCAACCTCGTTAAGAGGAACATCGGCCACGATCGTGTTCAGAGCGCTGAAGCTCGCGCGCTTGGTCCCCTGTGCACGAGTCAGGGCGCTGTCCTGTGCCGCAGTCGGCGCGCCTTTGGTTTGAATCAGCACACGAACTGAAGCGGTCGAGCCGTTGGTCTTTGAGAATTCCGGGGCCGCTTTCCTTTCCACATGGCGCTGTGAGTTGCCATTGCGGGGGGCCGCAGACACGTTCATTGCCGGGGCCAAGGTCACTGCCACCAGGCTAACCAGGCTGAGATAAGCTGAGATTTTGCGCAACATTTTAGTAGTTCCTTTTCAAGGGGTTCGTTCTGCCAAGTGACCTTCCCTATTTCAATAGTCATGCCACTTCCTGGAACTACTTTTTGACACTTCCAAGTTGAAGAATAATTAGACTTAAGGACAATGTAAGGGTATTGCCTAGATTCTGCGGAGACTCTCGAAAATTTGGATACGCGGTATCCAAGAAACCGTCCTAATCGGCGCTTAGACGAGAAGAGACTGCGAAACTCTAGGTTTTTCGCAGATTTGTGGTTGGGAAGGAAGGTGGGAGCTGCTTGGCAACGAAATATACAGTGGTTACTGAGTATCCATGGCCGCATGGCCGCATGGCCGCATGGCCGCACCATGGCCGAATGGCCATTTGCACAGAAAGAGCCCCCGCGCCCAGCCGCCAGAAGTCCGATCGGGCCGGCGCGGGTGTCATTAGCACCGTGGCTTCAGCCCGGTGACCACGGCGAGCGATCATGAACTGTCCAATCGTCTCAAGGTTTCCGGGGTCCGGGTAAACCGTCAAAACGGTTGAGGGAAGCGGTGCCCTGTTTGTCATAGAACGGGCTGAAGCCACGGTGTTAATGAGAACGCTTCGCGAAATGAGTGTTAGTGAATTCTGCTGACTGGCTTTGGGTTCTAATAAACTAACGGCGCAATACCGGAGGGGATCACCCTACAGCACTACGCCGTCGTTTTTAACTCGATGTCTCACGTTGGTACCCACGCGCAACAGTCAAGTCTATGGATTTCATTCTATCCACGGAAAATCTTACGTCAATCAAACCGCTAAAAATAAAACACGTAGCTCACACTTCTTTACGCTTTTAACTGTAATTCTTTGAGTTGCGAAGCTGTTAGGCGCTGGCGCTGAGTTGATAGCGTTCGAGCTTGAGGTAAAGACCGCGGCGTGTCAGGCCAAGTTCGCGGGCGGCGCGCGAAATGTTGCCGCCGTGTTTGCGCAAGGCATCGGAGATCATGCGGCGTTCGACTTCTTCCAAAGCATCCGCGAGCGTCACATTTTGCAAGGCGGCGCCGGGCATCGAACTGAACGTAGAAACGGGAGCGCTCGGCGTAGTCGGCGATGAGGTGCGCTTTAACTCAGGAGAAAGTTGATCGGGAGTGATGACTGCTGCGTCTTCAGCGCGCGCAACTACTCGCTGAATTTCGTTGCATAGCTGCCGAACATTCCCCGGCCAGTCGCTTACCATTAGAAGATCAACGGCCTGCGGAGTCATTTGAATATTCTTGCGACCAAATCTTGCTGAATAGTGATTGATGTAGTAATTGACAATCGTGGGGATTTCCGAGCGCCGCTCGCGCAAGGGCGGCACGCGTAACCTGATCACATTGAGCCGGTAATAAAGGTCCTCGCGAAACTTACTCTGCGCGACCATTTCCTCGAGATCGGTATTGGTGGCGGCGATAATGCGAACGTCCACCTTGATTGGTCGCTGCTCGCCCAGGGGTTGAATCTCACCTTCTTGTAGAAACCGCAGCAGCTTGGGCTGCACGTCAAGCGGGAGATCGCCGATCTCATCCAGGAAAAGAGTGCCGCCACCCGCGGTACGAATAACACCGGCCGAGTCGGTCACCGCGCCGGTAAACGCGCCGCGCCGATAACCAAAAAGGTAGCCTTCCGAAAGCTCTTTCGGCACCGCGGTGCAGTTGAACGGTACAAAGACTTTGGAACGACGCGACGAAAGCGCATGGATCGCGCGCGCCACGAGTTCCTTGCCAGTCCCAGATTCGCCCGTTACCAGCACCGTGACATCCGACGATCGAATTTTATGGACTTCCTCGACCAACTTAGTCATAGCCGGACTCGAATGGATGAAGCCGGGCATGAGACTGGCGCCAGTCATTTCCGCCGGTTGCTGCACGCGAGAACCTTTTTGCGATCCGCCGCGCAGGGCACAAACGTCCATGCCGAGTTCGGCCACCCGCAGCAGTGGATCAAGTGAAAGGCCGCCGGGAAGTTTGGCGCGGGTGCGCGGCGAAAGGTAAAGCGTCGCCGGCGGTGCGTGCGAGGGCCGCAGATGCAACAAAGCGGCATCATTCTTCTTCGCGAAAGCCGCTTGTGATTGCTCGTCCGTTGCCTGGTCCATCTGGCTTGCCAGCTTTGCGCCCTCGTCAGGCTTACAACCCTGGGCAATTACCACTCGTTGCTCATTATGTTCGCCGGGTTCGGTGATCATCACGCATTTGGCGCTCGTTTCTTGGCGCATGATGGCCGCGAGTTCGCGCAACAGAAGTTCGCGCGACGTAACGGCCTCGGCCAGACGTAATGTGAGTAATTGGGTTAACGCCGATTGCTCTTCGCTTCTTTCCGGCGTGGTGCGATCAAGATTTGCCAACGCCGCTTCCGCTCGCGTTTGATCCAGTTTTGCTCCCAGTTCGCGAAATGCGTTGACTGCGCGCGATAGATGTTCAATGGCGCGACTGGGTTGACTCACTGCGTAGGCGCGTCCTAACTCGCTATGCCCACGCGCCGCGCGATAACGATCCCCCAACATGTCAAAGATGGAAACACTACTGCCGAAATGTTGAGCCGCAGAAGAAAAGTCAGACTGAAGCATAGCCAACATGCCGAAGAGCCTTTGCGATTCTCCGGCAAACCCCAGGTCAGTCGCTGAATCACTCGTTTCCTCGTCCAGCTTTGCGAGTTGTTGCGAGCACTTCTCATGCTCGCCGTTGCGCAAATGCGCCTCCGCCAGAATCAAGCGCGAATCGGAAACACCTTGCCGGTCGCCGATAGCCTCCGCCAATGCCAATGCTTCCTGCGCTTTGGCCAACGCCTTCGCGTGATTTTCCATGGCGAGATAGCAGCGAGCCAGCGTTCTAAACGCCTGGCACGCATACCACTTGTTTCCGTCTTCGGTCGCCAGCGAAACAGCTCGCTGTAGATAATCCTTGGCGTCATCCAGCTCACCACGCAGCATTAGCAATTCGCCGAGCGAGTCCAAAATCATCGGAACTTTTTCGGCGCACTCGTCGGCTTCAGTGGCCAACTCAAGTGCCCGCTGCAAAGCCTCCTGGGCTTTCCCCCATTGCCCAATCAGGATCAGATTAATCCCGAGATTGTTGTAACCATCTGCGGCCGTGGCCTTGTGGTCGGTACGTTCGTAATAAGCAATACCCTTCTCGAGATAGCGAATTCCTTCTTGCGGCCGTTTCAGAAACCAGCAAACACCGGCCATGTTCGAGTAGATGCGCCCGAGCGTATAGCTTGCCGGATGATCGCCGACAAGCTTTAGGGCCTGCTGCAAATTCTCAAGCGCTGTTTCGTAGTCGCCTTCCTGGATCTGGGCCAGGCCAATACCAAAGTAGGCTTCCGCAAGGCCGCGCCATTCGCCTGAGTGACGGAAGTGCTCCAGCGCCCTTTGCGCATAATCAAGCGCGATAGGGTATTCGCTGATGCTGCGATAGACGCGCGCGAGCGCCGCATAAATGGGACCAATGTTTTGCTCTGTGTTCGTTTCAAACTCGCGCAGCGTCCCCTTGAGGATAGAGATCGCTTTCGGGTGATCGCCGTTGTAGTTGTAGGCAAGTCCTATCTGAACTCTCAGCGACTGGATTGCTTGCTGATCGAGTTTCTCTTTTGAATCGAGCGACTCGTACATAGCAACTGCTGCCAAAGATTCGCGGTACTGTCCCTGCATTTCCAGCGCAGTCGATAACGCACACCGTGCCAGCGCCAGGATTGAAGGACTGGTGCGAGCGGCCGCGATGAGAGAGGCCAGGCGGACTTTGGCTTCCGCCGACAAACCCTGATCCAGTAGCGAGCGAATCTCGTCTAACTCTTCCATCAAGTTTTGGCTTGGCGCGCGGGACGAGCGAGTGCTTAGGCGCACGCGTGCATCGGCGAGATTGACCACACCTTTTCTGCTTGAGGATTGTTTTGGCGCCGAATCCCCGGTTTCGGAGCCTGATTTTTTCGCCATTCAGTTCTTCTAAGACGCTCAATCCAGAGAGCTTTTCATGCCGAACAGTGATTTAGCGGCGGAAGGGTCTTTAACGTGATCGCAATTCCCCACAAAACCGCGTATCACGATAGCGCAAACAGCGTAGAATTTAGCACATAGGACCATCAGCGTCCATGCTCTTCCGCGGCAATCTCCCTCGAAAAAAGACTGAATTTTGGCCACTGATCAGGTAGTTTTTTAGTTTTGTCGCCTGACGATTTGAGCTTGTTGACGCACAAGGAAGGCTATCTGGTCCTTTGTCCGTCAAAGGTTGCCCCCTTCCTACTGAGCGGGCCTCAGGCATGCAAAGTGTCGATATCACAAGGCATTAAGGCCGCTTTCCTTGACACTCTTTTGCACTGGCCGCTATCATCTCCGTTTCCGTAGTGGGCCGAAGCTTCGCCCGAGTGATCTATGTTTGAGTCCTTATCGGACAAGCTAAAAAGGACACTCAAGAATCTGCGCGGCGAAGGCGTGCTGACTAAAGAGCACGTTGACGCGGCATTGCGCGAGATTCGGCTGGCGCTGCTCGAGGCTGACGTTAACTATAAAGTCGCCAAAGACTTTATCGTCTCCGTAAAGGAAAAAGCCGAAGGACAACAGGTTTGGCAGGAACTTAAACCTTCTGAACAAGTCGTCAAAATAGTTTACGACGAACTGGTCGACCTGCTGGGCGGCCAGTCTTCGCGACTGGTCTTTACCAAACAGATCCCGAACGTCGTGATGATCGTGGGTCTGCAAGGCTCAGGTAAGACGACCTCGACCGGAAAGATAGCGCGCTGGCTCGCGGCCAATCAGGATCGTAAGCCCTTACTGCTTTCTGTTGACGTTTACCGGCCGGCAGCGCGCGAGCAGCTTAAGGTTATTGCACGGGCGACCGGCCAACAGATCTTTGAACAAACCGAGACGAACGATCCGCTGACTTTGGTGCGCGGAGCAGTAAAGCATGCACAACAAACTGGGTTCGATACGCTGCTCATCGATACGGCTGGACGCCTCCACATCGATGAAGAGTTGATGACGGAACTCGTCAACATCAAGAGCGAAACCCATCCGGTTGAGATCCTGTTTGTAGCTGACGCAATGACGGGCCAGGATGCGGTTCGTTCTGCAGAAGAGTTTCACCGTCGCATCGGCATCACCGGCGTCGTGCTTACCAAGATGGATGGAGATGCGCGCGGCGGCTCTGCGCTTTCCATCAAGCAAGTCACCGGTCAGCCCGTAAAGTTCGTTGGTGTGGGCGAAAAATATGATGCGCTGGAACCGTTTTATCCGGATCGTGTTGCGCAACGGATTCTCGGCATGGGCGATGTGCTGTCGCTCATCGAAGAGGTCCAGTCGAAGGTCGATCAGTCTGAAGCTGAGGAGCAGCTAAAGAAGCTTCAGAAAAACGAGTTCACGCTCGACGACTTTCGTTCGCAGTTGCGGCAAGTTAAGAAGCTGGGTTCTTTCTCAAAGATTATGAAGCTTCTTCCCGATCAGTTGCTCGGCGGCATGGGCATGCCGCAGATGGATGAAGAGCAAACGAAGCAGATGGAGAAGGAGCTGAAACGTACTGAGTCAATCATCGACTCAATGACGCACACCGAGCGAACAGACCACAGAATATTAAATGCGAACCGGCGCCGCCGCATCGCGCGCGGTTCTGGAACGTCAGTTGCCGAAGTCAACAAGCTTATCAAGCAATACGTCGAGATGCGGCAAATGATGAGGCAGTTGAGCAGTTCGGGTATGTTCGGCGGCAGCGGGCTCAAAGGCAAGATGATGCGACGAATGGCGGGCGTGCCTGAGCTGGCGGGGTTGGGCGACAACGGTGACGAAAATCAATTGTTGCCGGTAGCGCCATCGAGAAAGAAACTTAAGAAGAAGAAAAAGAAACGCAGGCGGTAAAAGCGTAATAAGTGACGAGTGACAAATCACGAGTAACACTAGTGACTCGACGATTTAGTTGACATAAAGAGCGGAGGAAAAGTTTTGTTAGCAATTCAGTTAATGCGCACCGGCGCAAAGAAACGTCCTTCTTACCGAGTGGTAGTGAAGGAGAAACAATCAAAGCGAGACGGAGCCTATCTGGAAAACCTCGGCACCTATAATCCGACCCATGAGCCGGCCGAGATTAAGCTGGATATGGATCGTGTCCGTTACTGGATCGGAAAGGGTGCGCAGCCGACAGACACCGTTGGCCGCCTGATAAAGGCCAGCGGCAAACAAGAAGCGCAAACGCAACCTGAGGCTTAGTCCCTCCCAAACTCCGAAGAACATGAAAGAAGCCGTCGACATGATCGTTAGGGCATTGGTAGACGACGTAGAAGCGGTGGATGTCCGCGAGGTGAAGCGTGAAGGAGCAACGCTGATCGAGGTGCGCGTGGCTCCCGGCGACATGGGCAAGATTATTGGCAGGCAGGGACGCACAGTCCGCGCGTTACGCGCCCTGGCCCACGCGGTGAGTCTGAAGAAGAAACATCGCTTCGTCCTTGAAATCGTGGAATGAAAGCGCCGGCAGCCAGGAACGATTCTGAACTAATCGTGGTGGCTCGCGCAGTCAGGACGCGAGGCTTGAAAGGCGAGATTGTTGCTGAGCTTTTGACTGATTTTCCTGAGCGTTTTGAGCAAGTGTCGGCGATATTTGCGATCGGTTCTGCTGAGACAAAGCCGCTGGAACTTGAAAATCATTGGTTTCAAAACGATCGCATAGTTTTGAAATTCGCAGGCTACGACGACAGCGAGTCTGCGAAGTCGCTAATAGGATTTGATTTTGCGTTGCCGGAAGCGGAACGCATGAAGCTCTCTGAAAATGAGTATTACGACTGGGAACTCGAGGGGTGTTCAGTTGTAATCGAAGATGGCCCAAAACTTGGTATTGTTCGCGCATTGCTAAGGCCCGGAGGCGTCGAGCTACTAGTGGTTGAGGACGAAGCTGGCAGGGAGCATCTGATACCAATGGTCGAGTCGATGGTTGTTAAGATCGATATCTCCGGCAAAGAAGTGGTTGTCAATCCGCCCGAAGGGTTGCTGGATCTTTAATAAGTCTTTGAAATTCTAACGTGCTGCGCTGCGATATCATCACCATCTTCCCGGATTTTTTCCGCGAGGCGTTTGATTACGGCATCATCCGCAGGGCGCGCGCGGCTGGCCTGGTTGAACTAAAGGCGCATGACCTGCGGCGCTGGACCAGCGACAAGCATCACGTCGTCGACGATCGCCCGTTCGGCGGTGGCGAAGGGATGGTGCTCAAGCCGGAACCGATCTTTGCAGCAGTGAAAGAATTGACAGGCGCCGCCAGCTGCGCTGAATATGCGGCGCAAACGCGCGTAATTCTCTTATCGCCACAGGGTCGGGTATTTACGCAGGCGGTGGCCCGGGATCTTTCAACAAGCGCGACGCACATTGTCTTGATTTGCGGACGCTATGAAGGCGTTGACGAGCGGGTCGTCGATGCACTGGTTACCGACGAAATTTCGATCGGAGATTACGTCCTGTCGGGTGGCGAGCCAGCAGCGGTCGTTGTCGTCGACGCGTTAATTCGTTTGTTACCCGGCGCAGTCGGAAATGAATGTTCGACAACGAACGAATCGTTTGCTGAAGGTCTTTTGGATTGTCCGCAATACACGCGGCCGCCGGAGTTTTCCGGTTTAGAAGTTCCGGAAGTGTTATTAAATGGGAATCATGCCGAGATTGCGCGCTGGCGGCGCGAAGCAGCGTTAAAGAAGACGGAACGAAATCGCCCGGACCTTTTGAAATAAGTTTTGCTAATGGAGTGCTGAGATGAACCGATTAGACAGTATTGAAGAAACCCAGTTGCGCAAGAACGTTCCTGATTTTCAGGCGGGCGATACGGTGCGCGTTCATGTTCGCATCAAAGAGTCGGAAACCAAAGAACGTTTGCAAGCCTTCGAAGGGGTTGTTATTGCTCGTAAACATGGCGGAGCACGCGAAACAATTACGGTGCGTAAAACCAGCTTTGGCGTTGGCGTCGAACGAATTTTTCCATTGCACGCGACTATCGTGGACCATATCGATGTGGTGAAGAGAGGTCGCGTTCGCCGCGCCAAGCTTTATTATTTGCGTGGTTTGCGCGGAAAAGCAGCTCGTATCCGCGAGCGCGACACTCGCGGTCAGCAGAGTGGCGACAGCCAGGCGTCGGCAGCTGGGAAGAAATAGGCTCGCAGTAGGAGTCCTTCCCAAATAGCGATTTTTGTCAGGGAGCGGCAGCGCTTGCGCATAGCGATTGATGCCCACTCAGTTGGGAACAAGCTTGGTGGTAACGAGAGTTATGCCAAAAATCTGATCGAAGCACTGGCCGAAATCGATGGCGTCAATCAGTACACGATCTTTGTCACCAGGCCCGAAGCCCGAGAGCGGTTCAGCAATCGCTGGCCAAACTTTCAAGTTCGCACCACCCCTCCCCACACGCCCTTTGTTCGTATCCCACTAACACTAAGCGCTGAACTTCGTCGCAACCGAGTCGACGTTCTTCACGTTCAATTTACTGCCCCACCTTTTTCGCCCTGCCCGGTCGTTGTCAGTATTCACGATTTATCCTTTGAGCATTTGCCGCAGACTTTCAAACGCCGGAGTCGCATGCAGCTGCGTCTGACCGTACGCCGTTCGGCGCGCAATGCGGCGCAGGTTATTGCTCTCTCTGAGCATACCCGAGCGGATCTGATAGATACTTACAATTTGCGCCCCGAAAAAGTTAACGTCGTTCCTTTAGCAGCGCCTGATGCCTTTGCCCCAGTGCGCGATGACAATGAACTTCAACGAGTTAGACAAATTTACGGTATTGATCGAAGTTACCTTCTTTCGGTGGGATCGATACAGCCGCGCAAGAATCTGCGGCGCCTCATCGAGGCATATTCACTATTGCAACAGCAACAGCCAGAATGTAAGCTTCCACAACTCGTCCTGGTTGGTAAAAACGCTTGGTTGTATGATGAAACACTTCAGTTGCTCAAGGACCGGGATGTCGGCGCTTCTATAGTTCTGCCCGGCTACGTACCAGAATCCGATCTGCCGGCATTGTATTCCGGAGCGCTTTGTTTTATTTATCCGTCTTACTTCGAAGGCTTTGGTTTACCGCCCCTCGAAGCCATGAAGTGTGGCGCGCCTGTCATCGTCGGCAACAAAACAAGCTTGCCGGAAGTCGTTGGAGACGCAGCCCTGATGATCGATCCATTTGACGTAAACGCCATCGCTGCTGCGATCCAAAAGGTGATCAGCGACTCAGACTTTCGCTCCGAACTGCGCGTCAAAGGGATGCAACGCGCGAAACAGTTCGACTGGAAAGAAACTGCGCGCCAAACGCTGGCAGTGTACGAGAAAGCATTCGCCATTCAATCGAAACGCCGCTAGAGGCTCGCGGACGTAGATCGTTTATGCGCATCGCCATACTTGGAACACGAGGGATACCCGCCAGCTACGGAGGGTTCGAGACATTCGCTGAGCATCTCTCGACTCGGTTGGTGGCGCGCGGTCATGAAGTCACAGTCTATGGTCGAGCACACTACGTTTCGCCACGACAACTCGAATATCACGGTGTGCGCCTTAAAGTGTTGCCTACCATTCGGCACAAGTACTTTGACACTGTGGTCCATGCCTTCCTATCGGCGGTGCATGCTGTGTCAGGGAGATTTGACGCGGTGCTAATATGCAACGCTGCAAACGCCCCTTTTGCTCCCATCCTGCGATTCACAGGCACTCCAGTCGTCATCAACGTTGATGGCCTCGAACACAAACGCAAAAAGTGGGGCTGGCTGGGCCGGCGCTACTATGTCATGGCCGAGCGGCTAACCACCATTCTCCCGAACGCGATCGTAACCGATGCGCAGGTGATTCACGATTACTACCTGGCTCGGTATAACGCTCCGTCAACTATGATTGCGTATGGCTCAGAGGTTGAGCGCCGGCCCGATCGCGCGGCAGTTCGCCGCTGGCGCGCGGAGCCCAACCGGTATGTTTTGTACGTTTCCCGGCTCGAGCCAGAGAACAATGCGCACCTGGTTATCGAAGCTTTCAAGAAAGTGCGCACAGCTTATCGTTTGCTAATCGTTGGCGACGCGCCGTATGCGCACGACTACATCAGCGACTTGAAGGCACGCGCCCGCGGCGATAAACGAATTGTCTTTACCGGTTTCGTATTTGGACAGGATTATCGGGCCCTGCAACAAAACGCTTATTGCTATGTCCATGCAACTGAAGTAGGCGGCACTCATCCAGCATTGCTGGAAGCGATGGGCTATGGCAACTGTGTCCTGACATTAGCTACGCCAGAGAACATTGAGGTTATTGGAGACGCTGGTATTGCGTATGCGGACGAATTTGATTTGGCAGACAAGCTGCGACGAGTGCTGCGCGACGGCTCGCTGGTCCAAAGTTATCGTCATCGCGCACAGCTACGTGTGCAGAAATACTATGACTGGGATGGCGTGGTAGACGAGTATGAGCAACTCTTTCGAAGACTGATCGGCATTAGCAGTCCTGAGGCTCCATTGAGTGGCTTGCCTGTTGGCGAAGTTAAAGACATCTCCGTTGCCCCAAAATAGCGGGAGATTAAGGGTTTAGACAAGAGGCGCCCCGCTCAATCTATTCAGATTGGCGGGGCATAACCGGGCAGGTTCGGGTAAATACAGGTGGCGTTGGCAAAGAACTGAGAATCGTCACATACGGCCGATCCCGTGAACCAGGCGGTGCTCTTGCGGGTGAGATAAAGCCATCGCGGCGTAAAAAAATAAAAGCCGCGTCCCTTTGAAACCAGCCTAAATCGGCCTGTTCCCAAATCAACCCTTCAACTAACCGCTGAGTCAGTGTGAAATTACACTGAAACTTCGTGACATGTCAAGCACAATTTCAAGGCTTCTGTAACAATTGACGGGTGAGCCTCTTTGGTGTTTGGCTTTAATGGCCTTCCCGGGTTTGGGTGAGCCTTAGGGCCTGGCGCCGGACCGCCTCAGAAACGTTGCGGTTTTGTGAGAGGTGTTGCAGGTCTTTAGTGCGGATTCGGGGGAGGGTGCTAACCACTGTAGGCACAGGCGTTCGCGGATTGCGGACCAGGTTATAAATGATGGTATACGAGCGTGCCCACGCGCGATTCATTGCTATGAGACGCAATACTTCATCGGCGACAGTACGCATGGCGGCGATGTTTTCCACCTCTTGATCGGTAACTCGGGGATTATTGATAACGGCGGCTGCTACCACTCTGTTGGAATCTCGGATCAGGATACTGCGCGCTTCGCGATCCCCCTTCATGGCCAGCTTCATCCGGTCCCGCGCGTTCATGAACATGATGCGACGGATCAACGAAACTCGCTCGGCAGGCACTTCGCCCATTTCCATGCGCTCGTATTCGATGACTCGTTTGAAGTTTGCAGCATGGTCCTCTGCTGTTTCGTCACCAAGTTCTTCAAAGCGTTCGGCCGGCAGCCAGGAATTGTCTAAATCGGCATCTGAAACTTCTATATGTTCCGCAATCAGCCAGGCGTCGTCGGCACTTAATCCCTGCAGATCCGCGTTTTCAAAAAACTCCGCCGCCGCATTCTTGCCCCGAGCGCGCAACTCCTGTGCAATCTGTTGCGCACCGCGTTCCTTCTCAAAAAACTCACGTCTGGTTTCCTGTGCGCGTCGTTCGGCTTCCGTAGAACGCGCTGAGTTTGCAAGAATCGCGTCAATAATTTCCGGAAACCGCACCAGCCGCTGCTGGTTCATTGCAATTAATTCCAGTACAGCTGCCTCGCTGGTCAACGCCGCCACATTTGCAACCGCACGGTCAGGCGTTCTGTTATTGAGCACCACCGCTTCATGAATTTGGCGATCAGCGCCGGAATAAGTAGCGAGATAGTCGAGTACTAACGGGGCAGTCTCGTTAGCTTTAGCAGTTGCCAGTGTGTCTTCTGCACTTTGCGCCTTTAGAGTCTCGTTTGCCGCATCAGCAATCTCGGCATCGTCCGATTGCCGGAGTGCAACCAGCACCTCAAACAAATCTGTTTGCGGCAGGGGCAGCAGTCCGGAAGCCGCAGCCAGGCGCGCAGGTTGAGGCGCAGTGCCGGCAATGATTGCACGCACAACTGGGTTTGTAGATGTGATTTCAGTGCTCAAGGTGAGTGAAACGGATACCCATGCTAAAGACTCTGTTTTCGTCTTCTCACAAAGTCTATACAGAGTGTACCTGAAAAGAATCGCAACAGGCCTAATATAAATTGAAACCGTATTCCACCTGGACAGCCGTAGAGACTGGCTGACCATTTTTCATAGCCGGAATGAACTTAATCCGGCGCGCAGCTTTAACCGCCTGTCTGTCAAACCGTTCGGTAGTCCAGTAAGAACCAAAATGTGTTGGACGGTTCCGTCTGCGGCGAAAAGCCGCTTGAGCTTCGCGGAGTGCATCCGCAGGTTTATTTCTAAGCAACAAACTATAACCCAACCCGATGCGAGCCTTCGTAAAGTTAGGGTAAAGCTTGAGACTAGTCTCGAACGCCTTCGTGGCGTCCTTCGGCTGGTATGATTCAATAAGCGAAAGGCCCAGATAGTACCAGCTTTCCTTATCCGACTTGTTTTCCTTGATTAGTTTTCGAAGAAGGCTCGCCGCCTCGGCAAACCTTCCCTGGCGATACAGTTCTTTGGCGTACTGCTGGTTATGTGAATCGATTGGAACGTTCGTCTGAGCGGCTACACAAGAAGATACAGCAGAGTGAGAGGGCGAGATGAGCAACAGCGCTGCAATAAAATAACCAGCAAGGCGAGGTCTTCCCATTAGAACCATGTTCGGAATGTGAATGTACTGGACTACACAGTGGTGCCGTGACACTTCTTGTATTTCTTACCGGAACCGCAGGGACAGGGCTCATTCCGTCCGACCTTTGGTTGATCGCGCACAATCGTCTTCACTTTTCCGGCTTCTTCACCAGCTGCGGCAGCGCCCTGGTTAGGACCAGTAAAGGTCATCGATGTTGAGCGTGCGGGACGGCGCTGGCGAATGGCCTCCGGCGGCTGTTCAGATACCACCTGAAGGTTAAATAGCGAGCGAATTGTGCTGGTGTCGATGCGATCAAGCATTTCCTGAAACATGTCAAAACTCTGTTTCTTATACTCGACCAGTGGATCCTTTTGGCCGTAACCCACCAGTCCGATACCCTGTTTCAAGTGATCCAACGAAAGCAGGTGGTCCTTCCACTGCGCGTCGATGATGTTGAGCATGATGATGCGTTCATACGTTCGCATCGCCTCTGGCCCAATCTGCTGTTCTTTCTTCGCATACTTGACTTTCAGTTTTTCCCAGACGACATCAGTCACTTCTTCTGATGTCATGTTGGGAATGTCGATGCCTTCAGCATCCGCATCGAAATCATAAATCGTCTTGATTTGGATCTTGTAGTTTTCGACGTCCCAGTCGTCCGGCGAAACGTCCGGATTGAGATACTGCTTCGTTAAATCAGATAGCAGGTCATAAGCCACGCCCGCTTGCGGCGGATCACCGAGCAAGTATTCGCGCTGATCCGGTTCCTCCATTAGCTGCCGGCGCAAGCCATAGATCGTCTCGCGCTGCTTGTTCATAACGTCGTCGTACTCGAGCAGGTGTTTGCGCGATTCGAAGTTACGCCCTTCAACTGACTTTTGCGCCGACTCAATTCGCTTCGATACCATCTTCGACTCGATAGCGACGCCTTTTTCCATTCCCAGCCGCTGCATCAAAGCCTTAACTTTGTCGCCGGCAAAAATGCGCATTAGATCGTCTTCAAGCGAAAGGAAAAAGCGCGACGAGCCCGGGTCTCCCTGTCGACCGGCACGCCCACGAAGCTGATTGTCGATGCGCCGCGACTCGTGCCGCTCAGTGCCGAGGATATGCAGCCCGCCGATACCGACAACTTCCTTATGTTCCGCTTCGACGATTCGTTTGGCGCGTTCGAAAGCTTGTGACCATTCCTGTTCACTTGCTTCGTCGGGATCGACCTCTTCTTTTTTGAGGAACTCGCGCGCCATGAAATCCGGATTGCCACCGAGCAGGATGTCCGTACCGCGACCAGCCATGTTGGTTGCAATCGTCACCGCACCTTTGCGGCCTGCCTGCGCCACGATCTCGGCCTCACGCTCGTGGTACTTGGCGTTCAAGACGTTGTGGGGCACCGCCTCGCGTTGCAGCCGCCGCGCAATAAGCTCTGAATTTTCAACTGAAACTGTACCCACCAGCGTGGGCTGGCCACGGTCGTGGCAGTCCTTAATCTCTTCAATTACGGCATCCCACTTCTCCGGCAGCGTGCGATAAATCACATCGGAAAAATCTTTACGGACCATCGGCATATGTGTGGGAATGACGATTACGTCTAGTTTGTAAGTTGTCTGAAACTCCGCCGCTTCAGTTTCGGCGGTACCAGTCATGCCCGAGAGTTTTTCATAGAGGCGGAAATAGTTTTGCAGCGTGATAGTCGCCAGCGTCTGGTTTTCCTTTTCAATCTTCACGCCTTCTTTTGCTTCAACCGCCTGGTGCAGACCATCTGACCAGCGACGGCCCTTCATCAGACGTCCGGTGAAGTCGTCGACAATGATTACTTCTCCGTCCTGGACCACATACTGATGGTCGAGCCTGTAAAGCGTGTGGGCTTTCAGAGCTTGCTCAACGCAATGCAACAGCTCCATGTTTGAAGGATCGTAAAGATTACCCACGCCGAGCAGCCGCTCAGCTTTGTCGACGCCTTCCTCGGTCAGCACCGCCGTGTGTTGCCGTTCGTCAACCAGATACTCTCCAGTCTTGACGCCATCTACTTCTTCTCCCTTTTTTAACTGCGGAATGATGGCATCGGCTTTGTAATATTTGTCGGTTGCCTCATCTGAAGGTCCGGAAATAATTAACGGCGTGCGCGCTTCGTCGATCAGAATTGAATCCACCTCGTCGACGATCGCGAAGTAATGACCGCGCTGAACACAGGTTGCGAGGTCAAACTTCATGTTGTCGCGCAGGTAATCAAATCCGAATTCGTTATTCGTTCCGTAGGTGATGTCGGCGGCATATGCTGTTTGCCGCTCGAAATCATCCATGTCGTTTTGAATGCAGCCGACTTCGAGACCAAGAAAGCGATGGATCTGACCCATCCACTCGGCATCGCGCGAGGCGAGATAATCGTTAACAGTGATGACGTGAACACCGCCGCGACCCGTAAGCGCATTAAGGTAAGCAGGCAATGTGGCCACCAGCGTTTTGCCTTCCCCCGTTCGCATCTCAGCAATCTTGCCCTGGTGTAAGACAATGCCGCCGATCAACTGCACGTCGAAGTGGCGCATGCCGGTAGTGCGCACGCTTGCTTCTCTCACAATCGCAAAAGCTTCGGGCAGAATTTCGTCAAGCGCCTCACGCTCGAGGCGTTTGCGATCCTCAGCGTCACGCGCGCTGGCGACGGCAGTCTGCAATTGCTGTTTGAATTCTGCGGTGCGCTGGCGAAGTCGTTCGTCCGAAAGTTTCTTTATGGCAGGCTCCAGGGCATTGATTTCCCTTACCAGAGACTCTACTGATTTAAGAAAACGCTGGTTGCTGCTACCAAAAACTTTAGTAAGTAATTTATCGACGCTCATAATATTTATCTGAACAGTTGGGCGGAACGAAAACGAAACCGCCTTGATAACCCCAATTGTTTGCTTTCCCTGTGATTTTAGTTGAGCGTGGAGAGGCTAAGCAAGCCAGCATTCCGGCGCAACGCTAGGAGGCCAGCTGCTTCTTGATGAGATCCACGACGGCCTGGCGCGGCATTGTAAAATTGAAAATAATCTTTCTTCCGTTTGGCGAAGCACTAGTATTTTTTAACAATATTTCCTCGTCTTTCCCTGCGCGCGATTGCGCGCCAATCATTAATGCTGCATTGAATCCCTTTGCCAGTACACGCGCGCTGTCATCAGAAGATGTCTCTGATTCAACCGACGCCAGTACTTCAGTTTCGCCCTGCCTGATAGTGAAGACAACTTTGGTTCCGGGATTGTCTTTGTCAATGGGCTTCAGGTAAACCAGAAAACCGCTGTCGTTCAAGGCAGCAATCATGCGGCTAAACAGATCGACGAGATTCTGATCTCCTTCCTTCTTAGTAAACTTCGGATCCTTTAACTTTCCGTCTTTATCAAGTTCAGCCTCGATCACTATCTCAAACGGCATATCCAGATTGAGCTGGCCTTTATTCTTCAGGTCGTTGGCATAGATAGCAAAGTCTTTGAGCACCTTCTTGTTAATCTCGTTTTCTTTCGGCAGCTCAATATTGTTTTTGGCGGCCGTCGCTTCCAATTCCTTCTGCGCTTCTGCAGCTGAGAGCGGACTCGCAGCGGGGCTGGGGCTAGCTTGCGCCACGACTGGTAGCGACGGAGATGTACTCGGTGAAGCTGTTACTGCCGGGGAGGTGTGGGGAAACGGCGATGGAGACGGCTCAGGTGTGCTGACCTTTATTGGTTGAGCTTGCGCAATAATAGCCGGCGGAGGCGCTACCTCGGGAAATGCTGTTTGACCTTCAGGAGCGAAGTAGCCGTCAGGGTAGCGAAACTTTTCGCCGCCCAGTGCTACGAACTGTACATCCTCGCCAATGTCGGTCCGGTTGTAGTCCTTGTCTACGAAGCTGGTATCCGCAAGTAGGCTAGCCAAATTAAATGCATCGCGGAACGCCGGAACGTACATAAGACAAGCAAGCCCCAGCAGATGCACGGTCAGGGAAGCACCAAGCAGCCTCAAAATAACGGGCCACCTGGCTTCGTCAGTAATCTCAAAATTTGCGAAAAGTTCTGCCATTGACAATAAAAACGCCACTAAGCCAGCTTAAGTTCCTGTTAGACGCGGCGTTGGCGCAATCCGTTGCGAGTCCAGCCTGAACCGGAAACCTATACGTTAGCACTTTGGCTGCCAAGTCCCCAAAGTATGCGGTTTTCATCGCAGTCTGATGGGGGACAAAAGCCGAGGCATCCGGGTGGAGTAGAATGCGTGCAATGCGCCCACGCGACAAAACACGAGGGGGTAGACGAGGAAAGCGGTTCGAAGACAAGAGCCGAAGTCGTCGTCGCCCGGAACCGCATAAGCACGCAAACAAGTTTGAGACGTTCGAGGACACCAAAGCCGAATCTCGTCTGCGCGAAGCCCGCCCACTTCTAGCCGGCATCGGCACGCCGCCAGTTCAACCTTTCAAACCTGATCGTTTTCAACTCGACGCGCTTGCGGCGCTCGAGTTTGAAGATGTATTGGTGACCGCGCCAACCGGCAGTGGGAAGACCTGGATTGCACGGGAAGAAATTCGGCGGCTGCTCGCAGCCGGACGCCGTGCCTGGTACACCACACCGCTGAAGGCGTTGACTAACTCAAAGTACCAGGAATTCAGTGAGGAGTTTGGTGCGGCACAAGTTGGAATACTTACCGGCGATCGCAAAGAGAACACTGAGGCGCCGCTGATTGTCGGCACAACCGAGATTTTTCGTAACCAGCTTTTTTATTCCTTGCGCGGCGGCAGCGATGTTGATGCAGATCTCGTAGTCCTTGATGAAGCACATTATCTTGCCGACGAGGATCGCGGTCACGTCTGGGAAGAGGCCATTATTCTGACACCCCCGCGTATTCGGCTGCTGTTGTTGTCGGCTACGATCGGCAACGCTCATCAGTTCGCAGCCTGGATTGAAGAAGTGCGCGGGGTGCATTGCGGAGTGGTGACGCGGCCGGGCGCACGTCCAGTTCCGTTGCGCTCGGCAATGCTTCTACCTGACAAAAGGTTGCTGCCGTTACTGAATGAACACGGAAAACTGAATCCTGAGATTGAACGAATGGCCGAGCAGCGCCGCGAGCAGAGACGGAATCGAGACCGCTAAAAAATTTCGCTTGCGACAAATATGAAAATAGGTCTACCCGAGATGCCGCCTGCAACACTGCTAACGGCACTTGGAAGTTACAACCTTTTGCCTGCGATCGTCTTTCTGCCCACGCGACGCCGTTGTGATCAGGCTGCGTCGGAAGCAGCGTTCATGCGACGTGATCCAAATGAGCAACGGCGCGAGGAGCGGCGCGACTTCATGCGCCGTTTCGTCGAGCAGTATCCGGAAATTCGCCGCCACCGGCATTTGGAGACGATCGTGCGCGGCGGCGTGGCAGCGCATCATGCGGGGCACATGCCTGCGTGGAAACTGGTGATCGAAAAAATGATGAGCGCGGGATTGCTGGATGCGATCTTCGCGACTGCCACAGTCGCGGCGGGCGTTGATTTTCCGGCGCGTACAGTCGTGTTGACAGGAGCCGAAGCGCGCACCGGCAATGGCTGGCGACAGTTGACCGCTTCTGAGTTGCAACAGATGACCGGCCGCGCGGGCAGGCGGGGACGCGACAACGTAGGCTTCATTGTTGCGGCGCCGGGAATCCATCAGGATCCGGAAAGAATAGCTGCACTCTTGCGGTCGCCGCCCGATCCTTTGGTAAGTCAGTTTCGCGCTACTTACAACACGTTGCTCAATTTACTGGACGCTTACGGAAACTTTGCGCAGGTGCGCGAAATAGCTGAAAAGAGTTTCGAGCATCGTGAGGCAGCAAGCCAGATCGCCGCTCTCGACAAAGCTGGAATCGAGACTGAACAACGCATTGTCACGAAACTGGGTGAAGCTGGGTGTGACTTGTCTATCGATGTGGTGCGGGGATTCGAACGACTAGTCAGCGCGCGCGCCCAGTTGCAGGATTCAAAACCGCAAACGCGAGCAGAAGTTTTGCATCGCTGGCTGGACGAGGTGGTCCAGCCGGGCAGAGTTGTCGCTATCGGACGAAGTGGTAAGCGTCTCGTCTTAATTACCGAGAAGCGCGATGGAAGTGTGCGCGGTTTGCGTGAAGACGGCCGCAGCGCGAGCTTCGCGCTGGAACGAATAGGCCGCGTCTACTCGCCCGTTTATCGTCTGAAAGAGGAACTGATCGAAGAAGCATTCGAGGAGATTCGGCGTCGCGGCAAAGAGCTTGTTATCGCGGAACCTCGCTTGCGCGATGCGCAGGACAAGGAAGGCGCGGCGCTGACACTACTCGATCAGTTGATTGAAGGGCTGATTCCGGGCGATATCGATTCAGAAAATAGATCAAAGTGTACTGAGACGCTCTGGGGGCTACTCGGTGATGCGGAAGATCTCGAACGCGCCATTCGACGTACTGAGCGAATGCGCAAAGAAGTGTGGCAGCCGTTTGAGCAGCGCGCCCGCGTGCTTTCATCGTTGGGTTATCTCGATTTCGAGGCGCAGAAGGTAACCGAGCGCGGCAGTTGGCTTGCGGATTTGCATATTGATCGCCCTTTGATAATTGGCGAGGCATTGCAGAGTGGATTATTCACCACGCTCGACTTTATGCGTATGGCTGCAGTCGTTGCTGCGCTCACCGCTGATGAAGACCGAGACTACGGCACATTGGAACTTGAAGATGCGCTGGTAAACAGCCTGGCGCAGTTTGAGGAGATTGGCTTTCGCGTCTCCTCGGAAGAGTGGAAGTTTGGCGTTGAGCCAACTCCGGAATTAAATTTTTCTGCCGCTGCGACTGCGGCACGTTGGGCGGGTGGCACTGAATGGTCCACCCTGGTGCGCGAGACGCGCGCGGAGGAAGGTGACCTCTTTCGCATGCTGTCACGCACCGGCGAAGCGCTCCTGCAAATTGCCGGGTTGCACAAAGCGCATCCTGAAGCGGCGCGCATCGCGGCGGTGGCTGGGGATGCAATTCTGCGCGAGCCGGTGAGATAGATTGCCGCGGCTGACTAAATCATGCCCAGCGTGATCAAAGATCCTTGCGACGAAGCAGTAATACTCTCGCGCAAAACAATTGCCAAAAGATCTACAAGCACCTGGGGTTGAATTGATCAAACGAATCGTTTGTTTCCGGCTTCAGAACCACCCATGGCCGCCACAATTGCTTTCTTAGGCGCTATTACCACAGCGTAATCGTTGTCAAGACGAAGTCGAAACTCGATCGTAGGATGTTACAGTGAAATTAGGTGACAGCTATCGCTTAGATCGCCGAGTTCCACGATTATTGGCTTAAGTGTGAACAAAGGGAATGGAGGTAGCCAGACAATCCGATATTCCTTTTGATAGGAATAACGAAAATCCTTAGTGCGGAAGATATCAAGCTCCATTGAGTTCGGGCGGACGGGATCTACATAGATCACTGGATAGGCTTCGGCCCTCCACCGGGGAAGTTGGCGCAATGCTTTATGCGCTAAGCGTTCAACGAATACAGCTGGCTCTGTGATTATCAAACAGGCGTTATACTTGAAGTCGCCGAAGAGACGTAGATCGAACTCGTTAGTCATGCAATAAACGTAGTAATTTGTCGCAGAAACCAAAACCGTCGGATCTGTTTTTGACGGCGGTCGCAACGACAACTGGAGTTCGTCATCTTCGAGCGCATAATTCAAAGAGGGATCTTTAAAAGTAGATGCTGGGTTAACTTGGATTCGTCCTTTTTCAAATGCCTCTTTCCCATGATTCAACTGTAGATACTTTACGAGGTACTCACCTCCTTTAACGTTTAGCGTATGAAATTCCGCGGCCGCTTTGGGTATTCCTGGCCAGTCGTAATCAGGATGATGTAGTTCGTGAAGCAAATGTGTTGGCAATCCCGTGTGGCGTAATCTTGATTCTTCCAATAGAACAGTAAATTCGGCTTGCCAATCTTTTTGTGTCTCGTTGTGTGAAAGGAATTTTATTTTTTCATCGGGCGTCAAACCGACCATGTTATTCATTACTGCATCCAAACGTTGGGCAAGTTCTTGATCAGATAGGTGGGAGAGGTATCGGTTCTGCCGATATTTCATTTCCCAGTATTCTTGATGCGTAACTTTAGTTCCCGATGGAATGTTACCGGAACGCCAATCCGCATACTCTTGTTTTGCTGCTTCCTCAGCCGCCGCAAATGAAATCAAAGCCTCCTCGCGGCCCTTTTGGAAGTGGGGCGTGCGCTTGAAACGCCTCCATCTGATACGCATATTCCTTCCCGAAAATTGGCTCACCCTCTTGATCTTTCGCCCAGTCATTCGTTATGAGGGCGTACACGGTCTCGGCCCCGTCCCAGTCGTATTCAGTTGCGCTTAAGAGAATCTTTTTCTGCTCCAACGCTGATCACTCATTTCTCTAAACCGCCATTTCCGTTACTCATATTGAACGATCACGCGTACTCCTTTGCAATAAAAATGTGATCGTTTTAGTACGTCACATCGACGGGTCAAAGAAGCAATCCAATAGCAACTTCCGCAATCAAATCTCCATCTTACTCTCGGTTTCCATTTCAAGTGCATTGCAAGTTCTTTGAAATTGGTTCCACCATGCGCAGCCAGAAGTTTTAACCCTTAACCCTGATGGTTCCTTTGGACCATCGCTCACATGGAGAATCACGAATGAAGTTTCCCCAAGAGTTTCCCCGTTTGCGCTTTGCGCGCGTTCACACTTTTCGCCTGGCCAAGTTTGCGTCGTTTGCCATTATCTCCCTTTTCTTCTTGTCAAACTTTGCCGGCTTCTTTTTCAGTCCCGTATTCGCGCCTTCAGTTAGTGCTCTTACTCCACCGGTCGTAACCATACCTCAGGATATTCCTTTATCGGGCGACTGTGACCTCGACTGGGTTATTTATCACGCCGGCGAACGCCAGGGCGTTGATCCGCGGTTCATCCACGCCGTGATCAAGCAGGAATCGAGATACAACCCCAAGGCCGTTTCTCATGCGGGCGCCGAGGGCCTGATGCAGATGATGCCTGGGACCGCGAAACGATTTGGGCTCAAAAATTCTTTTGATCCGGCCGCCAACGTTGAAGCCGGTACGAAATATCTGAAGTTCCTTCTGAAGAGATTTAACGGTGATGTTACGCTTGCGCTGGCCGGCTATAACGCTGGTGAAGGTTCAGTCGACAAATACAAGGGCGTGCCGCCCTACAACGAGACACAAAACTACATCAAGAAAATCGTAAAGACTTATGGCAAGACCTACCATCCTGTTCTGACCCCGAATGACGCCAAGCTTGCATTTGGTCTCACGAACGAGAACGTGGACAGCAGCTCAGCTCTTTAACTCACGGATTTTGACTAACAGCAAAAGCCCTATCGCCAGGTAGGGCTTTTTGCTATTTGGAATTACTTGATTTCATCGAGTCGTGCTTTTGCTTCGATGATGTGGGCTCTTAAACGATCCACTTCATCGAGAGTTAGTAGGCCGGTCACGCGATCGCAGATGCCGCTCGACAAGGAAGCGGCCGTACCGCTAGTACGGCTCTGGCGAAACACACTGATCTCAAGGTCACCCAGTGTTCGATAACGAGCCTCAAATCCCACCAGCTTGGTGACAGACTCGTTTACGCGAGTAAGCGATTCCAACGCCCGGATCAATCGGTCGATTTCCTCATAGTCCACGAAGGCTCTTTCTTCCCGAGGTGTTTCACGCTGGTCCCTTATCGCAATGACCAGGCCCAGGACCCGGTTGGTCGCGACGTTCGCTTCTTTTACCTCGATGGCATCGATGCGAATGTCCGCGCCGCGAACATTCAGCGAGGCAAATTGAGTAAACCCTTTTATCAGAACTCTCTCATACGCCGCTTCAATCGCTTCCAGCCTGGTACGCGGCTCAAGCGGCTCGCATGAAACTCGTCGTCGAAACTCGGGCCCGGGGCGCTGTGCCGGAACCGAACCGTAGAGCGTCAGGGTTAACAAACCAAGAATGGCTGGGCGCAAGAGAAACATAAATCACCTTCTTTTCACGGCATTCTTCCAACAACCGTACACTCTCCCCAGGCGACCCGGTTGCATAAAGTTATGACCGTGTATCACGGAATCGGCCTTTTGGATTCGACAAAGTTGGGGACACGCTCCCCAGCGTCAACCCCAAGGCAGGCGAAGAATTCCCCGTTTGCAAACTACGGAACGAACCGCTCCGTGCGGTCGTACTTTAGTAGTGTTAAGATAGCCTCGCTGTCGGAATGGTCTGCGGTTTGGCATTTTGAGAGGAGTTTTATCATGGAAGAAACAACAGAGTCTGCTGGCAAAAACGTAGTAAACGAGCTGTGCGACGCCATTCGTTACGTTGGTGACGTGTCTTATGCAATCCTGCCCAAGGACATTGCGCACAATCTCGCCGATTTGAAGAAATCTTTTTTGCGCAACGTGCGCACCTTAATTGACAAAGACATTGAATGGGTTGACGCGCGCGTGGCCGGAGGCGATCGGGTGCGCGAAGAATGGCAGCAGAAGTGCAACCGGCAAAAGTCTGAAGGCGCGCCGGAACCGGTCAACTAAAAGTAAAGCAAACTGTCGGTTTGCGTTGACTGGTAAGTTTACATTTACGCAATTTAACCGATTGCGCCACAAACAATGGAAGTCTTACTAGCAGACGAATACGGCTTTTGTTTCGGTGTTGAGCGCGCTGTCGAGATGGTTGAGGATGCCCTCGATGAAGGCGTGCGTCCCATCCGCTCGCTCGGGCCATTGATTCACAACGCCCAGGAGATGGAACGGCTTGGCGAATTGGGCGTCTCAACGATTGATGTCCCCGATGAAGCCGACGCCGACACAATCGCTGTGATTCGCGCGCATGGTGTGACGCCGCAGGTGCAACACGACCTCGAAGGCCGGGCAGCGAAAGTCATCGATGCCACCTGTCCCTTTGTAACCAGAGTTCAGCATCTGGCCGAACGCGCTGCGCAGGACGGGCGTGACGTGGTGGTTGCAGGCAACCCCGACCATCCCGAGATGATTGGTGTAGTTGGCTATGCGCCTGAGAATACCTACGTTGTGCGCGATGCGAGTGAGGTTGCGGCGTTGCCGCAGTTGCGCGCGCCCCTCGTCGTTTCGCAAACTACGATCAAGTTGAAAACCTTTCTGGAAGTTGCTGAAGCCGTTCGTGCCAAGACCGACGCTGAACCGCAAGTCGTCAATACCATCTGTTCTGCCACGCGTGATCGGCAGGATGCGGCGCGCGCTCTCGCGGGCGAGGTGGATGTATTTTACGTAATTGGCGGCCGCCATTCTTCAAACAGCGTAAAGCTGCTGGCGGTTTGTCAGGAACAATGTGACAAGAGTTTTTTGATTGAAACACCCGCCGAAATCAATCCGACAGACGTTGAAAACGCCCAACGTGTGGGCGTAACTGCCGGCGCGTCAACACCAAACTGGCTGATCGATCAAGTTGTTTCCCGCCTGCATGAACTCGGTAAGCAGACCTAGCTGCAACGCAAACCCCTCAATCGTTGACTGGACTTCCGAAACAAGAAGGGAACCTTATGCACCGGCTCTGGTATTTCCTGACATTGGTTTTTGGAGGGATAGGTCTCGTGGCTGTGTTTCGGATATTTGAAATCCTGGGATTGGGTGTAAGCGTTCTGCCGGCGACACAGCTTTTCATTGCATTAATAGCGTTGCTGTTCGCCTTCCTGTCTTTCGCAAAGCCCGTAGCGCAACGCAATAATGAAATCCAACCAGCCGCTCGAACATGCCGTCGGACCAGGGCGGGAACTTCTGTTCAGGTGATTGTCAGACTATTAAAGGTCGTCCTGACCCAGATTCATCTGGTCCAGTGCGCCGACTATTTGCCGAGCTTCTTCTGAGCCATAATCATCTGCTTGACGACGCAAGGCATCGCGAGCGATTTCGGCATCGACCGGGTCACTCAATATTCCAATCAAAATTGACGTCGGCAGTTGGGCCAGCGACTCGCTTGCCAATGCTCGAACTACAACTTCCGGCGACCGTGCTAGCTCGCAAATCTCGCTGGGAGCAAAACGCGTCAGCGCATCAGCCAGCGCATCGATACGCTTGTAATCGCGTTGCTTGTCGGCGCGGCGTACGAGTTGGGTGAAGACTTCGGCGGAACGGGTTTTATCCTGCAAGACGGCGGCGCACGTGTCAGCGATGTGACGAAGCTGGTGCCCCTTTTCAGTTTCCAGATTGCCCGCTTCCAACGCTCGCTCATCGAGAGCGGTAAGCAAGCGGCTGAGCTCGTGGTCAGCACGTGCGTCGTAGGGCACTCTGCGAGCGGGTGCTGGCGGTGGGTTCTGTAGCGCATGCTCCACCAATCCACGCGTGGCCGGACGTAATTCCGACCAAACACTCGCCAGGCGGCCGCCAAATTCTTCAATCTGGAAAGACAATGACTAAACTCCGTTCGAGAAAAGCTGAAAACTAAAACGGCGTACTATACGCGAAGCAACGGTAAACGGAAAGCAGTAGGCACCAGGCAGAAAGCAGGCGTGATTCTTCCGATACGTGCTTTCTGCCTACTGCCTATTGCTTACTGCCTTCTGCTTTTCGCCTGCTGTTCTCTGGGGTTGTGATCTTTGATCTCGGCGATGCTGGGAAAGGGAATCTTCACTATCTCACCGCCGGCGCATTCCATCTTCACGCTGGGCGTAGTTAATGCCTGCGTAGTTTTCATGCTGCGGACGGTCCCGCGCAGTCGCCGGCCGTCAACTGTCACGATCTCCACATTGTCTTTACCGTACAGCGGTTGCAGCGCCGCCAGTGCTTTGGTTACTTCCACGTTTACCGTTTCTCCTTGGGTCAAAACCGACTGAATCGAGGCTAAAGCGAATCTCGGGCCAAATGGGCGAGGGTTCAAAGATATTGCACTGGATATCGCTGAATGTCTATTTCGGCCGCGGCAGCCGCCAAAGCCGGACGCGAGAGTTAGCATTTCGGGACTACTAGTTCAAACCGAGGCAGCCCCTGATCTTGAGCGGCCGTTTAATGCAACCGTTGCGCTCCGTTTGGCGTATAGACTTCTGCTATTCTTAGCTGTTTCAACGGCCCGAAAGTGATAGGCTGCCGAAACTGGAAGATCATAATGACTCCCGAAACGAACTCCTCAGTGACGAATTGTGGCAACTGTAATGCGCCGATGCCCAAAGAGTTGCGCTTCTGTCGCAACTGCGGATTTCGCCTCGGCGAAGGCTTGGCTGAATATACGGAAACAGTTCGTTTTCCGAACGTTCCGCCGGGCACCCTCCCGAGAAACGGTGCAGCCCAGTTTCAGCACCCACAGTATCGCGGAATGGCCGTTTCCCCAGGCGGCCCAATGCGCAAGCGTAAAAAACGCATGAGCGGGATGAGCTGGATGTTCATCGGCTTGCTTATATTTTTCATTGCAGCGGCCGGCTTCACAGCGATCGTTAGACCCATTCGCCAAAATGCTCGGGTCCAATTTGCGCAGAGCGCGCCGCGCGCATATGCAGGCGTTAACTCGTTTGACACAGCGGACGGCGGTGTCACGTTCGATAATGTCGAACCTCCAGGCTCGCCTGCAGACGATGCTGGGCTAGTCGGCGGCGACATCATTACCACCGTCGATGGTCAGCCGATTCGTTCCGATGACGAGATGACCGCTCTATTGGGCAGTACGCCGATCGGAAAAACCCTGGACTTGGTTTACCTGCGCGACGGCGAAACGAAGAACGCCAAGCTGACTACGATTTCAAGAGAAGAACTGAACCGGCTGAACAGCGCCTTTCGCAACCGTCCGGAAGGTCGCGCGCAATTTGGTTACGATGGCGGAGGCGAGCGCGTGCCTATTCCGGGAACGAAGATGTATGGCGTCCTGCTCGATGACATCAATCGAAACCAACCGGCAGACATCGCCGGTGTTAAGACAGGCGATGTTGTTATCGAATTCGATGGCATTCCGATTCGTACTCCCGAAGAACTCCTTTCGCGAGTCAGACGGGCACTGCCTTACAGCACGATCAAGCTGGTTGTGATGCGAGGCGAGGAGCGGGTGGAGATTCCGGTCAAGATGGGGAAACAATAAAAGTGACAAGTGTGAGTGATGAGTGATGAGTGATGAGTGAACGACTCAAACCGGAACGTTGTACGTTTACTCATTACTCATCACTCATTACTCATCACTTTTGTCCGTGTACTCACGCATTCGCGCTTCCATTTCGCGACGCACGTCGTCACGTTCTTCTTCCAACTCATCTGCTTCAAAGGTTTCAAAAAGCGCATAAGGGTTTTCTGCAATTAGTCTGAGTTCCCACGCTTCACGTCCCTGATGCGACGGGCGCGAAAACCAGAGAGCATCGATTGTCGCTTCTTCGGCTTCAACGGCGCCCAACGGCAACCGCTCACTTTCGAAGCAGGCCCGGGATTCCGGTCGCAGCAAGATCCGGCGCAATTGCCAACCGTGCTTCTGATAAAGAGCGAGAATCTCTTCTAATAATCCGTTTGGCTTCATTTTGTGAAGAAGTATACTGGATGAAATAACCGAAACGGGCCTTTGTTGACCAGCGCGCCGCCCCGCCACTATCATCGCTGACACGACCGCGGGTCGAATTTTTTTTGAGTTTGTGGAAAGTGTTGTTGTACCAGAACTCCTCGCGATTGCCTTGGGAATGTCAGACCAAGAGACGCTGCTCGCCTGGGGTTTCTCGCCGAAAGCTTTTGGTGTTAGTGACCTGCGTTCTGCTTGACACTGCGCCAACCCTAGCGCAAAACAACCAATATCGAATGCCGTCAAACAGTTCTCCAGCAACGACAAGAATGTTCGAACAGTCATCCGACGCAGTGCCTGCATCATTTTATGAAATCCTGCGCAAGGCTCTAAAGAAACGAAAGACCACCGTTGAGCGCATTTGCCCGCCGTCCGATTCGGTTGCTCGTCGCATACTCGAAGATTATGGCGCGATGTTTTTGGCGACGAAAAAAGTAACGCCGCCGCCGGTATGCATTTTTACCAGCGAAGCAGAAGTTACAAAGTTTCAGGAGGATGCAGACTACCTCACGGAAAACATCGAAGGCGCGGATATCGAGCTACAGCGGGAAGCTATGAAGCAGTTGTTGAAAGCTCGTGAAAAGGCGCTGAAGGAAGGTTTGAATATCACTCCGCGCGACGGCGCCGAAGCGGCACGGCGCAGTTACGAAGACAGTTATGAATTGTGGAACACGCGCTTTTTGCCGGCGCTTGATTATTGGTTGCAGCAGGGACGGCTCACCGAACCACAAATCGCGCGCTTAAAAACGTTGCCGCTTCACCAGCAAATTGCCGAAGTATTGGAGCTGGAGCGTAGCGGGATTTATTTCAGCAAGGACCTTTCTAAATCGATTCTTTACTCGATAGCAGCGCCCGGCACTTCGCAACACATTGCGATGCTCGCGTTTGACGTTAATGAATTTGATAGTCCGCGCGTGCGGCAGATTTTGGCCGAACATGGTTGGTTTCAAACGGTGCTGAGCGACTTGCCACATTTTACTTTTCTGGGTCTGAAGGAAAAAGACTTGCCAAAGAATGGACTGAAGAGCGTCGTAGTTGACGGCCAAACTTTCTGGATTCCCAACGTCACGTAACAACATGAGCCGTGCCTTCGATACCGCTGCCCGCAAGAGTCTCACCAACTGCATACGAGAAATCGAAAAAGGCACTGATGCCGAGCTGGTGCTGATTGTTCGCGCTCGTTCGCGCTCCTACGCGGCCGCGAATTATCTGTTTGGTACACTGCTCGCTTTCGCCGGTCTCAACTTTCTCCTTTTCTCACCTTTTACTTTTCAGCAGTACTGGGTACCCATTGATATAGCATTGCTTTTCATTGGGGGAACGTACGCTGCTTCTCGCAGCAATGCGCTACGTCGCCGGCTTACGCGCAAGGGTGTGCGCGACAAGGCGGCCCGTGAAGCGGCGGCCGCAATGTTTTATGAAGCAGGTATCGCCAACACCAAAGCCGAGATGGGCGTGCTCGTTTACATTTCGCTGCTCGAACGAAGGCTGGAATTGATCGCAGATCGCGGAATCCTAAAGGCTGTGCCGGCGTTCGAATGGAATCAAACACTCTTTGAATTACACCAGGCGGGAAAACAACCGGATCCAGCGACTCTGCAAGCGGGGCTGGAAAAACTCGGTGTGCTGCTGGCGCAACATCTTCCTCCCAGCGCCGAAAATCCAAACGAACTGCCGAACCGGCCGCGCTTCGAATTGTGATGCGACCTGACAACCCTGCCAATCCATCGATGCGGCTGTTGTGCCGGGCAATTATGATCGCCGGCCCAATCCTTTTCGCCTTTGCGCTGGCGGTGGACGCGCTGCGCGAGTTGGCGGTGGCGGTTCTTATGGCGGCGGCGGGCGCGGCGGCAGCGGTGGTGGTGGCGGCGATGGCGGCGGCGCGGGAGCAATCATTTGGGTAATTTTTCAGATATTTCGGATGCTCATATATCTCACGATTGAGTATCCGTTGATTGGCATCCCCCTCGATATCCTCGTCGCGGGTGGCATTGTTTATTATTTTGTAAGGCGCGCCAGGCGCGTTGAACCGACAACCCCACTGGGTTTGAATACTCAGCAGGGTAGTTCGGAAAATATTCCTCGCCAGTTTGAGCAGCTACGGAAATTCGATCCGAACTTCTCGGAAATAGTTTTTACTGACTTTGCGTACGCGCTTTACGGAAAAGCGCATCACGCACGCGGCCGTGGCGCAGCGGCGTTAGAACAGTTTTCGCCATACCTCAGCGATGTCGCGCGCCAAAACCTGCTGCAGCGAAACCCACCCGGCCTAAAGGAAGTTAAAGGGATAATCGTCGGCGCGCTTAAGATCGCAAACGTGAGCGGCCTGGAAACGCCGCTGGTTAAAATCAGTCTGATCTTTGAAGCGAACTACACTGAGGTGGTAAACGCCAATCAGAAGGAAACGGAGATGAGCTATTACGTTCGCGAGCGTTGGGAACTCGAGCGCAGGCGCGACGTGTTATCGCCTCCGCCGGCCCAGGCAACCGCGCTTCATTGTCCGCGCTGTGGGGGCGCTCTTCAGAAAAACAGTGCCGGCGGCTGCGCTTTCTGTGGCACAAAAATAGAGAGTGGCGAATTTCAGTGGTACGTCCGCGACGTTGCATTGCTTAGCCAGGAGGCCAAGGGGCCGTTGCTGACGTCCAATGTTCCGGAGGTAGGCACTGACTTTCCCAGCGTGGTGCAGCCTGGCTTTGAAAATGTTCGTGTCGCGTTTGAGAAAAACAACCCAAACTTTTCCTGGGACGCATTTCAGGCCCGCGCGCGGTTGATCTTCGTCGAGCTACAAGCAGCGTGGTCCACGCTTGATTGGGACAAGGCGCGCCCGCATGAAACTGACAACCTTTTCCAAATGCATCAATACTGGATTGACGCTTACCGGCGACAGCACCTGCGCAACCTGCTTGCTCAGTGCACAATCACAGCGATGCAGCCGGTGAAGATAAAGGAAGACAAGTTTTACAACTCCATCACGGTACGGATTGCTGCTCAAGGCTACGACTACACTGTGCATGAAGGCGGGAGAGTGGTGAGCGGGTCAAAAACTCAGCTGCGCCGCTGGACCGAATATTGGACTTTTATCCGAAATCGTGACGCCAAGCCACAGGCCGCGCGCTCTGATTTAAACTGTCCAAACTGTGGCGCGCCTTTGAAAGTAAACGCCGCTGGCATTTGTGAATTCTGCCACGGAAAGATAACCTCAGGAGAGTTTGATTGGGTGCTCTCCAGAATTGAACAGGATGAATCTTATCGAGGCTGACAAGGTTGGCAAGTTTTGAGCAGGGGGACCTGACATCTAAATCCCGCCAGCGGACATCGAACGGGCTCGGCTGATTGGCAAAAACTTTTAAAGACAATGCGACCAAACCTTTTGTGGGAGATTTCTGTGAAACGTAGCCTATTGCTTTTTCTTCTGCTTTCGTCGTTCTTATTGAATCCGGCAGTCTCCGCCGCGCGACAATTTCCGCAGCGTCCGGCCACTGGGGCGGGGCAGCGAACGGCGGCGACACCCGCGCGCCAACAGCAAGCCCAGCTTGCCAACCATATCCTGGCAAACGGCCTGGAGATCATTGTGCTGGAAGATCATTCGGTGCCGCTGGTGACGTTGGAATTAGCGGTAAAGAACGGTTCATATACGGAGCCGCCGGAACTCAACGGACTATCGCACCTCTATGAGCACATGTTTTTTAAAGCGAACCGCGCGGTGGCGAATGCGGAGGATTACATAAAAACAATCGGCCAACTTGGAATCGCCTACAACGGCACTACGCGAGAAGAAGTAGTTAATTATTACTTCACGACGACTACGCCGAATCTGCGTACCGCAATGCAGTTTATGCGAGACTCCGTACGCTACCCATTGTTTGAACAGGGCGAGTTTGAGCGCGAGCGCGAAGTTGTAATTGGCGAGATTGATCGCAACGAATCGAACCCCTTCTATTATCTCAATCAAGAGATGCTTAACCGGATGTACTCGAAGTACACGAGCCGCAAAAACCCGCTTGGCAACCGGCAAACGGTTTCCACGGCAACCACGGCAATGATGCGCCTGATACAGTCGCGTTACTACGTGCCAAACAATTCGGCACTCGTAGTTACCGGCGATGTGAATCCTCAAGAGATTTTCAAGATGGCAGAGGATCTATATGGCGATTGGCCCCGGCGCGAGAAAGACCCGTTCGTAGAGTTCCCCCTGGTTGAACATCCCCCTCTGACAAAGAGCGAAGGCGCAGTCATCACGCAGCCAGTGCAAAATGTAATCATAAACATTGGCTGGCATGGACCATCGATCGGAAAGGACAACCCATCGACCTATGCCGCTGACGTTTTTTCTTTCATCCTGACGCAGCCCAATTCCCGCTTTCAACGTGCTCTGGTGGATACCGGTCTGGTCAACGGGGTCAGTATAGGTTACTACACCCAGCGCAACGTCGGGCCCATTCAAATCTTCGCGCAGACGTCGCCGGAAAAAGCCCACGCCGCTATCAAGGCGATTTACAACGAAGTGTCTCACTTCAACGACAAGGACTACTTCACTGACGATCAACTTGAAAACGCCAAAGCCCTGCTGGAAGCCGACGATCTTTATTCGCGTGAGAAACTAAGCGAGTATTCGCACACCTTAAGCTTTTGGTGGGCTTCGACGGGGCTGGAATATTTTCGCGGTTATTTGGCACGCTTGCGCGCCACTTCCCGCGCGGACATCAACCGTTACGTGACTACCTATATTCAAGGTAAGCCGCACGTCGGACTCGTGTTACTTTCAGCCGACGCCCAGCAGAAAACAAAAATTGAACCGGCAGAATTAATAGGTCAATGAGAAAAAATATTTTCCGCACTAACAAGCAGTACCGTTCTCGTTCGATATCGCGCCCGTGGCGCGGGGCATTCGCAAGACCTTTCGCCGACCTACCGCGAAGTTTTGCGTTACTGGTTTCCTTGTTCCTCGTGCCGTCACTGCTGCAGTCTGCGGCAGCCCAGAAACCCGCCGAGCCCGCCAATGCAGCCGCGCTTCAAACAGCACAAAGCATTGTCGCTAAGCAGGCGCTGGTTACCGAGTTTGATGTGAACGGGTTGAAGGTTTTGGTCAAGCGGCGTGAAGGCAGCTTGACGGTTGCCACCGGGCTTTTCATCCGCGGTGGTTCGCGAAACATCACCGGCAAAGATGCGGGGATTGAAGCACTAATGCTCGATGTGGCGACCGACGCAAGTGCTTCTTACCCTCGTGAGCGCATGCGCAACGAGTTGTCGCGCATGGGCACGTTGCTTGGCTCCAGCGAGAATTACGATTACTCGGTTATTTCCTTGACCTCGACACGCGTAAACTTCGATCGTTCATGGGATATTTTTTCTGACGTTGTACTTCGCCCGGCGTTTACAAAGGAAGATTTCGAACTGGAGAAGGAACGTGCGCTTTCTTCGTTACGCGACGATACAGACGACCCCGATACTTACCTGCAAAGGTTACAGGAACGCGTGGCTTACGCGGGCCATCCTTATCTGAACCGGCCACAGGGAACGCTTGAATCGGTCTCCAGTTTGACGCTGGAGGATTTGCGCCGTTATCACCGGCAGACGATGGAAACATCGCGACTGCTGCTGGTAATTGTAGGCGATCTGGATCCGGCCCAACTTAAACAGCGCATTGCTGCGACACTCGGCAAACTGCCGCGGGGTACTTATCGCGATCAGCCCCCGCCACTACTTTCATTTACCGCATCAACGGTCGAGATAACCGATCGCACTTTGCCGACTAATTATGTGCAGGGAATTTTCAGTGCGCCTCCGCTGACATCGACGGACTATTATCCAATGATGGTTGGTTCCGCAATTCTACGCGATCGCGTGTTTCAGGAGGTGCGCGTTAAACGAAATCTTTCTTATGCGCCAAACGCATTTCTCGGTAGTCAGGCGGCAAATATTGGCGGAATCTATGTAACGGCCGTCGACGCGAACCAGGCGGTTCGTGTCATGCTCGACGAAGTCCGGCGCTTGCAAACCCAGCCTCTAGATGACGACGATATCAATGCGGTTATCTCGCAATCCCTGACCAACTATTACATGGGACAGGAAACCAATGCTGCGCAGGCTTCCAATCTGGCCGAATATGAACTTATCGGCGGCGGCTGGAGAAACTCGTTTGATTTGCTCTCACGCCTGCAGGCAGTCACACCGGCCGAAGTGCAGCGCGTGGCACAAAGATATATGCACAACATGCGCTTTGTAGTGCTGGGAAATCCCAAGAGCGTGGACACGAAGATCTTTATCGGCGAA
>JBPCLZ010000052.1:0-10865 GCA_051002775.1 Pyrinomonadaceae bacterium | reverse complement strand
TGGCCAAACCGAAATCGAGAATCTTCACGCGGCCGTCTTTCGTCAGGAAAAGATTTTCCGGCTTCAGATCGCGATGGACGATTCCTTTCGCGTGCGCCGCCGCCAGGCCATGGGCAATCTGCAAGGAATAGTCAATCGCTTTGCGTTGCGGCAGAGCGGCGCCAGCCATCCGCTCGCGCAGTGTCTCGCCTTCCAGCAATTCAGAAACGATATAAGGCGCGCCATCGTGCGTACCGATATGAAAAATCACCAGGATGTTCGGATGATTGAGCGCGCCCGCGGCTTGCGCCTCTTGATCGAAACGCCGCAGACGTTCCGTGTCCGCGGAGAACGCCGCAGGCAAAACCTTGATGGCGACATCGCGACCGAGTTTCGTGTCACGCGCGCGATAGACTTCGCCCATGCCGCCTTCGCCGATCTTCGCGATGACGTTGTACTGAGCAATCGTCGTGTCGGGGGATATGGTTTCGCTCATAGTCTCTTTCCCTGTTGACTGCGCCGACCGGGTCGCCGGCTTTGGTACTCTGTTGGCCCAGCGGAACAAAGGTAGCTGGACCACTGACAAGTCCCACTGAGATAACACGTTCACCCCGGACTACCAAAGCGGTGCCAGGTCACCGCACTGCATATCATCGCATCTGCCTGCGAGTGGTGTCGTACCTAATCTGGCTACTGTCGGAAACCGCTGATCAGCACGACGTCTTTGGTGGTCGCGCCGCGCACGAATAGATTCGGCTTGCCATCGCGCGAGAGGTTAAATGACGCGGCTTGAGTATACTCCTCAGGAATTTAAATGCGGCTTTCGAGGTTTCAGGATGAGTCCCAGAACCGGGCTATGGAGAGGCAACAATTGCGATAGCAAACTCCGACTGCCTTGGCTCCGCGCATCGCACTTAAAAAAGGATTAGAGGAAGGAGATCATCGCGCGGTTCCAACGCGCCTCACGAGGTCCGCGAACCGGGGATCTGAGCGCAGCGGATCTAATGACGGCTCAACTTTGATGAGGATGAGTGAGCCGGAGCGTTCCTCATATGCCTTTTCCAGCCAAGCCAAAGCCTGGTCCTTTTCATTCAAACTTGCATAGATGATTGCTATTTCGTGTGGGGCGACATAGTTTCGCCCGGCGCGTTCCTTCAATTCGGAGAGTATTGTGAGCGCCTCGCTTTGCCTTCCGGACGTGGCGTAGGCATATCCGAGCGAGGCTATCGTATCAATCCTGCCTCCCGAAATACTCACTGCCCGTTGAAACGACGCGGTGGCCTCCTTATGCATTCCTTTTTGGAGGTAAGCCCACCCGAGGCCCCTATGCGCCAGAGCGAAGTTCGCATCCATCTCCAACGTCTTCTGGCTCTGTTCTATTGCCCGGTCGTACTGGCGAGCGTAGTAAAACATTTCTGCGACATCCGTGCTGATAATCAGCGAAAGTGGATCAATCTCTTGCGCCCGCTTGATCTCGGCAATCGCCTCGTCCATCCGTTCCATCGCTGCTAGATAATAGGCGTACCAGTGATGCGCGGTGACATAATTTGGATTGATCTCAATGGCTCGCTTGAACTCTCTCTCCGCCGCGAGCCAGTCCCATTCGTAATGCATCCGGACAAACGCCAGAGAGGTATGTGCCTCGGCAAGCGTGTCGTCTATCTCCAGCGCCTTGAGTGCCGCCGCTTTTGCTCGTGGCATCGCCTCTCTCCTGGGCAACACGGTATTTCCCATCGACCCGAGCAAGGCGTAAGCGTCGGCCAGTCCGGCGTAGGCCTGACCATAGTCATGATCCTGCTCAATCGCCTGTTCGAAGTGCTCTATCGCCTTCGTGTATCCTTCTTCTGAACGCTTGTTCCAGAAGAAGCGGCCCTTCAGATAGGCTTGATATGCTTCGGCGTTATTAGTATGGCGTTTAGTTAAAAGCCTCTTTTCCTCGCCAGTCAGTTCGAGCGTCAGCGCTCGTGATGCCTGCTCAGAGACGCGATCCTGCACGGTGAAGATGTTTGTGTACTTCTCATCGAACGTTTCTGACCACAGCGTCGCACCGGTGGAGACGCTGATTAAAAGAACAGTCACGCGAACATGGTCACCGGACCTCTGGATGTTTCCGTCTAGCACCGCGTCCACTCCCAACTCGCGTCCGGCGACCAGCGGGTCTTGCCCGGGGTCGGTGTACTTGCGCACGGCGTTCGTTGGCCGCACGACAACTTGCCTGATGTTGCCCAGTCTGTTTATCAGCGCATCGCTGATTCCCAAACCCAGGTATTCCTCACCGGCCTCAACGCCCAAAGTCTTGAAAGGAAGCACGGCAATCGATCTGACAGTTGTACTTGCCTCTGGCTCCTTCAACCTGCCCGCAATCCAGGTGTAAGAAAGAGCGACCGTCAGGATGATCAACGAGACTGCGAGCAGTGTTCGGCTCGGCCACCACCTCGTATCTCTCTTCACCGCGCCACTTATCTTGAGCGGCTGCTGCCGGAAGTCTTGCTGAGCAGTCCCTGGCACGCCCGTCTCTGTCTCTTCTTTAGGGGGCGAGGGAAAGGTTGATGCTTTCGGTTCGTGTTCACCACCATTATCACCAGGCTCTCTCACGTCTGCGACGAAGCGATAGCCACGCCCCGGCGCCGTCACGATGTAGCGATGCTCAGTAGGACTCTCGCCCAAAGCTTTCCGCAAAAGTGAGATGTGCTGGGTAAGGTTGGCCTCCTCAACGAAGCTGTTCGGCCACAAGGCCTTCATCAGCTCATCCTTCTCCATCACCCGGTCGCTGTTTTGGACAAGCAAAAGGAGGGTTTCGAAGGCCTTCGGCTTGAGCGGCACGACCTGATCATCGCGCAGCAGGAGGCGCTTTGTGGCATCGATGCGGAAAGAACCGAAGTCGTAGAAGCGTTGCATCTGCGTGACTTACTGCACCGTTGAGAAACGTTGAGAAAAATTGAGGCCGCTGTTAAGGACTTCAGGACCGCTTAGAGGAGATTATCTGTAGCTCTCAGAGTCAGTGGATGTTCGAAATTCAGAAGTCTTTCAGAAGTCTTAAGGCCGCGCCCATTCTAAAGCAAGATGTTGCGCGAGACCAAGCCGTTACTCCCCTTCCGGCAGCTTTGTGCGCTGCTTTAATCGCAACTTCTCACCCCAGGATCAAAGGAGTTCCCCATGCTTTATCCACGCCGTCCCCAAAATTGCTTCAAACAAGTGCTTGGTCTGTTTCTTGCGCTGGCGTTTTTGACGAGCTTGTTTGTTCCGCCGGGAGCTTTCCGGAACCAGGGCACAACTCAAATCCTCCCTAAGCAGACGAGAACTTCAAAACCGGCCGAACGGAAGGCTCGGGAGAAAGGTGCCGCCGGCAATCCGACAGTTAACTCTGCCACACCTTCAGAGCCGGTCCGTAACGCGACGCAGAAACGCGCTAGCGAGGCATACGGCAAGTTGCCACTCCAGTTTGAAGCCAACCACGGGCAAGCAGAGTCGGAAGTGCAATTCCTCTCACAAGGCAGAGGCTATCATCTCCTTCTCACCTCAACCGGGGCCGTACTCGCTCTAAGCAAGCCTGCCAAACATCGAGGCAGAAAAAACCTACTTGCAGCGAAACCGTCCGATGAGGGAGGAACTACTGATCCTCCCGCTGTCCTGCGGATGAAGCTTGAAGGCGCTAACGCAGAAGCGCACGTAGCAGGATTGGAGGAGCTTCCAGGCAAGACGAACTACTTCATCGGCAATGATCCTGAAAAGTGGCGCACCGATATTCCTAACTATGCCAAAGTACACTACAAGGAAGTTTATCCCGGCGTAGATTTGGTCTACTACGGCAACCAGCGGCAACTGGAATACGACTTTATGGTTGCGCCTGGCGCTAACCCTGACGTCATCAAACTCGGCTTTGATGGGGCGCTGAAGATGCGCGTAGATAGAAGCGGCGACCTGGTGCTACGAACAACGAGCGGCGAAGTTCGCCAGCACAAGCCTGTGGTGTACCAGGAAGTGAATGAAGAGAGAAAACAAATTGCGGGTCGTTATGTGATCGAGGGAAAGCGTGAGGTAGGGTTTGAGATCGGGGAGTACGATACGACGAGGCCGCTGGTGATTGATCCGGTGCTCTCCTACTCTACCTATCTCGGTAGCGCTAACGAAGAGCTAGGTCAGGATATCGCAGTTGATTCCGCCGGTAATGCCTACGTGACGGGGCGGGGGTTCATCCCCGAGACGTTGAAGGAACCCATTGTCTTCAATTCGGGAGCGATCTTTGTGGTGAAGTTGAATGCGGCCGGCACTGCTCTGGTCTACTCCGCTCGTATCGGCGGAAATGGCAACGACCAAAGCAGGTCTATCGCGGTAGATTCTGCCGGCAACGCCTACGTAACGGGATTTACTCAGTCCACTGATTACCCGACGACAGAGAATGCTTTTCAGCGCACTATTGTCCCTGTTAACTTCTTCAACGTAATAGGTGATGCCTTTATAACGAAGTTGAATGCGACGGGCACTGCGCTCCTTTACTCAAGCTATCTTGGCGGCAGAGACGGCGACGCCGGAGATTCCCTCGCCGTGGATAACTCTGGTAACGCCTACGTGGCGGGACACGTCGGGGTGGGCGAAAACCCTGCGTACGACTTCCCGACGACAGCGAATGCCTTTCAGCCATCTCCGGGCGGTGGAAGCGACGCTTTCGTGGCGAAGTTTGACACGAATGCGTCAGGCGCTCGTTCGCTTGTTTACTCCACTTACCTCGGTGGTGGCGACCAGGAGTTTTACACTAGCATCGCTGTGGACTCCGTGGGCAATGTCTATGTGACGGGAAACACTTCAGGCAGCGACTTCGGCGACTTTCCAACCACGCCGGGCGCATTCCAGACTATCTCTCTCAGCAGGAGGAACGTGTTCGTGACGAAGTTAGACGCCACTGGCTCGACTCTCGTCTACTCGACTTATCTTGGCGGAAGCAGCCACAACAGCGTTGGCCTTAACTTTGGGACAGGCAGTTCCATCGCCGTGGACAACTCTGGCAGCGCCTATGTAACTGGACAGACCAGTTCAACCGACTTTCCAACAGTGAATCCCTTGCAGCCAGCTAAGGGCAGCAATGCCGACGCCTTCGTCACAAAGCTGAATGCAGCAGGGAGTGCTCTGCTTTACTCTACTTACCTCGGCGGCAACGAGGGGACTAACTTCAGCGACGGCGTTGACGAAGGCACAGGCATTGCCGTAGATTCCGCTGGCAACGCCTACGTGACAGGTAGGACATCATCCTTCGATTTCCCCTTGAAGACTCCCTTCCGCGCTACTCCTGCGCGGTTCGGGACCGCCTTCGTCACGAAGTTGAATACTAATGCCGTAGGTGCCGATTCGTTAATTTACTCTTCATACCTCGGCGGCAGCGATGGCGGCGAGATCGGCACCTCCATCGCCGTGGACAACTCCGGCAGCGCCTACGTGACGGGGCAAACTTCTTCAACCGACTTTCCAACAGTCAATCCCTTGCAGCCAACCTATAATGGTCGCGGGGATGCCTTTGTGACGAAGATTTCCCCCGATGCAACGGTCTTCCTTGTGTCGCTCATCGGGCCGAGCAAGGGCGGCGACACCGGCTCTGTTTCGGCAATTATCTACGGCAGAGGGTTCACCAGCGGCTCAACGGTGAAGCTCGCGCGCGCCGGTCAGCCGGATATTGCGGGTCAGTTTGTAAGTGTGACAGGAGATGGACAGATCGCCGCCACTTTCAACCTCACGGGAAAAGAGAGAGGGCTTTGGGATGTGGTGGTGACGAAGCCCGGCGGGGCAACGGCGACGCTTTCCGGTGCGTTCACCATCGAAGCGGGTCGTCAGCAACCGGCTGCCATCAATATCATCGGACGCAGTAATTTCCGTCCGGGCACGACCGGGAGAGTTAGCGTCGTCTATACGAATAACGGGAACACGGACGCGCTGCTTCCCATCACCATCCGCATTCCCGCAGGCATTGGATACGGTTTCCCCGTCCCCATTGACCATCGCCAACTAGTACCGACGCCCGAACCGGTTGATTTCTCCGGCCTGCCGATGACTTTCCAGACTCCGGACAACCCCAATACTCCGGCGAATGAAGCGGAGACCATCATCCCGCTGATCGTGTACGCACCGGCAGGCTCCACCGGCAGCATCCCGATGAACCTCACACACCCAAATACTGATTGCTCCGGAGTGCAAGTGAGTGCCTCAGTCGGTGCTCCTGTGAAGGCCGACTGCCTTGCGGCCGTAGTCAATCTTGCCGCAGACCTTCTGTCTGAAGTCGTTCCGGGATTCGAGTGTCTCAAGCAAGCATTCGAATTGATGAGTGGCTTAATTGTTCCTACCGCCGCTCGGAAACCACTTTCTCTCTCGTCATTCATTGGTAATCTCCTTCTGGCGGCTGCTAACTGCGCCGTCGATGTGTTACCTGTTGGGAAAGCGATCAAGATAGCGGTTCTTGCCACCGAGATAGTGGTCGGGAAAGGCGGAATACTACTAGACTTTGCAACGTCATGTGGTCCTGTCTTTTTCCCTAACGCCCCAGGGACAACAAGTACGCTTCAGACCAATTGTGTCCGATCATCGGATCCCAACGACAAGATAGGATCAAGAGGAGTAGGGATTGCCCAGTATCTAAGAGGAGAGGCTGCGCAGCCGTATGTGATTCTCTTCGAGAACAAACCTGAAGCCACCGCCCCTGCGCAGGATGTGGTCATTACAGACCAACTCGACAAAACCAAATTTGACCTCGAAACCTTTAGTCTGGGCCCTATCGCTTTTGGCCAGAAGACAATAGTTCCTCCTCCCGGCCTAAGCGAGTTCAACACGGATGTTGACCTTCGACCGGCGAACAATCTCATCGTCCGTATCAGTGCCAAGCTAGAGATCCCAACTGGTCTGATCACTTGGCGCTTCGTTTCGCTCGATCCGGTGACTATGTTGCCCACAGATGACCCGCTGGCCGGTTTCCTGCCTCCAAACGTCAACTCGCCTGAAGGCGACGGCAGTGTCTTCTTCAATCTGACACCGAAGGCTGAGTTGGCGACCGGAACCGAGATCCGCAATCGCGCGAGGATTATCTTCGATACCAATGATCCCATTGACACTCCTGAGTGGCTGAACACTATCGACAAGTCCAAGCCCCAGAGCCAGGTGTTGCCTCTCGCGCCCACACAGAACTCAACTGGCTTCGAGGTAAAGTGGAGCGGCACCGACCTGGAGTCAGGGGTGCAAAGCTACCAGGTCTTCGTCTCTGAGGACGGTGGGCCATTTACCGCTTGGCTCAATGGCACGACAGCGACTTCCACATTCTTCTTCGGAAAGCGGGGCAGCGCTTACTCCTTCTATACCGTGGCTACAGACGCGACGGGCAACCGTGAGGAGGTCCCAGCAGCAGCTGATGCGACCACGCAGATTGCGCCGGCTGCTGTCAACATCATCGACGACGCGGGCTTCTTCGTGCGGCAGCACTACGCCGACTTCCTGAACCGAGAGGCGGATGCGAGGGGCCTGGCGTTCTGGACGGATCAAATCACTTCGTGCGGCACGGATACCGCTTGCGTAGAACTGCGGCGGATCAACGTCTCTGCAGCCTTTTTCCTTTCAATTGAGTTTCAGCAGACCGGCTATTTGGTTTACCGGATGTACAAAGCCGCTTACGGCAACATAGCAAACACACCGGTGCCAGTAAGGCTCAACGAGTTACTGCCGAACACGCAGAAGATTGGACAGGGCGTGGTAGTAGGACAAACAGGCTGGGAGCAAGTATTGGAGAATAACAAGAATGCTTTTGCCGTAGAGTTTGTCGCGCGTTCGCGCTTTACTGGTTCGCATCCGACTACGCTGACACCGGAGCAATTTGTTGACGCGCTCTTCACGAATGCTGGCGTCACTCCGCCTGCAACGGAGCGGACGGCGATCATCAATGAGTTTGGTGGAGCGACTAACACCGCAGACACCGCAGTGCGTGCCCGAGTGCTGAGGCGAGTAGCAGAGAACTCACTCCTGGCTCAGCAGGAGTTCAATAAAGCATTTGTGTTAATGCAGTACCTCGGTTACCTGCGACGGAATCCCAGCGACGCGCCGGACAGAAACTTTGACGGTTACAACTTCTGGCTCGGGAAACTGAATCAGTTCGACGGCAACTTCGTGAACGCGGAGATGGTCAAAGCCTTCATTGTCTCGGGCGAGTACAGGCAGCGGTTTGGACCTTGAGGACAGCCGACTTCTGTTGCAAAAGTTAGAAAAAATTATTGGTCCTTCTGTTTAGAAAACGGCGCGTAGTAACCGCATACCAACGCGGGGCGTTGGAAGAAGACGCTGAATCGGCGTTCCACCTGCCGCCTGCTCAGCCGGGCTTGGATTTAGGGCGGAGACTGTCATCGCTTCAGACTCATTTGGAGCCAATGCTCAATCGGGAACTAATTCACCGGGGACTTGCGACAGACAAAGGAGGGTTGTCGACCCTCCTTATTGGCTGGGTCGAGTCAGGATAAACTTATGTAGGAACGGTCTATCCTGAGAAGTGATTTCTCCCTGCCCTCAAACTGTTGCTGCATACCCTTCAAAGAGGCGAACGAGTACCAGTATGCCATCGCCCCCGCGGCCCATGGATCCGAGCAAGACCGCAATTTTTCGGCGCTTTCCTGCGCTGCTCAGGGGATAAAAAGAGGAACGCCTACAAACTCACCGATCAACCCAACTCTCGCACATCGGGCATCCAGTTGCCTTGCTCGCCCCCAAAAACAGTCCGCCGTTGGAAGTGTTCACATTGTTCACGCTATGGTAGCGTCAAATGTTTTGTGTAAACGACGCTTCAACCGGGTTTGATTGCTGGGGTGAGGACAGTAATCGTTAGAGGCTGAATGCTTCTGCCCAACCTTGAGAGGCCAACTCCTAAGCTGGCCTTTCGGTTCAACAATGGATACCCAATGAGTGAACTGCCGTTGCCAGCATGCAGTTCCCATGTTCAACGGTGAAGGGCAAAAGATCAGTCTTTCCCTGCGAAATTCATTTGACTCCCGCTATCGCTGGCGATATTGACCTGTTGGGGATTGTTAATTACCACCGAATAGCGACGAAGGTCACGCAAGTTTCTTAGCGTCCGCATATAGATTCTGTTCCACCGGTCAGCCATCTGCGCCGCATGTTCTATGGCTTCCTGTTCACTCACGAAGGGTCTAAACCAGTAGCCGGACAAGAAGCCGCTCTTATTTGCCTCTTTAGGGTTTTTCCATTCCTGCCACTTGGCATACTCGGGATGAACCTCGCGCTCCCTTGTCTCCGAGCGCAGCACAGACTGTTTCATCCAATGCTGATATTGAAGGAAGGACTGGGCGAGCATATCTATCAGGCTTAGCTCGATCCCGCCTTTCGGTTGCCACTCGGCAGTGAATGACTCCCGCAAGCCGAGATAGCTCGCTACTTGCCATGCTGTACGCATGTAATGCTCCGGATACATTGCCTCAGTCGCTAAGTGACCACTCTCAAACTCATTCCCCGCCTCCTGTTTAATCTTTTCCCAAATGCGTTCGGCAATTTGTGGCGCCACCGGCCACATCTCGTACAGATCGACGAAATCCAAGCAGTCAAGCGGGAGTCTCATCATCTTGTCGTAAATTCGTTTTGCCTCTTCCTTATCTTTGCAGGCGTGATAGGCCTTAGCGCGGGCTTCTTCCAGACTTAGTGAGCCGCCCATCGGGGAGCGATTGAAGGCCACGCGCTCAATGTAAGCCTGGTGAAGTTCTCGGAGCAGCGAGCCGTACCCTACTTTTGCTTCGAGGGAGTCGACTGCTACTTCCCACTCTCTTTCTTTAAGTGAAGCATCTTCATTGAGCGCCGCTGACAGTTGATCTTTATCTACCCCTTCAGGTGTCTCTTCTTCTGTCTTCTTTAATCGCTTACTTCGTTTGACCATTATTCATCTCCAAAACGTTCAAGAGAGATTCTTCCCCTTGCCTGATCCGTTCGAGCATTGATGCCAGTTGATGAGCATTTTCGCGAAGCTCTTTCCGCCTCTGTTTTTCCTCTGCGCATCGAGCATGACAAGCGGCGAGCGCCTGCGAGAGATTTTCAGCTTTGACGTATCGTTTAATGAGCGCGCCATCAACACGAAAAAAGTGATAATAGTACGGCCCATGGAGTGCACCACCCACGCATTTGCATGAAGGTTTACCGCAACGAATCATCTGCGCGCAGATGGCCCCTGGCAGCGTCTTAGGTAACGGATTCTCTGTTTTCGTTAGCAATGTTGAAGCTCTGGAAGAGGTCATCTGGTATTTATTGCGACCAACCCCTTTCGGGAAAAAGTTCTTCAGACGTTTTCAGAACTCGCCGATGATGACGCCGATGACGACACGGTCCAGCATATGCAACTTGCGACGGCCAGTGTTTCGCTTGCAAACCTCTTCCCAGTTTTTCGGTGTCCACCCAGCACCATTCGTTCTTCTCCGAAATCAAGAAAATACTTGCCGTTGTTGATTTTAACTCTACAATTATCTTCGCAAAATAAAATTTCCAGTAATTTCCGGAGCCGTTCTTCTGCGATTGGCCCAGTTCATCTGACTTTATACCTGTTGGCGTCGAGAACGGCGCAAAGCTTTCTCACTGTTCACGCGCGCGCGTTTTTTGTACGAACTTGTCCGCAAAAAGCGTAAGGCAGATTACGACCCGGCTGCCGCCACGTTGATTTGTTGACCACCCGGAGCGGCAATATTTACCTGAACCGGAATTCTGCGAGACATCCGGCGCACTCGCGCAAGGCTCTCACAAGCCTTTGTAAATCTCCGCTGAGCCATAGTCAGTCGCTTTTCCCAATAGAGGCCCAGGGTAAAAGTGATCGACTGCTTCATGATGTTGATGTGCCTGTATTCGGTGAGGTTGAGATTAAGCCAGCAGAGGGT
>JBPCLZ010000051.1:0-2849 GCA_051002775.1 Pyrinomonadaceae bacterium | reverse complement strand
GCACTTCAGTATAGGTCGTCAAGGCGCCGAGTGTTACATCTTTGTCCGTTACTTCAATGCCGCGCAGCTCTTTAAGGTTCCAGATGTTGAGATAGTTTTTGTGCGGCAGTTTTCCAGCTTCCAGCAGGACCATTAAATCCGTGCCGCCGGCGAAGGGCCGCCAAACGCCGGGTTCGCCCGCGAGAGTTTGCAGAACTTCATGCAAATTCTCTGGCGACTCAAGTCGGTAGCTTGGAACGTGAGCTCTCATTTTGATTTTTTTCCTGCTTCGGTTGGCGCTGCCTAGCTTTCTCGATCCTCGCCAAAGGCCGTGGATCGACCTTGGCCGTTCGCAGCGTGAGACAGAGATGTCTCAGTTGAGACACAAGTTTGAGTCGAGCTGTAACCGCCTGAGCTGACATATCAATCTGTGGCATCTTCGGCGTCCTCCATTAATGTGCTAATGTCGGCGAAGTCCTGCGGCCTTCCGCCCAACTTCTTTAAGGCAATTAAGCCGTCTCTCGACACCACTGACAGTTTGCCACCTTCCCAATCAGCCCGCACGCGCGAATCCCATATCTCCTGAATCTGTGGCGTGACAAGAAGCATATGTAACGACAGGACGACCCCGGTCTCCTGATCGATTTTCGAAATACGCCTGATTTCAATCGCCTCACTCGCGAAGCTCATGGCTAGACCACGAACCGTGTACTCAAGCGCTTTAGCAACTTCGATCATTTCATCTAATGACTCTGCCAGGATCAACAGATCGATATCTACTGTCGCGCGGGGACGACCGAATATTGCCATGGCGATTCCCCCGCAAAGCGCGTACTCGATCTCATGCTTATCAAGCGCCGCGATTAGGCTCCTAAGTTCTTCGTAAAGATCCAACATAAGTTAACGGGTGCTACCTACGGCAAGCCCGCACCACCGATTCAAAAATCTTCATGTAGCCGGTGCAGCGGCAAAGATTGCCGGCGAGACCAGTGCGAATGTCAGCGTCGCTGGGATTAGGATTACGTCCCAACAAATCAACAGCAGCCAGCACCATGCCAGGCGTGCAAATGCCGCATTGCGCGCCGCCGCAATCAATGAACGCCTGCTGCACAGTATGTAGTTGATCGTCGGTTGCGATACCTTCAATAGTCTGTATGTCGGCGCCTTCGACCTGCGCGACGGGAACGAGGCAACTATTCACGATCCTGCCGTTGATGAACACCGAACAAGCGCCGCATTCCCCTTCGCCGCAACCTTCCTTCGTTCCAGTCAAGTGCAACTGTTCGCGCAACACATCGAGTAGCCGCTCCATCGGATGAGCCTGTAGACTTCTGGCTTCTCCATTAACGATACAATTAACATTGGGCGGTTGATTCCTGGGCTGCATATTCAACTCATTAATGTCTCCCTTAGAGGTCAGCTAGGTGCGGAACTGCGAGCGGTAGCGACCGGATGCTAAACCCAAGTTCCAAACAGTTCTTCTCATCGTCGGGCTGGCCAAAACAAAACTTGGATGCCGACATCCGGTCGCTACCGCTCGCGGTTCTGTATTCAGTTCAACTCTTCCATCATCGCTTCCGGCATCAACGGCACCTGATTAAAGCTAACGCCTGTCGCGTTCTCAATCGCATTTAATATAGCCGGCGCTGGTCCATCCATCGGCAACTCACCAATTCCTTTCGCGCCGCCTGGGCCATACGCATAAGGGTTCTCTTCAAAGTAAACGCGAATCGGTGGAATGTCCGCGGGGGTGGGGATGATGTAGTTAGTCATCTGGTTGTTGGCCATGCGCCCGTTTTGCCAGACAACATTTTCGAACAGCGTAAAGCCGATACCCTGCGCGACACCGCCTTCGATTTGCCCGGTCGCCAGCACAGGATTTATTACCCGCCCTACTTCCTGCACCGCGACAAAGTCGTCGACGTGGGCTTCGTACGTCAAGGTGTCTACCGAAACTTCTGCGACGTAAACCGCCCACGCATACGCGCCATATGCGTCGCCCTGGTATTTCTCGTCATTCCAGTGAATGTTCGGAGGCGCCTGGTAGGTGCTGAAAGTTTTCAACGCGCCAAACTTTTCAATGTAATTTCGGCAGGCCTGTTGAAAGTCGCTCTGGCTGTAGTCTTTCTGAAGCAAGCTGCTTCCGATCAGCGTCTGCTTCAAAGCAAGCACCGCCGATTCCACCAACTTGCCGACTACCATGCAGGTGCGTGACGCGACTGTTGGTCCACTATTCGGAACTTCGGACGTGTCGGGTTGCGCAACTTCAATTAAGTCGCTGTCTACGCCCAACGCTTCGGATGCGATTTGCGCAAAGATCGTGTTGGTCCCCTGTCCAATCTCTGTGCTGGCAGCAAGAATGCGCACGCGTCCTTCGCTCGTCGCTTCGGCGCCCACCACTGAGGCCAGGTAGACCTCGCCGGATCCGGTGAAGCCCGCGCCGTGCATGAACGAAGCAAAGCCGATGCCTTTCCTAATCCGAGACTCGCCATTGACGCCGCTCGCGTTCTCGCTTGCGAACCGCTTGCGTTTTTCGTAATAGCCAGTCAACTCAAACGCGCGGTCGAGAAGTTGGTCCATATCGACTTTCTCGCGAATGATTTGGCTGGTCGCAGTTGTCTCTCCCTGCTGAATGAAGTTGCGCCGGCGAAACTCGTCCGGACTTAGTCCAACTGCGACTGCAACTTTATCCAGATGACGCTCGAGCGCGAAAATGCTTTGCGGCGCCCCAAATCCTCGGAATGCACCGTGCGGCGGAATGTTCGTTGCTACCGCGCTGGAATGAATGCGAACGTGCGGACAAAAGTATGGACCAGCAGCGTGAATCGTTCCGCGCGACAACACCACCGGCGAAAGTGTGCAATAAGCGC
>JBPCLZ010000050.1:0-16172 GCA_051002775.1 Pyrinomonadaceae bacterium | reverse complement strand
GCACCGTGCGGCGGAATGTTCGTTGCTACCGCGCTGGAATGAATGCGAACGTGCGGACAAAAGTATGGACCAGCAGCGTGAATCGTTCCGCGCGACAACACCACCGGCGAAAGTGTGCAATAAGCGCCGCCATCGATAATGAATTCTATGTCCATGGCAAGCAGCTTGCCGTCAGCGGACACGGCCGTTTTGTGTCGCGTTCGCGAAGGGTGACGCTTCGTCGTCGCCACCATGTCTTCCGCGCGGTCGTAGATGATCTTCACCGGCTTACCCGATTTCAATGACAGCAAAGCAGCGTGGCCGGCGATCATCGATGGATATTCTTCCTTGCCGCCAAAGCCGCCGCCCGTTTCGGTTTGAATCACACGCACTCTGTCTTCCGGCAACGCAAACAGTTTTATAAGTGCCTTGTGGACGTAGTAAGGACACTGCATCGAGCCCCACACAGTCACACCCTCCTGTTCGTTTGCGATTGCGATTACGCCGTTGTTTTCAATGTAGAGTTGTTCCTGCGCTCCGGTAAAGTATTCTCCCTCCACAATCAAATCTGCGTTTGCCCAGACGTCATCGACGTTTCCTTTATCAACCAGAAACGTCTTGAAGACGTTATTTTCACCCCAGATAATTTCATTCTGATTGAATGAATCTTCGAGCGTGAATACCGCCGGCAGCTCTTCGTATTCAATGCGCACATTGCGGCGCGCTTCTTCAAGCAGATATTTGTTTGGGTGACCGAGGAGAACTATCGGCTCTTCCGCGTGATTTACGATCCTATCGGCGAGGTAGGGCTGGTCATTGAGAATGAGTGCGACGTAGTTTTCGCCCGGAATATCTTCAGCGGTAACGATGGTGAACTCGTCCCATGGAATATCGCCTTCGAATGAAATGTTTGTGATTCGTCCGCGCGGCACCGAGCTACGCACAGTCGTGCCATAAATCATTTCCGGAAAAGAAATATCATCAACATAAAGCGCCTGGCCGGTGACCTTCTTGCGGCCTTCCTTGCGGGGAATAGATTTGCCGATTGGATGATTGTTTGATTGTGCGCTCGCCAAGATGAGGTACTTTACAACTTAGAGGTAGCTTTTCACAAAAAGTCCGATCACGGCGACACCATCACCAAAATTAAAGGTGTAGCTGGCGCTGGTGTCGATCGTTCTGAAATTGGGAAAATACAACGCCGCAGAAAACCAGGCCGAGCGCCGCGGCGATCGGGAAAGCCCTAAGTTTTTTCATTTCATCCTCACTTCATTGACTAGCCTCTTGCGTGTTCCAAGAGTAACAAACCAACCGATTTGAATCAGGGCCGCAGGAGTCTATGCCAGGGGAAAACTACGGCGCAACCTTAGTCTTCCTCACGCCGGAGCGGTTTTTATTGTTAGAATCCCGCATTCCGGCCGGCCTGCATGAGCGTTTCCAGACGCTCTTTTTGTAAGTGATGACCATCAACGTCGGTACAAAACTCGGTCGCTATGAAATCCGCTCCAAGATTGGCGAGGGTGGGATGGGCGAAGTCTATCTCGCCTACGACACCGAACTCGATCGTCCGGTCGCCATAAAATTCCTGCCTGCCGATGTGGCCGCCGATCAGCGACGCATGCAACGCTTCATACAGGAGGCCAAGGCGGCCTCCGCGCTGAACCATCCGAATATCCTGACGATTTATGAGATTGTACAAACTGATTCAGCGCGCTTCTTTGTCTCGGAATTTGTTGATGGTATGACGTTGCGAGAGTACTTGCGCGCCCGGCCACCAAAGCTCGGACAGGTACTCGACATTGCGATCCAAATTTCGCGCGCGCTGGTAGCTGCTCATACGGCGGGCATCGTGCATCGCGATATTAAGCCTGAAAACGTCATGATTCGACGCGATGGCTATGTGAAAGTTCTCGACTTTGGCCTGGCGAAATTGATGGAGCGCGGCTCCTCCTCCATCGATAGCGAAGCAGCAACGAAAGCGTTGGTGAATACTGATCCCGGCGCGGTCATGGGCACCGTGAATTACATGTCGCCGGAGCAAGCGAGCGGCAAACAGCTTGATGCGCGCACTGATATTTGGAGCTTGGGTGTCGTGCTGTTTGAAATGCTCACCGGTCACTTGCCGTTCCCGGGCCAATCTTCCAGCCACACCATCGTTTCCATTCTTGACGATGAGCCGCCGCCCCTGACGCGTTATTTGCCTGAGGCTCCGGAAAGCTTGCAGGACATTGTCGCCGATGCGCTGGCGAAAGATCCTGAGGCGCGTTTTCAAACAACAAAACAGATCCTCAGCAAGTTGCAACGGCTCAAGCAACGCGTGGATTCGGGCGTTAGTTTGGATCATTCAGTGTCGATTAGTCATAGCAGCGGGGAAGCGTTAACGGTAACGGATGCGCCTGGGGTCGTTGGTCAGACTATTAGCGGCGGTAAGCAAACTACAGCCGCTACCGGGTCAGTAGCGCCGACTGTCCACAGCGCCTCGAGCGCAGAATACGTCGCAACGCAGATCAAGAGTCATAAGACACCATTCGCTATCCTCGCGGCTGTCATCGTGCTTGCAGTGATCGGTGGCGGAGTCCTGCTGTACAAATCGTGGGGTGACAATAAACCATTACGCGCCGGCGCCGCGCACATGAAAATTTCCCGGCTCGTTACCGGCGTTAACGATCTCGGCAGCGCCTCAATTTCTCCTGATGGTAGGTATGTTGCCTATGCGATGTGGAAGAAAGGCACCGTCAGTTTGCGTCTTAAGCAGGTTTCAACCGGAAGTGATCGAGAGATCGTAGCGCCTATCCAGGATGGAGGAATTCCCGGCACAGTGTTTTCGCCAGATGGTGAGCTTGTCTACTACAACCTGGTTCATTCGGAACTAAGCCGGTACGCTTTACCAAGTACCGGCAATTGGCGGGCGCGAGCCAAAGAAAATTCTTGAACGGATAACTAGCATCGCCGGCTTTGCCCCCGACGGCAAACGGTTCGCCTTTATTCGTGACGACAATAAGAGCGGCAACTCTTCGTTGATGGTCGCCGCCGTGGACGGTGGAGAAGCGCGGACGCTCGCCACGCGAAGTGGCCAGGATTGGTTTCTTGGAGTACCCGCATGGTCACCGGACGGCAACACTATTTTGTGTCCGGCTGGTACAGATACTGGAGGCACTTACTTCACGCTCGTGGAGGTGCCGGCGCAAGGCGGCGAGACCAAACAAATCACTTCTCATAAATGGCGCGGTGCTGTTTTTCGTCCCTTCTGGATCAAGGATCAAAGCGGGATAATTGTGAACGGCAAGGAGTCGCCTACCACTCAGTTCCAAATCTGGCAGGTGTCATATCCAGAAGGTGCTGTAACCAGGATTACGAATGATCTGACTGAGTACGGAGCCTCGAGTTTTGGTTTGACGGCAGACTCTTCGACGATAGTTACGATCGCCGGTGAGCGTTCAACAGCCGTCTGGCTCACGGCGCCTAACGAAGAGGAAAATCGCGCTCGCAAGGTGACCAGCGGCAAACATGATGCGGAAAATGCGCTTGTCTGGACGCCTGACGGTCGCATCATCTATTCAGCGAAGACAGGCGACACCTCCGACATCTGGATCATGAATTCCGATGGGACAGGACAAAAACAGCTTACATCGAATGAAGATTTTGAAGAGGGAGTGCACGTCTCCAGGGATGGCAGATATGTCTTTTTCTCGTCTTATTCTCCCGGCTCCGTTCAACACATCTGGCGAATCGATATTGATGGTGGTAACCCAAAGCAAATCACCTACGGTGAGTTTGGAGACTTAAACCCGGTGCCGACTGTCGACGGGTCTTCTATAGTCTTTGGATCCTGGAGATCGGGCAGCGGCAGAATGTGGAAAGTCTCGATTGATGGAGGCGAGCCTGTTCAATTCAGCAATCTTCCGTTTAATGCCAGGAACTTTTTGAGCGGTGGGAAATTGCTCTTAGGTGCATATTTCGATGAGCAGGTGACGCCACACCGTTGGCGCACGGCACTCTTTGACGTTAAAACGGGACTGATCACGAAAGTTTTCGATCCGCCGGCGAAGGCAAGAGGCACGTGGATGACAGACGAAAAAACTGTTCTCTATACTGCTACTGAAAACGATGCTGAGAATGTCTGGACTATGTCAATTGACGGCGGGGCAGCAAAGCAATTAACCAGGTTCAGCTCGCAAGAAATTTTCAACGTCGCTCCTTCGCCCGACGGTAAACAGTTGGCCCTCGCCCGCGGCACCAGCACGGCTGATGTAATCTTGATAAAGGATTTCAGATAAGTTGGACTGCGGCGGTTAGTTTGCACTCGCAAAGCGGCTTAGCCGCCATCAGTGCGGAATGCCTATGGCTTTCCGTCAAGCGCTCTTGATTGCCGGAGGCTACCCCTCATTACTTTTCGCAAATGTCGAACGAACGCACCCGAACAATCACTTGGCAAGACCCACGCGCTTTAGCAAAGGCTGCGGTCGGGTTATCGGGAATAGAATACCTGCAAAAAATTGTCGCCGGTGAGCTGCCGCCACCGCCCTTCGGCGCGCTGCTGAATTTTCGCATCGCTGAGTTGAGTGAAGGCCACGCAGTGTTTACAGTCGAACCGGCGGAGTACCACTATAACCCGATCGGCGTGGTGCATGGCGGACTGGCCGCTACGCTACTCGATTCCGCAATGGGCTGCGCGGTCCATTCAACTTTGCCGGCGGGCGCCAGTTATACGACTTTGGAAATCAAGGTCAACTATCTTCGGGCCATGTCAGCGGAGACAGGTTTGGTGCGTTGCGAAGCAAACATCATTCATGTTGGCGGCCGTACTGCGGTGGCTGAAGGAAAAGTTTTAGATCAGAAGGGCAAGCTCTACGCGCACGGCACCACGACCTGCATTGTCTTCCGGCCCGTCGCATGAACCAATATAAAAAGGAGACGAAATGGCATTAACGAACAGTTTGGCAGGCAGAAACCTGGGAATGATCTTGCTTGGTCTATGGTTAATTCTCACCGGACTCTTGCCGTTGCTTAGCATCAGAGTCTCTCCCACGGTCACGACCGGCCTGGCTGTGCTCGGCATAATCGCCGGCATATTGATCCTGCTCAAACGCTAAGCATTTTTGAGACGAGTTTTCGACGCGGTTTACTTCTTTAGCAACGCATTCTTATCGAGGAATGCTATTACCGCGTCGTTGAATTGCTTCGGCTTCTCCATCATTAGAAAGTGGCCCGCGCCTTCCCACATCTGGAAGTCGAGGTTCGGGACAATGGCGCGGGACAACTCTTCAATATTCGGCGGATAAAAAGGCAGCTTGGCCATTATCGCCAGGACTGGAACGTTTATCTTGTCCGGCCCCCAAATCGAGTCGTCAGCCATACCTTCCATCGCGCCGACCACCACGTGTTGCGGCGTGTTCTCAAAGGAGACCTTAATTCGTTCTCGGTCTTCGGCGGACAGATACGGTCCGGAGATGGCGGTTAACATCTGGCCGGCCGCCACTTTGTAATTAGGGCCGCGAAATCCGGCAATCATTCCTTCCATAGTCTTCCGGTCGGCAAATGGTCGCAGTGCACCGTCGGCGATCACGATCGCCAGGGTTTTCTGTGGATACTTGCGATAGAACTGTCTGGCAATGGGCGTCCCCATGCTGTGGCCCATCAATACGGCCCGGTCGACCTGCGCATCGCGCAACACCGCATCCACTGCCCGCGCGAACAGATCCATGGAATAAGTAAGCTGAGGTTTGTCGCTCAAGCCGTGGCCCGGAAGGTCGATAGCGATGACTCGATTTCTTTTCGCCAAGTCCGGTATTTGATCGCGCCAGAACTCAAGGTTGCTGGTCCAACCATGGATCAGCACCAGTGCTTCGCGCCCTTTGCCATAGTTGACGTAGTGAATGCGCGCACCGTCGAGTTTGGTGAAACGCGGTTTACCCTTCGGCGCGGATTTTTCTGCGAATGCAGCAGGCGCCAACATCAGTGCCAGCAGCAAAGCAGCGCACCAACGTAAAGGTGCTGTTCCCATTGACTGCGAAACGTGACTCAGTTTGTTTGTCATATTTTTTCTCTCCTTGCGACTAATGATCAGGCTCGGAAGGAAACCTTTACACGGTTTCCGCAACTTTGACAATTTGTTTACCAAGGTTGTCGCCGGTGAACAAGCCGATGAAGGCCTGCGGCGTGTTTTCAAAGCCCTCAACGATCGTCTCCGCGATTTCAGTTTTCCGGCGGCGAGCCATTGGGCCAATTGCGTAACGCCTTCGGTAAATCTTGCCGCGTACGCAGTGGCAGCATTCGCTGTCGACGATTTGGAAGTTGTCCGGAGTAGGCAGACCGGTCGGACGGCTGCTGAAGCGGATTTCCTTATTTTGCATGGAGTGATGATACACCGAATGAAGGCGGAAATGCCGACAGCTGGGTTCATTCGGAGGCAACTGATAACTGAGCACCACGAAGCCAGCGTTCTCTGCGAGATCGGTTATAATCAACCCTTACTTAATCAGGAGCAAATATTATGAGCTGGAACCAACCTTCGTGGAATCATCCTTCAACCAAAGAGCCTGCGTTCATGCCGGCCGACGTGCGCGATGAGCGGGTTAGTGCATTTCTAAGTAAAGTCTACGGTTGGATGTTTTTCGGTCTACTGGTTACTTCGGTAACCGCTTTCATAGTGGCATCGTCGCCCGCGCTAATCCAAATCATCTTCGTCAACCGGCTGGTGTTTTGGGCATTGCTGATCGCCCAACTCGGATTGGTTTTTTATTTATCGGCGCGAGTCGATAAGGTCGCACCGGTCACCGCAGCCGGTCTTTTCATTTTGTACTCAGGGCTAACGGGCGTGACCTCAGCGGCGATATTGCTGCTCTACACCGGCGCTTCGATCACATCGACCTTTATCATTACCGCCGGAATGTTTGGCGCCACCGCTTTCTTTGGGACAGTTACCAAACGAAGTTTGGCTGGGGTGGGGCAGTTTTTCTTCATGGGTTTGATTGGGCTGCTACTCGCTATGGTCGTCGGTTTCTTCTGGCAGAGCGCAGCGTTGCAATTTGTGATTTCGGTCGTTGGTGTATTGGTATTCACCGGTCTTACCGCCTGGGACGCACAACGTCTGAAGCAAATGGCTGTCGCGCTGCCGGACGGGCGCACGGGATCGTACGCGGTCGTGGGCGCCCTGTCGCTCTACCTCGACTTCATCAACCTATTCTTTTTCCTGCTGCGGTTTACGGGGAACCGGCGCAACTAGCGAAGCGGGAAGCATCACGGTTTAGCGCAGCTCTGCCTCACGGGGCGATTCCAAGGATCAAGTTGCTAGCCGGTTTTGCTCTCGCCTGCACTCGCGACCTCTTTATTTTGTATGGCGCGATAAGACTATTGCTCCCGTTTCACGTCTTCAAGTTCTTCCACGGTACGCGGCCAGTCTGAGCGCAGCAATCGAGAGAGAGCCCGGTCGGCGAGAAGCTTGTTGCCTGTCTGGCAACTTGGACAATAGTTAGTCTCGTTGGACGCATAGCGGATGCGCTGGACCTTCTTTCCACAGCGCCGGCAGGCCTCGCCGTATTTGCCGTGCACGGCCATCCCGGGACGAAAGGCAGTGACCTTTTCAGGGAATTTGTCGCCGGCTTCAGCTCGCAAAATATCAGTCCAATTCTTCAGCGTTTCGCGAGTGGAATTGAACAGCGCTTCGATTACTACGGTGTTCAGTTTTTGCGTCATCGCGATTGGCGATAATTGAGCGTCCCAAAGAATCTCGTCCGAAAAAGCATTGCCGATGCCGCTGAACAATCGCGGGTCAGTCAGTGCGCGTTTCAAAGTGTGATTGGCGGATTGCAGGCGCTCGGCAAATGTTTTTAGATCGGCGTCGAAGACTTCCAAACCGCCGGCATCAAAACGCTGTAGTTCCTTTTCACCCTGGATCAAATGAAGAGAGGCGCGACGCTGAGTGCCGGCTTCGGTCAACGAGAGTGTGCCACTCGAGAAATGAAATGCGGCGAGGCCGAACTTTGAAGCCTTGGTTGGCACACGCTTGCCGGCGCGTGCAACATTCGTTTTCGCCGCTTCTTTCCAATGCAGCCTGCCCGCGATCATCAGGTGCAACGCCAACCAGTAATCATCTTCAAGCCCAAGGCAAATGCGTTTACCCAACCGTCGCAGGTTGATTACTCTTTGCCCCTCAGCGCTGGTGATTGGCGGTGTTGCGGTGCGTAGCAGAAACGGCGATGAGATCTTTACGCTTTCAAGCGTCTGGTTCAAAATGCGTTGTTCCAGGGCTTCAAGATAGACGGTGATGTCCGGAAGTTCAGGCATGAAAAGCGAAATCGGGCAAAGAATCTCCGGGCAAAAGATGGAGCGGGACGAAAAAAGACTTCTAGGAAAGTAATGGAGTGGCATAGACTTTTAGTCTGTGCCTTCGTTCCCGGCCACAGACTAAAGTCTGTGCCACTGTTCGCGCTTGGCGCTCATTGCGGGCGGGACGCCGCGGTCCCCGTATTTACGATTTACGGCTCTTTGGTTTGACTGACAGACGTGGGATCGTACGAGGCTTGTCATCCATGTCGGCGCGTACCTCGCCAATGCGATGCGCGCCCATCTTTTGATAAAAGCCTTCTGCGTTTGGGTCTGAAGTGATTTGCACTTCTGAAACGTCGCGCGCCCCGGCCCGCTGCATGGCATGCAGAAAAAGTTCCTTGCCAACTCCGGTGCCGATAAATTGTGGAGCTACCCAAAGATGCTCAAGCTCCGCTTTGTCATCGCGCACCACCAGGGCATAAAAGCCGCGCACTTCGTCGTCGCTTGTCGACAGGTAGACTTCGTTTGCGTTTACAAAGTCATTTGAAATCGTCAGCTCATCCTGCCAGTGTTTGATCCAGTGCTCGGGGTAACCCCAATAACGCTTAGCATCGTGCGCGATGCTGGTAAGCGTCGGCGAGTCGTCAGTTGTGGCCCGTCTTATCATCAAACTTATCATCAAAAATTTCCAGTTAACATCGGTTCGAAAACCCAACCGCACCTCAAGTTCTGCTGCCAGTAAATCTGCTGGCAGAACATCAGGCCAAAGACATTTTGCGCGGGTGGAAGAATATCAGGGGCGGGCAGGAACTAAACCGGGGCGGACCAAACGTCGTTAAGAGGATGCGGCCTCGCTGGCTTCTGCCGGCGCTGTCTCATCGTGATGTTCAGTCGTGTAAAGCCGGAGGATGTCCTGTCCCTGACGCGATCGCGGATCGATGGTGCGCATATGTTTGCGGCCCTGCATTTCCCAAATCGCTGTTACCACTCCGTCTTTTTCCACGGCGTGATAAGAAATTTCTTCAGCTGGTGCAGCTTCTGCAGCGGGTGCTCCATCTTCGTTGGCGACCGCTGATGTGGCGGCATTCTCGTTTGTACTAGCCGCGGGTTCGGCACTTGTCGTGCCGTCGATCGCGGTCTCATTCTCAGACATTTTTCGCTAACACTCCTCTTCGAAAATTCAAACTCTGGCTGGCTTGTTGGTTTCCAGAATTGTTGCACAGGCCTGCGTCAGTGTCCAACCGCGGTCTGAATGGCAAAGACTAGTGGCAAAGACTTTAGTCCTTGGTTGAGTGGCATAGACTTCAGTCTGTGCTTTCGTAGGCCACCACAGACTAAAGTCTGTGCCACTCCATCAGGTGCGCATAGCAAGTGCCACTTCAACTGCTTTGCGCGGCACGACCACTCCCCAACCCTGTCTTTCGACTTCAACGCCAGGTACACGTTCCGCCGTGTCGATCAAGATCCGTTTTACCTGTTGCGGCGTCAGGCTGGGATTTGCTTCCAGCATGCAGGCAACAATGGAGGCAACAATAGGCGACGCGAACGAGGTGCCGTCGACGTATTTATAGTCGCCATTGATCACGTTGCCTTCGCGTAACTTGATCGTGATTAACTGTCGCAGTAGCGGCACGGGCAAGTCTCGAGCGCCATCCAGATCTTTATCAACTCCGGGACTGCAATCGAGGATCGCTTGTAACTCTTCGTCCGCTGCCGCATCGAGCGCTGAATAAAGTTGAGCCTGATCCGCTGTCGGAGTGGATGGGAGGATCGGCGCAGCCACCCAAATTCCCGGGGCGATAAGTTCGGGTTTTTGCAGCCCATCGATCGTTGGACCATAGGACGAGCGGTACATGCCCCGCCTGGCGCGATCGAGCGAATTCTGATCGTCGAGTCCACCCACAGAAATGGCTGCGGGTGAGCTCGCCGGCGGCAACACTGGATGGCCAGGCGCCATGCCGGCGTTACCAACTGCGCAAACAAGGATCAGTCCGGCGCGCACGGCGCGCTCTACAGTTTGGCAAAGAGGATTCTCAAGATACGCCTGTTCAAAGTCGCCGCCAGCAGAAATGTTTATTACGCGAATGCCAAACCCCTCCGCGTGCTCGATGATCCATTCGAGCCCCTGCTGAATATTTTTTTCCGGTATGCGACCAGTGCGGCCGACCTTCACCAGCACGACCTTAGCGTTGGGAGCGATGCCACGATAAAAACCCTCAGCGAGATGGCCATTCCCCGCTGCCACTACGGAGGTCATCATCCCATGCCAACTGGCAACATCACTTTTCTTCAGTGCGCTCAGGTCGTCATTGGGTGAAAAGATGTTGTGATAAGCGACGATCCTGTCTACTGGTTTGGTCAGATCGTCGTGCGCGTAGAAACCGGAATCAAGAAACGCGATTGTCACTCCCCGTCCGGTGAACGCCTCATGAGCATCCATCCGCAAGGGCGTCGGCAGCACATGGTCATTCTGATCAAAGACTGCGAGATGAGACTCAACCTGCGCTTTGGCTCTTTGCAAAAGCCCAATACACTCGGCGCAGATCGCGGCCGACTCTTTCCTGGGAAGGTTGGCATCAACCAGTCCCCGTAATTCGGCGCTGGCGGGCCTTGTAAGATTTTCCGGATTGCTCTGGCGGCCGCAAAAGTGACAGGCCGTTGAGAGATTTTTTTCCTCGATAACCGGGTTTGGGGTTGAAATTATTGGTTCAGACATTCCTTCGCAGTGTACTCGATTCGTGAAGGAATTCAACGGAGCTCGTAAAGCAAACTGTTAGTTTGCGGTGGTGCCCAGCCTTCCAAGTTGAGTTACAACGAGCCATCGCAAACTAACAGTTTGCTTACTATTGGGACGACAATCCAGAGTTGTGCCGGCGGCGCGCCGCGTGTAAGGTATTGTCCGTAAGCAATCCACAATAATCAGCAACTTTTTCCGTCCCGATGGCCCAGGAAAATACCAGTGTCGCCGATCTTTTTCGTCGCGCGCAGGCAATGCGAGGCGAAAATCCCCAGGCATCTTATAAAGACATCAAGGCACAGCTGGTTAAAGAGTTTACCGGCCGGCCTTTTCCGTCCTTGCTGAACCTAACCATACCCGAACAGGACGCGCGCGCGCCCCAGGAAGATTGGAGCGCGGGACTGCCACTGGTGCGCCGGGGCATTCAGTTCCAGGATTGGAAAGAGATTGCCAACGGAATCATTTTGAGCTTAGAGCAGACCGAGAACTATGAAAATCAGCGCGGCCCTGAAGGAGACCGAGACGAGTGGCACGATCGCTCGATCGGCATTGAAGAACCCACCAAAAAAGCGCTCGGCAAGTGGATGCCGGAAGATCTGATGAAGCTCGCCGAACGAAACGTAAAGAAATAAGCAGAATCCTTCCCAGAAATTGAGACGCAAAACGGAGCACCTCCATGGACACCAATCATGCCCAACTGATGACGACCTTTCCGTTGTTTAAGGGATTTACCGAAAACGGCACTAAGAGACTGCTGGACACGGGCGAAGTCAGGCAACACGCGCCGGCAGAAGTCTTACTCAAAGAGGGTGACCCTGCCGAGTTTGTGCTGCTTGTGTTGACCGGCATGCTTGAGGTTTTTGTTGAGCGGCAGGGAAAAGATCTGGTGCTCACCGAAGCAGGGCCCGGCGCGATTCTCGGCGAGCTGGCAGTACTATGCGGCATTCCACGCTCCGCCTCCGTGCGTACAAAAGATGCGTCGACAACGTTGAAATGGGACGACGATGATTTTCGCTCTTTGCTGTTGCGCGATCATTCATTGTCACAGCGAATTTTTAGTGGCGCGCTGCGCACGCTGGTCGACAAGGAACGTTCACTGATTGATTCATTGGTCGCGGCGCAAAAGTAGAATTGGCCGCAACGTAATCAGCCAGGCACCGCAGATGGGTTTTCTAGATAATTTAATCAAAGATCCGTTGTATCAAAGCAGCGAGCCTCGCCAGCCGGAAGAAGTTGCCGATGTTGACGTCATTAGTCCTGACACGCGTCGCGAAAATCGAATTCCGCCCGGACAATCGCGCACAAAAAAGTGGCCCGTGCTCGACGCCCACGGAACTCCGGAAGTTGATTTGGCGAACTGGTCATTTGCAGTTGATGGCTTAGTTGAAAATCCGCTGCAATGGTGGTCGCTTGATGAATTCATGCAACTGCCGGCAGTGAAGGTTTATGCCGACTTTCACTGTGTCACGCGCTGGTCGCGATTGGACAATGTTTGGGGTGGCGTGGCGACAAAGGAAATAGCAAAGCTTGTGGGAATTAAGCCGGAAGCGAAGTTTGTTCTGGCTCTCGCTTATGATTACGGTTGGACCACCAACGTACCTATCGAATACTTCCTCAAGGAAGACTCGCTCTTTGCGTGGTCGCACGATGGGCAGCCAATTCCACCCGAGCATGGTGGCCCAGTACGCTTAATCATTCCGCAGCTTTACGCCTGGAAGTCGGCGAAGTGGGTAAAAGGAGTGCGCTTTCTCGAACACGATCAGGCCGGCTACTGGGAAGAAGGCGGCTACCACATGCGCGGTGTGCCCTGGGGGCCTGGCGATGGTGAGCGGTTTCGCTGGTCGTAATGTAAGGAATTTGCCCCATGGCTTTGAGAATCCATGAGCGAAACTTTGAACAGGATTCGTGAACTGGTCGGCCTGCGAGAAGTCTATGTGTCAGACCACGGGTATGATCATTGGCAAATGACGGCATTTTCATACAAGATATTCTAAGGGGAATTGAGCGGGCTATACTCATCGAGGATTATCCTGACTACTACAAGGGACAAAGCGTGTTGATCTTGCAACGAGATGAGAAAAGCGCTATCCATGTTGTTTGGGGGGTTGGTAAAAACACTACTTCGCCAGCCGTATTAATTACCGCATACCGTCCTGATCCAGACAAATGGACCAATTGGACCAACGGAGAAGCAGAGTGCCTAAACGTCCACACACTAAACTCATTCATGAGGGACAATACGCTGCTGAGGTCGATGTCCAACTCATTGACGAAGATGGAGGATGGTCGCCCTACCTATCTCTTGAGGATGCTCAAAAACTAGATGAAGTAAGGAAAGCGCTGCTCCGAGAAGACATCAAACGGGCATTGGAGTTGGCACGTGTCTTTGAACTTACTCCAATTCGACCTTGAAGTAAAAAATTTTTCTACGAGGGGTTATCCAACCTCTTTCAAAAGCAGTTCCTTTCAGTGTGACAAATGCCGCGCAACAACCTAAAGACGCTGCCGCTGTAATTCTTCTTCGCCACCAAACGAATCCCAACAACCCGGAAGTGTTTCTAGTCAAACGCAGCGAGAAGCTCGCGTTTCTGGGCGGTTACCATGCTTTTCCTGGCGGCCAGTTTGAGGCGAAAGATGCAGAGGCACGCGTAGAAAACTGCGACGACGCTGCAACTAAAACAGCAATTAGTTGCGCCGCGCGAGAGCTATTTGAAGAGACTCGAGTTCTCGTGGCTCGCGGCGGGGACGCTTTAACCAAAGGGCAACGCGAGTCACTGTTTGATGATCTTCAGTCGGGACGCATGACCTGGCCCATGCTCTTGAACCATTATCAACTTCATCTCGACGCCAGGGATTTTACTTTTGCCGGTCGCTGGGTTACGCCGCCGTTCGCCGCGCGACGCTTTGATACATTGTTTTTTCTGGTTAACTGTCCGGCGAAACAGAATGCGCACATCGACACGGACGCGGAACTGGAGAGCGGCGATTGGATCCCTCCGAGCGAAGCAGTAGAACGTTGGCAACGTTCGGAGATTCTCGCGGTTCCTCCGGTACTTCACGCCTTGAAAACTTTGGCAGGCGGGTTAACTGAAGATTTAGTGCAGAGGTTTCTGGCGTCGCCGTATGCGCAGGGTAATCCTACCCGACGCATTGAGTTTCGCCCGAACTACATTTGCTTTCCAGTGCGCACGCCGACAAAACCACCGGCGACGCACACTGACTGTTATTTGATTTACACGTCGCGGGAAATTCTGATCGTCGACCCCGGGTCGCCTTATGAAGATGAACAACAAGCGTTGGCGCAAACTGTTGACGATCTAATCGCCGAAGGCCGCAGCGCGCGCGAGATCGTTTTGACGCACATGCATCCGGATCATGTTGGCGGCGTCAATGCACTTAAAAAACGTTTAGGCGAACACACGACAGTTGCAGCTCACAAACTTACTGCCGTGCCGTTAACCGGAACCGTCCAGGTCGATCGATTTATCGCAGACAACGATCTAATCAAGTTGAATGGTTCGCCTGAAATCGCTCTGCGCGCAATGCACACGCCCGGTCACGCGCGCGGTCACCTCTGTTTCTTTGAGGAGCGTACCGGCACGCTCATCTCTGGTGACAACATAGTCGGGCTCGGTTCTGTGCTAATCGAACCGACGCAAGGAAATATGCGCGACTATCTTGATTCGCTGCGGCGTATGCGAGCGCTGCCGAATCTTTCCGTAATTTTTGGCGGCCATGGCCCGGCGATCGCAAATCCTTACCCGAAACTCGACCAGTACATTTCCCACCGCCTCGAACGCGAACAAAATATTCTCCAGGCAGTGCGGGAAGGCGCAGTGATGCCGAAGGACATTGTCGCGCGCGTTTACACCGATGTCTCTCCCAAAGCACACGCGATGGCGGAGCAGGCCGTACTCGCACACCTGGAAAAACTTATCGAGGACAGGCTGGTGCAGAAAAGTTCCGAGGGCGTGTTCTTTCCAATTAACTGAGCAGGTGCTCTGTTCTCTGTGCGTCCTTTGTGCTCGTTGTGTCGCTGTGGTGAGCCCTATTACCGTCCCCAACATAGAAAGACTCGAATCAAAACCAGCCCATTCGAACCGACCGCTACCTGTTTCTTCAGTCAGTCGCGTAAGATAATCCCATCCCCCGGATTTCCGATTTGAAAACTTACATACCTAATTCCTATGAGCAGTCCCAAAACTTTTCGTGAATTGCCGCAAACTTTCGGCGAACTTAAAACGAGCGGCTACCGGAGCGTCTCAGTTAAAGATGAATTGCGCGCGAACCTGATAAAGAAACTCAAGCGCAGCGAAAAATTTTTTCCCGGCATCGTCGGTTACGACGAAACCGTTATTCCCCAGTTGGTCAATGCCATTCTGGCGAAGCACAACATCATTCTGCTGGGACTGAGGGGCCAGGCGAAGAGTCGCATCATTCGGCAGTTGACCGAACTACTGGACGAACACATTCCGATCATCGCGGGCTCTGAAGTGAACGACGATCCTTTTCATCCAATTTCGGCTTATGGCCGCCAGACCCTGGGGCTTCATAGCGACGCGGCCCAGATTGACTGGATCAGTCGCGATGCACGCTTCGTCGAAAAACTTGCGACTCCCGATGTTACGATCGCGGACATCATCGGGGACGTGGATCCAATCAAGGCGGCGAAGGGCGGGCATTTGCTCAGCGACGAGTTGACCATTCATTACGGGCTGCTGCCGCGCGCCAACCGCGGCATTTTTGCCATCAACGAATTGCCTGATCTGGCCGGCAAGATTCAGGTCGGACTGTTCAACATCATGGAGGAAGGCGACGTGCAGATTAAGGGTTATCCGGTGCGCCTGCCGTTGGACGTGATGCTGGTGTTTTCCGCGAACCCCGAAGACTACACCGCGCGTGGCAAGATAATTACGCCGCTCAAAGATCGCATCGGCACTGAGATTACCACTCACTATCCGTCTGAGATTCAAACGGCGGTTGAAATCACACGTCAGGAAGCGTGGCTGACGCGCGACGGATTGAAAGATCGGCTCCATGTCCCCGATTTTATTCGTGAAGTGATCGAGCAAATAGCGTTTGAGGCGCGCGACGACAATCGTGTAGACAAGCATTCCGGGGTTTCTCAGCGCATGCCGATCACAGTGATCGAATCAGTGGTCTCAAATGCCGAGCGCCGGGCTTTGTT
>JBPCLZ010000049.1:0-51839 GCA_051002775.1 Pyrinomonadaceae bacterium | reverse complement strand
TTCAAATTCAACCTAAACTATTAAAGGTGCTGGAAGACAAACGCTTCCGGCGGGTAGGAGATGTGCGGGACCGGCAAGTTGACGTGCGACTAATAGCCGCCACGCATCAGGACGTCATTCAATTGGTGCGCGAGAAAAAGTTCCGGGACGATCTTTATTTTCGCATCAGCACTATTCCACTTTCGTTCCCTCCACTTCGTGAACGAATTGAAGATATACCGGTGTTGGCTCAGTATCTCTTAGATAAAGTTTCTTTGGACTTGGGACGAGGCGACATTCGACTTAACGACGATTGCGTTAAAGCTTTGCAGGCCTACGCCTGGCCCGGCAATGTCCGCGAACTCCGCAATGTGATTGAGCGAGCGGTATTGTTGAGCGATCAGAAGACCATTGGTCTCACAGACCTTAATTTTGACGGGCACGCCAACTTGGGATCCTCTTCCTACGATTCGGGACTAAGCCTTCTTGAGTTGGAAAAGCGGCATATCCAAAGAATCCTGGAGGAAGAGCGTGGACGAGTTGAAAAAGCAGCCAAGCGATTAGGCATTCCGCGCAGTTCTCTTTACCAGAAAATCAAGCGACATCACATACCTCTGCCAAGAGCTTAGGTTCTCCCAGCTTTCAGCGCGCTTGATTCAAGAAGATCCTTCCAACTCGGCCTTCCGGCCTCTGAAGTGTGGAATTCAAGTCTGAGTATTGGACGACTTTCCCCTCAGATTAATCACAGACGTCCGATTTCTCAATAATAACGGCCGATTCTCATCGACTCCGGGCATAAACTCTCCGGCCCGGAGATTGCTTATCGGTGGGCACGTGCCAATCTACGTGTAGCTCTTGGGGTAACACCAAGAGAACTGCTGGCTGGGGTCTGTTAGAGCCTGCGCTTGTCCCGCAAAGCTCTCTTTTGCCCAGCCTCCCACTAAGAAATATTATTTTTAGAAGGGCGAAGAAGAATGCTATATGAGAACCGCGCCCCCCTAAAAGGCAATCAAAAGGAGACAGTATGAAGGGTAAGTTTATCTTCTCGCTATTAGCTTTCGCAGTGCTTAGTCTCGGCAGCGCAATGTCTGCACGAGCTGACGTAGCAATCTTTGCCGGAAACATCCCGCAGACTGATGAGAACGTGCTGCTCAATACAGGGGCAACCGGCAACCCAATTTTTGGCACGACTAATCAAACCCAATTGTCGGTCCGGTTCACATCTAATGAGAACCTTACCGCGCCCGCGAATGGCCAGGCCCGGATCGAAGCGGTGGACGGCACGCTAACTACTCTGACCACTGAAATCCCTGGTGGCAGTTTCACCTCGCTGATCCTGAACCTGGACGCCTCAGTCGATGGCACTGTCAGTTTCACGGTGACTGAGGTCAACGGCCAGGTTAACACCTTCAACAATCTGGCTGTGGGAGGAAGCGGCTCAAACTTCTTCACGATTGTTGCAACCAACAATCAGCGAATAGCGAGTGTGACGTTTACGGCGAGTGCGCCAGTGACCTTGTCGTTCTCAGATGCGGCACAATTCAGGATTGGTGGAGCCTCACCGACACAGACCGCGATTCCAGAGCCAGCCAGCATGCTGTTGTTGGGCACAGGATTGATCGGAGCGGCGGGCGCAGCAAGGCGGCGTTTTAGGAAGTAATCCCCTAAATCCTGTCTTGCGTACTGGGGCAAAAGGCTCAATTGTGTGCGGGTTGAAGGCCCCAACTGGGGCCGCCCGTGGCCAAATGCCCACTAGTCGGTGAAGCAACTCGGCGTTTGTTTTACAAAAACAGCTATTAGTTCCGTCTTACGATGGGCGGGTGTGAATGTGCGGAGCATACCATCCCTGACCGAAACCGCCGAGGTTAACCTCGGCGGATAGCTGAGGTCTGCGGACAGCCGGATGGCACAAATCAGACCGAATAGTCAGGCTGGATGTATAGAAGTCTGTTAGGAGAGTCGATATGCACGGACAAAAAATAATCCTTCCCCTGGATGTGAATGGAACGATCTATGCCATTCAAGATGAGAAGGGAAGCATAATCGGAACGGGAACACGCGAGGTTTGCGAAATTCTTTTGTACATAATTAGCAAACCCGCATCGGCCAGCATTTCGGGAAGAATAAACGCACCGGTTGAACGGCATGCTAATGTTCGCGCTGCGATAGCAATTTAGCCCACTGCCAGATGATGGTTAGTTTCCGCCAGCGACGGTTCATCCTGGCTGGAAGACTGGCAAGAACGAGGAGGTTGAAAATCCGTCGAGACTGGAGAATCCCCCTCGTCGCGAGCTTCAACTTTTTCAGGCTGAGTTTCCCTCTTGAGTAGATGACTTCCCTCGCCCTTTAGGAGCCGTTGAAATGCATTTGGGTGGTTCATAGGCTCGTTCTTACCTTGCTTTGAACAAGTAGTTGCGAATTAGCGTAGAGGACTAATGTAAAGTTCTACTGTCATTCTAAATTCAGCGGGTTGGCGATCAGTGCGCTCAACTTCGCGTGGCACTGCTCCGGTATGTCGTGAAGCAAACCAGAATCGCAGCCTTGAAAAAAGTCTCCGGTAAGCTGAGACGAATATTGGTCGGCGGTGATCAGGTTCCCAAAGAGGACTCGCAAATGCTCCGTCTTTTGGTGGTTGATGGCGAAGAGTCAATTTGTTTTTCAATGGAAGAATACTTCACCATGTACGGCTACCAGGTTGACACTGCGCAGGATCTCGAAGAGGCGGAACGACTGGTGGAAACGGTAACTTATGACGTCGTGGTGCAAGATCTAAGATTGGGTCCGGCTCAAAAACCGGATGGCCTTGAGTTGATAAAGTTTATCCGCGGACGGAACACCCGCACCCGAGTCATTGTACTCACTGCCTATGGCTCGCCGCAGATGGAAAAAGAAGCGGCGCAGTACGGCGCGGACGCATTCCTTAGAAAACCCAAACCTCTCTCACATGTCGCGCAAGTTATTCAAGGCCTAATCGAGTCACCACCCAAGCAAGCAGCCCACGGCGCGTGAGCCACCTCAATTAGCCAGCAGCTTTACTCACAAATCCAAACCAATTTAGTTCGGCACCCGCCACTCGTTAGGTTGTTGTATGACTAAATAGCGATTGATGGCGGGTGGGATTACCAAAATAGTATACGTCGCTGGAGCTGGCCCGGACTGTGCGAGATCAGTAAGCGCTGCCTCAAAGACCCGCATTTGGTCGTGGGCAAGAAGGGTCACGAGCAGGCTCAAATTGCCGGACGGCGAATAAAGTTGTGGTTTGAGGTTGGTTTTGTTTGGTTTCAGGTTAAGATTGCCTGAATTGGGCGCACTGCGCATGAGCAGTTCGGGCCGCTCTGGTTAGAGCACATGAGTAAAGCTAATAATTCAACGAATAGCATTCTTTATAGATGGCAGACAAAACCAAATTCCTGGACTATGAAGGGTTAACGCGCCCGCGTGGTGGCAGACTGGTTGACCACGAAGAGATTGAAGGCAGCTTCTCACCTCGGGCTTCCCCGCTTGCCGCTAATCGTTTAGCTTCTGAAGACGCAGAGGTTAAAAAAGAACACTTAAGAGAGAGTATTCTCTTGGCCAAACCCGCTAGCAGCCGGGTCGCGGAGGAAATTGCACCAGCAGCCGAGCTGCCGTTATTGTCAGTGCTCAGACGTGGGCACGCCCTAAGTTTTGCCGGGGTCTTTCTTTTCACTCTTGTACTCTACTTCCGACCATATGAACTATCGCCGAATCTTGCATGGCTTTCGTCTAGCGCATTCTGGATCGCCCTTCTTACAATCGCCACCTTTCTTCCTACCCAGCTTGGACTTGAAGGAAACCTGACAACCCGGACGCGAGAAGTCAACCTTCTCTTACTGCTTACGTTGGCTGCCTTGATATCCATACCGTTTGCTCTATCGCCAGGCACTGCTTGGACAAGCTTTACGGAGTTTCTCAAGGTGGTGATAATTTTTGTGGTAATGGTAAATGTGGTGCGCACGGAAAAGCGCCTGAAGGCCCTTCTGCTGGCAGCTCTTGGGGCAAGCTGCTTCTTAAGTCTCGCTGCTTTGAATGACTATAGGCTCGGCCACTTGGGATTAGAGGGAACGCGAATTTTGGGAACAATCGGCGGGATGTTTGAGAACCCAAATGATCTGGCGCTTCATCTGGTGACAATGATTCCTCTAGCAACCGCACTATTATTGGCGACTCGTAGCATTTTTATCAAGCTCCTCTACGCCGTTTGTGCAACCTTAATCGTCCTGGGAATCGTTTCAACGTTTTCACGCGGAGGCGTTTTGGGATTAGCAGTAACGGGATTCGTGCTGGCGTTTAAGCTCGTGCCGAAGCTGCGGATACTGGTGGCCTTCCTATTTCTCTCGTTACTATTTGGAGCAATTGCTGTTGCGCCCAACGCATTTCGTCAGAGACTCTTCACGACCCAGGATGCATCCGCGGTGAGTAGAACCGACGATCTAAAGCGATCCATCTTCCTTGCGGTTCGCCATCCTGTGTTTGGGCTTGGGATGTCCAATTATGTCCATTATTCAAACCAGGCAAAGGCGACACACAACGCTTATACTCAGGTAGCGGCTGAAATTGGAATCGCTGGGTTGGCGTTTTATGTGCTGTTTCTAACCGCTCCGTTGAGACCGCTGCGACGGATCGAGCGAGAAACTTTGCACGAAAAGAAGAGGCAGCGATTTTATTACCTGTCTATCGGAGTACAAGCCGCCATAATTGGTTATATGGTCTGTAGCTTTTTCGCGTCGGTTGCTTACCTGTGGTACGTCTATTATTTGGTAGCCTATGCTGTCTGCCTGCGACGAATCTACCAAACAACCCAAAGGCAGAGCGCGAACAACGCCGTTACCATCTCCCGCAAATGAAGCTTTATGCCAACCTTCGCCGAGTAGGCGACACACAAGCTGCGAAGACCATAACCATAAATGTCTAACGATCGACAGCTTGAAGGTCCGAGTGTGCCTAAGCGAGAGAGCAGGGAGCACTTCAAGACTGATCACTTGCACGGAGATCTTGGCGGGCGAACTGTCCGCGGTGGCGTTATCACCATGACGTCGCATGGTCTAAAATTTATCATCACTCTGGCTGCCACGATCGTCATGGCTCGTCTGCTAACTCCTGAGGATTATGGTCTGATTGGCATGGTCATGGTGTTTACCAATTACATGACTATGTTCAAGGACATGGGGCTTTCATTGGCGACAGTGCAACGGCCTGAAATCAGTTCTGAACAGATCAGCACTCTGTTTTGGCTAAATGTAATACTCAGTCTGGGTATCACAATCCTGGCAGTAGTGATGGCTCCAGGCATCGCACTTTTCTACAGCGAACCGCGATTGGTTTCTCTAACAATCGTGATTGCATTGGGTTTTATTCTGGGCGGGCTTTCAGTGCAACACGAGGCGCTGCTTAAGAGGCAGATGAGGTTCGGAGCTTTGGCTGCAATCTCAATTGTGGCGCTGGTGGTGGCATATGTCGTCGGTATCACCGCGGCATGGCGCGGAGCCGGCTATTGGGCAATAGTTGCGAGCCAGCTCAGTTTGATCGGAACCAGCACATTGGCTACGTGGATTGTCTCAGGATGGGTCCCAGGTCGTCCGAGACGAAATACAGGTGTGCGACCCATGTTGACCTTTGGCCGTAACATCACGGCTTACGCCACCATTAATGTGCTGGCTAAGAACTTTGACACCCTGATGCTTGGTCGTTCCTGGGGCGCACAGAATCTGGGGCTTTATCAGAAAGCTCAATTACTATTGTCGATTCCCGCTGATCAGACCAATGAGCCATTCAATTCGGTCTCCATCCCGGCGCTGAGCCGGTTAGCCGACTCACCGGAGCGCTATCGAGAGGCCTTCTTACGAATCCTGGAAAAGGTGGCCTTGCTGACGATGCCCAGCATTGCATTAATGCTCGCCACATCTGATTGGCTGGTGTACTTGCTTCTCGGTCCTCAGTGGACGGCAACTGGGCGGATACTTCTCATCATAGCTATTGCGGGGCTTTTCCAGCCCATAATTAATGCGACGAGTTGGCTATTTGTTACTCAGGGCCGCACCTATCACATGTTCCAATGGGCCATTATTTACGCCCCACTCTCAGTGATTTCTGTGTTGTCTGGATTGAAGTGGGGGCCGCTGGGGGTGGCGATCTCCTATACGATCGGACGTCTTTGCGTTATTGACCATTTGCTATATTGGTTTGCAGGCAGGACAGGTCCTGTTCGAACAATTGATTTCTATAGGACAATGGCGCCGATTGCTGTCGCTTCAGTCCTAGGGGCGGGGGTCGCATTGCTTTTTCGGTGGGCGACGGACATTCAGAACCCGGTGCTTGGGTGTGCGATTTGTTCAGTCATCGTCCTTACGATCACTGTGTCAACTCTGTATCTAATTCCGGCAGGCCGCCGGGCATTAGGGGATTTTAGGAGTGTATTTCGTTTGTTGACTGGAAAATCGGAAGTGCCAGTCACCCAGGCTGAGAGCCTCTGATTGAGCCGGCCACGGGAGGAGTTTTCTAAGCTAAATGTGCGGTATTGCTGGATTTATAGGGGACACGAGCAACCGCGGCACTAGTCGCCGCGATTCGGAGAGTGTCCTCGAAAGTATGTGCGCGGTCATAAGGCATCGCGGACCTGACGATCAAGGTACGATGATCAAGGGGCGCGCGGCACTCGGTATGCGCCGGCTTTCCATCATTGACCTCTCCGGTGGTCACCAACCTATGTCCGGCGAAGACGACTCGGTGACCATTGTCTTTAACGGGGAGATTTATAATTACCTTGAGGTGGAGCCGCTGCTCGAGGCGCGCGGCCATCGTTTCCGGTCGTGCTCGGACACAGAAGTCATAGTTCACGCCTATGAAGAATTTGGGCCGGCATGCCTGGAACTGCTTCGGGGAATGTTCGCTTTCGCGATCTGGGATGACCGTAAGCAAACACTTTTCCTGGCGCGCGATCGGGCCGGCAAAAAGCCGCTCTATTACTGTCAGACTCCCAAAGGCACATTCGTCTTCGGTTCTGAACTTAAGTCGCTCCTCAGGCATCCGGGTGTCAGCCGTGAGATCAACCCGGAAGCCCTCGACGCCTACTTCACGCTCGGTTACGTACCAGATCCTCTCACCATTTTTAGTGGCATTCATAAACTTCCCCCCGGACATCATCTGACTTTTGTCGACGGGCGCATCACCCTGAAACAATATTGGGATTTCGAGTTTGAACCTGCTCGATCGTATCGCGAGCAAGACTACACGGATGAGTTGCGCTCCCTACTGGATGAGTCCGTTCGGCTGCGGCTTATTTCAGACGTGCCTTTGGGCGCGTTTCTTTCCGGTGGCGTGGACTCCAGCACGGTGGTGGCTTTAATGGCCCGTCACATGGACCAGCCGGTGAAGACCTTTTCGATTGGCTTTCATGAGGACTCCTACAACGAACTGGAGTTTGCGCGACTTACCGCCAAAAAGTTCGGCACCGATCACCACGAATTCTTTGTCACACCTGACATCTGTGAAATTGTCGACGAACTGGTCTGGCACTTCGACGAACCTTTTGCTGACTCGTCAGCGATTCCAACTTACATGGTTTCCAAGTTGGCACGAGAACACGTCAAGGTGGTGCTTTCCGGCGATGGCGGCGATGAAGTCTTTGGTGGCTATACGCGATATGTAGTCGAACAAAAACGAAGACTCTTTTCCCATGTACCGAGCTTCGTTCGGAAGGGTGTTATGCAGCCGCTAAGTAGGCGTCTGCCGCACAAAGCCCGAGGACGAAACTTCCTGCACAATATCGCGCTCGATCCCGTGGAACGTTATCTGGATAGTATGTCGATCTTCACGGGCCTTAATCGCGCCTTGCTGTACACCGACGATTTCAAGACTTCGCTGGGCAACTGCACAAAGACAGCAGTTCTGTTTCGCGAACTCGCGGACAAGGTTAAAACCGGCGAAGCAATCGACGCCCTTCTGTATATCGACAGCAAGACCTACTTGCCAGGAGACATCCTCACGAAAGTCGATCGAATGAGTATGGCGGTTTCCCTTGAGGCTCGGGCGCCGCTGCTCGATCACAAGTTGATTGAGTTTATGGGCCGGACGCCCGCAACGTTAAAGCTGGCGGGATACGAAACGAAGTACTTGCTGAAACAGGCCGTTAAAGATCTCGTGCCGGAGGAAATTCTCAACCGGCCGAAGCAGGGGTTTGGCGTGCCAGTGCAAGAGTGGATTAACAAGCAGCTTCGCCAGCGCATCCGCGACACTCTTACCTCATCGCAATCCAGGCAACGTGGCTACGTGCAACCGTCGTACGTTAACATTTTATTAGACGAACATGAGACTGGGCGAAGGGACCATTCAATGGCTGTGTGGGCGCTATTTATGTTTGAACTCTGGCACCGCGAGTTCATGGATCCTTCCGACTCTGTTGCAAACGAGCCAGTCTGTAATCTTGAGGTTGTAAACACTGCTCGCACCTAGATACAAAACTACGCCGAATTTAATTTCGTTAGTTTCAAATGTGCCCTTCGCGTTGTAGATCCAAATCATGCCGCAATCGTTAAGCGATAAAAAACCATTGCGAATCGGGCTCTTGATTGATTCTTACTCCCAGCCTCAGTGGGTGCGACGAATCATCGATGAAATCTCGTCTTCATCTATAGCCCGCGTTGAACTGGTGGTGAAGAACAAGCTTGGTGAAGAAGAGCGCGAGCCGCCCCTAAAAAGACTTTGGAACAGAAGAAGACATTTGCTCTATTCGGCGTACACAAAGCTGGACAATCGACTCACCACTATTAGTCCGGACGCCTTTCAGAAAGTCAGTGTTCTAGACTTAGTAGGAGCGGTTCCAGTTCTTGAGGTTGAGCCGCTGATGTACAAGTTCACAGACAGGCTCGACGATGAAGATGTCAGCCTCATAAAGGAATATCAGCTCGATGTTGCCCTGCGTTTCGGATTCCGAATCTTAAAAGGTGAGGTTCTTGAAATTGCAAAACACGGTGTCTGGTCCTACCACCACGATAACGCGCGAATTTATCGGGGCGGCCCACCGGGTTTTTGGGAAGTGATGAAGGACGATCCGATAACGGGCTCGATGCTTCAGATTCTCAATGAGCAGTTAGACAACGGCAGAGTGATCTATAGATCATGGGCCGCGACTATCAACCGCTTCTCGGTAAAGAAGAACAGTAATAACTACTACTGGAAGACCTCAGCCTTTGTCATGAGAAAGCTAAAAGAGCTGCATGAGACTGGGGAGATCTCCGTCGACAGTCGCGAACTGAGTTATAGCTCCCAACCTTACCTGCGTAAGCTCTATAAAACTCCAGCCAACTCGGAAATGTTTGGCTTGCTGCTGGGACTCGGTAGTCGCGCAGTGACGCGCTTGTTCGAGAAGATTTCGTATTCAGAAAACTGGTCACTTGCCTACCGGTTTCTTGTGGATTCCGACGACCTCAATAACACGTTCTATAAGTACAAGTATCTGCTGCCGCCCAAGGATCGGTTTTGGGCTGACCCGTTCCCTGTCAGGCAGGGCGATCGCTACTTCGTTTTCTTCGAAGAATTCGTTTATCGCAAGGACAAGGCCCATATTTCGGTCATGGAATTTAAGAAAGGAGAAGGACCTACTGAACCGGTAACTGTTCTGGAAAGACCCTATCACCTGTCGTATCCATTCATCTTCGAATGGGAGGGTAATCAGTACATGATTCCGGAAACGGGAAGCAATAACAGGGTTGAGCTTTACCGCTGTAAGTCGTTTCCCAACGAATGGGAATTTGAAAGTGTTCTTCTCGAAGCTAACAATCCGACAGACGCGACGTTGATCGAGGCCTCAGGACGGTGGTGGATGTTTGTGACTATTGCGGAGCCTGGGGTGTCCGTAAATTGGGATGAGCTACACGTGTTCCACGCTGAGACTCCACTCGGGCCGTGGACGCCGCATCGACGCAATCCGGTGAAGTCTGATGTTAGAAGTTCGCGCCCAGCCGGCCGGATGTTCCATAAGAATGGCTCGCTTTATCGACCTGCGCAAGATTGTTCGCGACGGTATGGCTATGCGATAGCCATCAATGAAGTGAAGCGGTTAACTCCTGATGATTATTTTGAACAGGAAGTTTCACGCATAACTCCCGAATGGCACGAGAGCATTATTGGCGCGCATACTCTAAATTCCGTTGACGATCTGACCGTGATCGATTGTTTGGTAAAAACCGGAACGCTTTCCGACGGGCCGAACCTGCCGGCGATCCAGCCTCAAAGACGCCGAGTGAGTGACAAAGAAAACGTCTTACAACTTATTCATGGTTTCATTCAAGGCGGTTCAGAGAGACAGATGATTCAGCTCACGAAATTGTTGCGCGATAGCGGCCGTTATAACGTTCATGTCGCCTGTCTTAAGGGGGGTGGAGCTCTTCGTCATGAAGTGGAAGACCTCGGCTTTAACGAGATAACTGAATTCCCGCTGACCAGTTTCTACGATAGCAACATGCTGGTGCAGTTGCGTCGCTTCCAAGCGTTTGTCAAAGAACGGGACATTCAGTTGATCCATACGCACGAGTTCTATTCAAATATCTTCGGACTGGCAGGTGCCAAGTTGGCACAAATTCCGGTACGCATCGGTTCCCGGCGCGAGACAAAGGGGATGCGCAGCAGCTTTCAAAAGAAGGTGGAACGATTGGCGTTTAGGCTCGCGCATAACGTAGTTACCAATGCCGAAGCGGTAAAAGACCACCTCGTGAAGGAAGGGGTGTCTCAAGAAAAGATTAGTGTGGTTCACAACGGTTTGGACCTGGAACGCCTGACTTCCAGGCGATTGTCTCGTCTTGAGGTATTAAAGCTACTGGGCTTGCCCGAGGAGCTGGGTTCTTCATCGCGAAAGTTCGTAACGATTGTTGCAAACCTGCAGCACGAAGTTAAGGATTACCCGATGTTCCTGCGGGCGGCGAAAAGAACTCATGAAATAGTGCCCGAAGCAACGTTTCTGTTGGCTGGAGAGGGACCGCTGATCGCGTCGGCACGCGCCCAGGCTGATGAGTTGGGTATCCTTGATAGCACTTTCTTCCTCGGTCGCTGTAATCATGTTCCGGCATTGCTAAGCATTTCCGACGTTTGCGTTTTGAGTTCAAAGGCCGAAGGCTTTTCGAACTCTATCCTCGAATACATGGCTGCCGCTCGACCGGTTGTGGCAACTGAAGTCGGTGGGGCCCGGGAAGCAATTATTGACGGTGAGACTGGCTACCTTGTGAAGTCCGGGGATGACTGCAAAATGGCGGAATGCATTATTGCTCTGCTGCAGAATCCGGAGCGAGCGGTCATGATGGGCGACAAGGGCAGGCGCGTAGTTGAGGAGAAATTCTCCTGCGACGCTCAACTCGAAAAAACCGAAGAGCTATACGGTCGCCTCTTAAGTCAGAACGGTCGAGCGACTGCGGTTAGTCGCGAGCGCAGGCAAACCGAGAGCATTTGACACTGGGTTGCCGGCTTTCGGACATCGTTTAGGCGCTAGCATTATGCCTGACCCCAGAAAACCCCTTTTGCCGGCTGGAAGGCCGCTACGCATTTTGATCGTGGCGCCGTCGTTCGACATTCTCGGGGGGCAAACAGTGCAAGCTGCTCGCCTGTTGACACGGCTCAACGAGGAGACGGCGCTCGAGGTTGGGTTCCTCCCCATCAACCCGCGGCTGCCGGGAGTCCTGCGCAAGTTCCAGGAGATCAAATATCTGCGGACGGTAGTCACTTCGATCTGGTATGTGGCGAGTCTGCTGGCGCGGGTTCATAAGTTTGACGTGGTCCATGTTTTCTCGGCGTCATATTTTTCTTTCGTACTTGCGCCAACACCCGCGATCCTAATAGGCAAACTTTACGGCAAGAAAGTTCTGCTTAATTACCACAGCGGAGAGGCGGCAGATCATCTGGAACGATGGAAACGATCAGCCATCCCTACGATTCGCCTGACCAATGTGCTGGTGGTGCCTTCGGAGTACCTCGTCCGCGTGTTTACTAAATTCGGTCTCCGTGCCACTCCGATTTACAACATTATCGAGACTGAGAAGTTTCGTTTTCGCGAGCGCCGCCCGCTGCGCCCGGCCTTCCTTTCCAACAGAAATTTTGAAAAGCATTACGGCGTCGATCGAGTGCTGCGCGCCTTCGCTGTTATCCAACAGTCTATTCCCGACGCCCGCCTGACTGTTGCTGGAACTGGACCCGAGCGGGCCAGCCTCGAGCAGTTAGCCTTGGAGTTGAAAGTAAATGCCGACTTCGTTGGCAAAGTAAACCACGAACATGTTGCCGCACTCTACGATCAGTCGGACATATTCCTGAACGGGTCAGAAATTGATAATCAACCGCTTTCAATCCTTGAAGCTTTTGCCTGCGGTCTACCCGTTGTCACTACCGCTGCCGGCGGAATTGTTGACATGGTGACGCACGAGCAGAACGGGTTATTGGTTGCGCGCGGCGACTACCAGCAGCTCGCTACAGAAGCTAGGCGGCTGCTTACCGACCAAGAGCTGGCTGCCCACATCATTCGTAAAGCACGCGCGGAGTGTGTCAGCTACAGTTGGGAGGCAGTACGCGAACAGTGGTTAACGGTTTATGAAGAAGTAGGGCATCCGAGTTTGGGTTCTACTGTTTCGCTCGCGCCCGAGAACTCTGTTGCGGAGACGAACGTGGTCGAGCGAAGGTGATTGTTGATTCTTTTAGCATGGGCAAGCTAGCGAAGTTGAAGAGGCTTAACTGGGACGAATTCCAGATACGCGGCCGGCAAAAGCTTGCGGTATTGCGGGAGCGTCTTCACGCGTCCACGTTGGACCGAATACCGGATGACAAAAGCCTGCTTAGACTGCTTAATACTAAGGCAGCGGCGTTTTCTTCTGCTGGAGACTGGCTTGATCACTTTCGCCGACGACAAAGCCCCGGCTTCTTCGGCGGCTTTGCTAACAGGGAGGCAACGGTCGCCGAACTGGGGAAGCGGTGGCCCGAGGAAGGACTCGCGATCATTGAGCAAGCAGATCGGATCCTGGCGGGTCGTTTTGACTTACTGGGATATTGCGGCGCACGCAATCTCAGTTTTGGCGAGCCGGTCGACTGGCACCTGGAACCGATTGCAGGAAAGCAAGCGCCGCGCGCACACTGGAGCCGTTTGGATTTTCTGGATCCGCAGGTGGCTGGGGACAAGAAAATCGTTTGGGAATTGAACCGGCATCAGTATTTCGCAACCCTGGGACAGGCTTACTGGCTTACTGGCGACGAACAATACGCCCACACCTTCGTCAAACATCTCGTGTCATGGATGGATCAGAATCCGCCAAAGCTGGGGATTAACTGGGCCAGTAGCCTGGAGGTTTCGTTTCGTTCAATTTCCTGGTTGTGGGCTTTTCACTTTTTCAAACACTCTCAGTCACTGACACCCAACGTTTTTACTCGCGCCTTAAAGTTTTTGTATCTCCACGCGCGTCACATTGAGACCTATCTTTCAACTTACTTCAGTCCAAATACGCACCTTACGGGTGAGGCGCTTGGTCTGTTTTACCTGGGAACATTGCTTCCCGAGTTTAAAGAGGCGAAACGCTGGAAGAGCACTGGCCGGCGAATCCTGATAGACGAGCTCGACCGGCACGTCCGCCCTGATGGAGTTTATTTTGAGCAGTCAAGCTACTACCATCGCTATACCACTGACTTCTACACGCATTTCTTCATTCTCTCTCAAGCCAACGGCGAACTCCTTCCGAACAAAGTGGAAGCAAAGCTAAAAGCTTTGCTGAACCATTTGATGTACATCACACGACCAGACGGAACTACGCCGCTCTTGGGCGACGACGATGGCGGACGGTTGATGATGCTGGATCGCCGAGCGGGAAACGATTTCCGCTCGTCTCTCGCCAATGGGGCGGCTCTGTTTGCCCGGCCCGATTATAAATTTGTCGCCGGTGGAGCGGCCGCCGAGACACTCTGGCTGCTGGGTCCTGAAAGTGTGCGCGCTTATGTGGAACTGGAAGCTCGCGAGCCGGAAAAACAGTCGATTGCGTTTACTGAGGGCGGCTATTACGTGATGCGTGATGGTTGGACACCAACGGCAAACTACCTGCTCTTCGACTGCGGTCCACATGGCGCGGCTAACTGCGGTCACGCCCATGCCGATGCTCTGGCGTTTGAACTGGCCGCCAATGGCCGCACCATCCTCGTCGATCCGGGAACTTATACTTACACCGGCTCGAAAGAAATGCGCGACTGGTTTCGCAGCTCAGCCGCTCACAACACTTTAACAATTGATGGCGAATCTTCGTCAGTGCCCAACGGTTCGTTCTCCTGGCGCACGGTTGCCGGTTGTCGGCTCGAATCCTGGATTACCCAACCGCGGTTCGATTACCTGACCGCGTCGCTCGATGCTTACGAGCGTTTACCAAAACCAGCCCAGCACACCCGTAGCGTTCTGTTTCTGAAGAACAACTACTGGGTAATCAGAGATCAGGTTATCTCCAGCGGGAATCATCGGATTGATCTTTGGTTTCACTTTGCGACCGGAATAGCCCCGCTCAGCAGCAAGAATGACGTCTACGTGGTCAGCGAAAATGCCCACACGACGCGGCTGCAACTGAGCGTCTGCGCTGCCGGTGGAGAATGGACAAGGGAACTTGGCTGGGTTTCGTCGTGTTATGGTGAGAAAGAGGAGGCGCCGGTCTTGGCCTTCACGGTTCTGGCCGAAGGTAGCCAGGAGTTAGTAACATTCGTATTGCCACAGGTTTCCGGCGTTTATCCGCGACCGGTGTTGAGAGAAATTGAAGCAACTGAGGGTCGCGCTTTTGAGGTTAGGATTGAGGGAAAACATGACCTGTTGCTGATTCGCGGCTTACCGGGGGAAACTGCGGGACGAGTGGAAACGGCGCGACTGGCCTCGGATTTCGAGATTACCTGGGCGAGATTTGCCAACGAACGAACGCGAATGCCGGAGCAACTGGTGCTCATTGGTGGTCAAACGCTCGAGCTGGAGGGTCGCGAAATCTTGAAATCGACGCGCAGGATTGGCTTCCTGGCGGTGACACGGACTGGCGAGGAGTTTTGTGTAGAGTCGGATGACGGCCTGTTGGATTTGAGTGTTCCGACCGGCGATTTGGAATCGCTGTTCGCGGAACTGAATCGGCAAGCCGAAATATCAATCTCAGATTTGAAAGTTGAGATCTAAAAATCTGAAGTCTCGAATTAGCACAAGGTTGAAATCGCAGATCTCAAATCGTACTCATGTGTGGAATTAACGGAATAGCATTATCAGTTCGTTCGGGTCGCCAACTTGATATTGGCAAACTCGAACGCATGCGAGACGTCATCACTCATCGAGGTCCTGACGACGAAGGCATCTTCGTGGATGCCAGTGGGCGCGTCGGCCTTGGCCATCGCCGATTAAGCATCGTTGACGTCGCTGCCGGTCATCAGCCGATGACAAATGAAGATGGAACGCTCCACATCACTTACAACGGCGAAATCTACAATCACGCGGAGTTCCGCGCCGGCCTGGAAGCGAAAGGCCATGTCTACACCACCCACTGCGACACCGAAACGATACTCCATCTCTACGAAGAGTTTGGCGAGCAGTGCGTGAACCACTTGCGCGGCATGTTTGCCTTTGCAATTTGGGATCAACGCAAACGCGAGCTCTTCATCGCTCGCGATCGCCTGGGCGTCAAACCCCTCTATTACGTTCACACTGACGACGGATCGCTTTTCTTTGGTTCAGAAATAAAAACCCTGATTGAAACTGCGGCGGTTAAGCCTGAACTCAACTTCGCACTTCTGCCCGACTACCTCGCGAACCATTCCACTTCCGGCGAAGAGACGCTCTTCCTGAGCGTGAAGCGACTCCTGCCCGGCCACACACTGCTCTGGCGCGACGGGCGAGTCGACGTTAAGAAGTTTTGGGACGTGAGTTTTGCAAAGGTGCAGGACGACGGTCGAAGTGACAAAGACTACATCTCCGAATGGGGCGAGTTGTTTCGCACCTCGGTGCGGTTGCGTCTCATGGCTGACGTGCCACTCGGAATGTTTCTCTCCGGCGGCATCGACTCCTCCGCAATCTGCGCTGTGATGAGTGGCATGGTTAACGAACCGATTAAGACGTTCTCGGTGGCGTTTGCGGAGCGAGAAGCAAATGAACTTGAGTACGCACGCATCGTCGCTCAGGAGTACAAGACGAACCATCATGAAGTCGTGGTCAGTCCGGAAGACTTTTTCGCGGCCTTGCCAAAGCTTGTCTGGCATGAGGATGAACCACTGGCGCATCCGTCAAGCGTCGCACTCTACTTTGTTTCTCGACTCGCAGCGCAGCGTGTGAAGGTTGTTTTGACCGGCGAGGGCAGCGACGAATTGCTGGCGGGCTATGGTCGCTATCGCAAGACGATTTTGAACCTGGCCCTGGGAGAGCGCTATCAGAAACTAACTCCAGCGAGCATACGCGGCGTAGTTCGAAATCAGATCGACGCGCTGCCCGCTTCGCGAATGAGGCAGAAGCTGTTGCGAACGTTTCTGAATGTGTCTTCGGACATTGAGAACATTTACTTTGACAATTTCGCGGTCTTCTCCACGTCAACGCAGGGTCACTTGTTGACCGCCGACGCTCGTGAGCGGATCGGGTCGGTTGATCCTTACGCCGGTGTGCGTGCAGTGCTCGAACAGACCGACGCTACCTCTCTACTGGATCGTTTGCTCTACGCCGATATCAAAACTTACCTGCAGGAACTCCTGATGAAACAGGATCAGATGAGCATGGCGACTTCGGTGGAGAGCCGCGTGCCGTTCCTCGATCACAAGCTGGTCGAATTCAGTTGCAGTTTGCCGGAACGTTTAAAACTTCGCGGCGGAACGACGAAGTACATTTTGCGACAAAGCATGAAGGACGTTTTGCCCCAATCGATTTTATCGCGGCCGAAGATGGGGTTTCCGGTCCCGATTGGAGCGTGGTTCCGCGGCGCCTACAGTTCAGTTATTGATGAGTACGTTTTGAGTGAACGCGCGCGAGCTCGCGGTATTTTTGAGTCTGATTTTGTGCAAGGTCTTGTGAAGCGACATCAGGCAGGCGAGGATCATTCGGAACGTCTTTGGGCGTTAGTTAATTTCGAAATCTGGCAGCGACAGTTCTTTGATGGCGAAGCCGCACACCATTCGGCCCAGGCGGGCGCAGAGGTTTTAGCTTTAACCAATTGAGTCTCGACGAGGCTTAGCAAACACCAGATGACGTTGAAAAAGACGATTGCCGTCAATTTAAGTCGGCTCTTCCAGAACCACACCTACACTTCGCGTCATGGGCTGGCGAAAGGACTACGGCGGAGGGGCGGGTTGGCGTTTTTGCCTTCGTTTGTTCCGCGCTCGACCGAGATGATCAAGGAAGAGGAGTTTATTGCCTCCCTGGATTTGTCGGGAGAAACTGTTTACGACATCGGCGCCGACCAGGGAATCTACACGCTCTTCTTCGCGCGGAAGGTGGGAGCAACGGGGCGGGTAATAACCTTTGAACCAAATCCTGTCAGCTATTCTCATGTCGTAACCAACGTTGAATTGAACCAGTTTTCCAACGTCGAAGTTCGCAACGTCGCCATCGGAGATACGCCCGGTAAACTGACATTTGCCTTTCCGGGGAAAGATCCGGGACGCGGTACTGCCGATGAATTGATCAGAGAGCAGATTCTAAAAGAGCCTGGCTCCAGGGCGGTCGAAGTAGCTGTGGAAGCACTTGACGGTTTGATCGCCACGGATGGCCTGCCGCCACCCACCTTCGCAAAAATCGATGTGGAAGGCTTTGAACTCCAGGTGCTGCGGGGGATGAGCGACACGTTGAGAAACCGGCGTCCGAAGCTTTTTATCGAGATTCACGGCGCGGATATGAAAGCGAAAACAGCCAACATTCGCCAGGTGGGCGCGTTTCTCTTGGACCTCGGCTACAAAATACAACACGTCGAATCCCGGCAAGTCATCACGATTGATAATGTTGAAGAGGCTCGTGAGGGCCATATCTACTGCACTTAACGAGCGTAACGCCCGGGGCTCCAATTTGTGAACGAGTACGCCCGGGATTTTGCGTCGGCACTTGGCGAACTGAGTAAGATCATTGCGCATTCTTTGGCTAAAAACCGAATTGCTTCATCCAGTTGATAAGGGCGGCAAGATTCGCACTTACAACATGCTAAAGCAACTGAAGCGAGATCATCGAATCACTTATCTAACGCTGGATGACGGGACCGCAACCGCTGCTGAACGAGAAGCCGCGCGCGAGTATTGTCACGAGCTGGTCTGCATTTCCCATAAGCCCCGCGAAAAGTTCACGGCTGGTTTCTATGCCGACCTGGCGCTAAATCTGGTGTCGCGTTATCCCTATGCCGTTAAGAAGTATGAATCAACTGAGATGCGCCGGGCCGTGCTTGAACGCACGGCTACCGGAGAATTTGATCTGGTAGTTTGTGATTTTCTGGCGCCGGCCCTCAACGTGCCTAATCGTCTCAGGTGCTCCACAGTTCTCTTCCAGCACAACGTCGAAGCGATGATTTGGAAGCGTCACTACCAAGTGCAGAAGAGCCCGGCTAAGAAAGCCTACCTGCGCCGGCAGTGGCAAAAGATGCGACGATTCGAGCGGGAGGCGTGTCGCCGTTTCGATCGAGTGATCGCCGTCTCCGCCGAAGATCGCGATCAGATGCGACAAGAGTATGGGATGGATTCGGTGTTCGATGTTCCGACTGGAGTAGATACAGAATTTTTTCGGCCGAGTGGCAAAGAAACTGTCGTTCCTCACAATCTCGTTTTCACAGGTTCGATGGACTGGCTGCCGAACGAAGACGCGATGCGTTACTTTACCGAGGAAATCTTTCCCCGTATCAAGCAAACCATTCCTGACGTTACTCTGACGGTTGTAGGGCGCAATCCGTACCCGGGTTTGCTTGAACTAAGCCAACGCGACAAGTCAGTGGTGGTCACAGGGCGAGTGGATGACGTGCGTCCATTTATGGAAAGAGCGGCCGTTTATGTCGTTCCATTGCGCATCGGAGGGGGAACGCGCTTGAAAATCTTCGAGGCCATGGCTATGGAGAAGGCGATTGTATCGACTACGGTTGGCGCGGAAGGATTACCGGTGCGCCAGAACGAGGAATTGGTGTTGGCAGATACGCCTGAAACCTTCGCGAATTCGGTTTTGCGTTTGTTTCAGGATCAGACGTTTGCCCGTCGCTTGGGCCTTCGAGCTGCGGACACTGTGAGAGAAACGTTTGGCTGGCGCCGAGTGGCTGAGGAATTTGCCGCACTCTGTGAGAATACTGTCAACCATGCATCAGAGCAGGCTGCGCCAGCTGATGAAAGTGTTTTGGTCAGCCGGTAACTGCTCGAGTTAAGCGAATCAAGACGGAGATGAGTAAAGTAGACCGATTCTTTAAGGTATCGCCCGCCAGTTATGATAGCTATGTTCGTGGCGAGTGGCAGAACTATCTTGATCACCCTTACCGCGCCGAGGCTTCGCTTGCAGCGTTAGGAGATCTGGTTGTTGAGCAGGTGCTGGATGTAGGCTGCGGGGGCGGTCAAGAGTTGCTTCCGTTTCTTGCGAGAACATCTGCCTTGGGTATTGGGGTTGATATCGTCCAGGATACCGGCCGCGCCGGCCGGGAACTGTTCAGTACACGTGGTGAGCAAGCACGAGTCTCGTTTGTCAGAGCAGCAGCTGAAGCTTTGCCCTTTCCCACCAGTTCATTCGATGTTGTTGTTTGCCGGCTGGCATTGCCGTACACAGAAAACGACCGTGCGCTTGAAGAAATGGGAAGAGTGCTGCGCCCTAACGGTATTGTCTTGTTGAAAATTCAACGCGCAACTTTCTATCTCGAAAAGATAAAACATGGAGTGCGGACCGCTGATCCGCGCTGCGTCGTTCACGCTTTACGAGTCTTAGCTTCGGGAATTATGTATCACGTCACGAGCCGCCAACCACGTACACAGCTGACGGGTGGCGAAACCTTTCAATCACGCGGTTTGCTGCAACGCAAACTTGCACCACTCGGGATGTTTATCGCGGGTCAGACATCTGAGTCGAGCGCCTCGACGCCATCTTTCATCATCAAAAAGCTGCAGCAAAATGGTAGGGTTAAGTCTTGATTGAATGCGATGCATAGTCAATCTCAATCACCCAGCCCGCAGCTCTTTCCCAGTGTGGCCAAATCGAAAGATAGCGCCGACGCCACCGTGTCGGTAGTCATCCCGTGTTACAATGAAGAACGTTTCATCGGAGAGGCGCTCAGCAAACTCGCGAATCAATATGATCAGGAGCGCTTCGAAATCATAGTCGTGGACGGACGTTCTGAGGATCGAACCCGCAAGGTAGTTGAAGACTTCAAGCACCGCACGCCAGGCCTCTCGGTAACGCTAATCGACAATCCTGCTCGTAACATTCCGACCGCCTTAAACCTGGGTGTTGCCGCGGCGCGGGGAAATATCGTGGCGCGTATGGACGCCCATGCTGCGCCGTCGCCGGGTTACATTCGGCGCTGCGTGGAAGTGCTGAATCAAGAAAACACTGGCGTCGTAGGGATGCCGTGCCGAGTCCGCCCCGGCGCTGAAACGCTTATGGCGCAGGCCATTGCTGCGGCTGTTTCGCATCCCTTTGGTATCGGCGATGCAGAGTATCGCCTGAGCGAAGGTGGCCCGCTTCAGGAATCAGTCGATACTGTTGCCTTTTCCTGCTTTAGAAAGTCGCTTTGGAAAGGTCTTGACGGTTTCAATGAGGCTCTGCTAACTAACGAGGACTACGATTTCAACTATCGAGTTCGGCTGAGCGGGCAACAGGTAATTCTGGATCGGACAGGGTATTGCGATTATTTTGCACGAACGACGTTGCCCGCCTTGGCTTCACAATATTCTCGCTACGGTTATTGGAAGGCGCAGATGCTAAGACTCCATCCGCGTTCAATCAGGCTGCGCCATTTAGTGGCTCCGGCATTCGTTTTTTCGTTGACCCTCCTGGCATTGTCAGGTGTGGTCTGGACGCCAGCCTGGTGGTTGTTGTTAGGGGAAATTAGTTGCTACTTAATTTTCGCTTTAGCCGCGGGGTGGCACGCCGCCAGAAAGGCCGAGGGCTGGCGAGATCGCCTCGGCATGACTCTGTTGTTGCCGCTTGTGTTTGCAACGATTCACTTGACGTGGGGCGGAAGTTTCTGGTTGGGAATGTTTCGCCGACCGGCCCTAGATGGTACTTTGATCGCCAGGCAGGATTGTGAATGAGAATAAGTATCTTTGGATTGGGTTACGTTGGCTGCGTGTCCGCAGCCTGCTTTGCAAAGGACGGCCACGAAGTTGTCGGCGTGGACGTCAGCACAAACAAGGTAGAGATCATTAACAATGGCGGCAGTCCTATTGTGGAACCGGGAATAGCTGAGTTAATCGCGGAAGCGACGGCTTCCGGTCGTTTGAAAGCCACGACTGATTCCGCTACGGCAATAGCTGCTTCAGACGTTTCACTGATTTGTGTAGGTACGCCCAGTAAGGCGAATGGTAGTTTGGATTTGCGCTATGTGAAGCGCGTGTGCGAAGAGATTGGCGCCAGCTTGAAGCTGAAGGATGCACGGCACGTAGTCGTGATTCGCAGCACGATGCTGCCCGGCACGATTGAAAACGTCGTAATTCCGGCGCTCGAGCAAACTTCGGGAAAGAAGGCCCAAAGCGATTTTGGAGTGTGCATCAACCCTGAGTTTTTGCGCGAAGGCACGTCTCTAAAAGATTTTTACGCTCCACCGTTTACGCTTATCGGAGCTGACGATCCGAATACAGCGGAGGTACTGAGTAAGCTTTACTCCGGTATCGTTGCTCGACTTTTCGTAACCCCCGTTAAGACCGCAGAGATGGTCAAGTATGTCTGTAACTGCTTTCATGCACTGAAGGTCACGTTTGCGAATGAGGTAGGAAACATTTGCAAAGCCCTGGAAATTGACAGCCATGAAGTGATGGAGGTCTTTTGTCAGGACAAGAAGCTCAACTTGTCCCCTTACTATCTCAAACCCGGGTTCGCGTTTGGTGGTTCATGTTTGCCGAAAGACTTGCGGGCAATGAACTACAAAGCGAAAGAGCTCGACGTCGAGGTGCCGGTGTTGGGGGCAATTCTGCCCAGCAACCGCCGGCAGGTTGAAAACGCGGTCGAGATGGTTGTGAAGACCGGAAAGAAACGGATCGGAGTGCTGGGCTTTAGCTTCAAAGCGGGAACAGACGACCTGCGCGAGTCTCCAATGGTCACCTTGATTGAAGCCCTGATAGGCAAGGGTTACTACCTGACGATTTACGATCGTGATGTTTCACTGGCACGTCTCTTTGGCGCCAACAAGGAATACATCGAGCGCGAGATACCTCACATTTCTCAGTTGATGTGCGCGAGCGTGGATGACGTGGTCAACAACGCCGACGTAATCATAATCGGAAACAAAGGGGAAGAGTTTCGGCAGATTGAGACAAAGGTCGGAGCCGAAAAAGTCGTAATTGACTTGGTACGACTCTTCGACAAACCTTCAGATGGCGGCTATCAGGGTATTTGTTGGTAGCAGGCAATCGCGCGCTAAGGCATTTGATTCGGTAGCTGGTTTATCTTGGCAGTCCCATCAACTCCAAAACTAATGCGAAGACGGATTAGGCGACGGCTAGCCGTCGCCATTTTTCTGTTTTTTCTGGGTTGGGGAGTTTCCTGGTTTGCCGCCCGGATGCTGATCGTTAAGGCGCCCCTGAAACACGCTGACGCTATCGTTGTGCTGAGCGGCTCCTCCGCATTTCTTGAGCGTACGCATGTCGCCGCTCAGCTCTACTCCGAAGGCGTTGCGGACAAAATACTGCTAACCAACGATAATCTTCAGGGGGGCTGGTTAAGCTCTGAACAACGCAACCCGTTCTTTTACGAGCGAGCGCGATTGGAATTGCAGCGTCTTGGGGTACCGGAGTCGAAGATAGAAGTGCTTCCGATAGTGAAGAGTACGCAGGAAGAGGCATTGGTCGTGCGAGATTATGTAGAGTCGAGAAAAATCGGATCTCTGATAATTGTGACCTCGGCCTACCATTCCCGTCGCGCATTGTGGGCCTTTCAAAGGGTAATGGCCGGTCGCGCAAAGGTTGGCGTTGTTTCACCACCGCCCGGCTGGCAAACGCCGAAAGCGTCCCGTTGGTGGCTTTCAAGGACTGGCTGGCGCACTGTACCCGCAGAGTATCTCAAAATCGTGTATTATTGGTTCAGATTTTGACTACCCGTCGCTCCCGGCTGGTAATGGTGTCCTATTGGTAGTTTCTTAACATGATGAGACTCCAGAAAACTCTTATAGGCCTTTTCATTTTCGCGATGGTTGGGTTCCTGGGAACGACCAGCGCTCGGGCTGACCCGCTGTTTTTTAGCAACGTTGTGGCCCTGCAGGGAAATACTCGCGTTGATCTGTTCTCGAACCCCGGTACGCTTCTGGTCGGCCCTCAGATTTCTTTCCTGGTCGATATTAGCGGCGTTTTGCCGCCTGGTGGAACGGATACGCTGCAAATCACCTTTACCGAAGCGGGACAGCTTCCTGTAGTTCAGACTTTCAGGGTTCCACTGTTCGACGGTTTGTCCCTCCCTTACTCGCAGATCTTTAGCTTCACTTTTCAGAACCCAAGTTTCCAAGGCACGGCGACCACGCTGCGGCTGGACATTCTCGGCAGCTCCCCTGATTTCGTAATACCCGCCGGTGCGGAAGCGGGGCAGCGCGTTGATTCTTTCACTTATGATTTTAAGGGCGTACAGCCCGTACCCGAACCGGGAACGATGGCCCTGTTGGCTGTCGGCGTTGCGGGAGTGTTGGGGAAAACGCGACGGAAGCGGCAAAAGACAAAGTGAGTTCGACACCTCTCAATCCCAATCTGCCGTCATGGTTAGACTGAGTGAGAGTCCTTTACCTTCATGACGCGGGTTGAGCCCGAATTCAATTGGGGCTCGAAAATCCCTCATTCTATAATACAATCTACATCATGAGGACTTCGGAACTTCATGCATCCCAAGTTTCGGCTGGCGAACGGTTTGAGTTCGGGCGCAATTGGAGCCGGTTTCTCGAGTTACTCGACGACACACGCATCCAGCGCGCTGAAGAATCACTGCGACAGATGCTGGAGGTGGATAGTCTCGAAGGAAAGAGCTTCGTAGATATCGGGTCTGGAAGTGGCCTCTTCAGCCTGGCAGCCAGGCGTTTAGGGGCTCGTGTGCATTCATTCGACTTTGATCCTCAGTCCGTTGCCTGTACAACTGAACTGAAGCGGCGGTATTTTCCGGCAGACAACATGTGGCGTGTGGAAGAAGCGTCCGCGCTTGATCCGAAATATCTTGCAACGCTTGGCACCTTCGATATTGTCTATTCCTGGGGTGTACTTCATCACACCGGACGTATGTGGGAAGCTCTTGCAAATGTTCACCCATTGGTTGCAGACAAGGGTAAACTTTTTATCGCCCTCTATAACGATACCGGAAGCCAAAGTGCGCGTTGGCGCCAGATCAAGCGAACCTACAACAGCGTTCCGGGTTTTCTGAAGAGTCCGTTCGCAATAATTGTGTCACTGCCTGAGGAGTTGAAGGCTTTGCTTCGTTCGCTAGTCACTTTGCGACCAGGGCAGTATGTAAAGTCGTGGACACACTACGACGAGCGCCGAGGCATGAGCCGTTGGCGCGACATAATTGATTGGGTCGGTGGATATCCATATGAAGTTTCAACGCCGGATGAGATATTTGAGTTCTTCAAAGCGAGAGGCTACCAGCTTACAAAAATGAATTGTGGTAACGTTGGCCTGGGCTGCAATCAGTTTGTGTTTGTTCGGAATACTAAGGAATGAGCTGTAGAAACGGCGCGAGGAAGCATCAATGGTTGCGGAATTAACGAATGCTGTCGAAGCTTCGAATGCACCTGTGATTGATCAACTGTTAAGAGAGCTTGAAACCGAGGGTATCGTTCGCTTGCCGAACCTCCTGAGCGCTCAACAACTCGGTGATATGCAGCGCTCGTTTGATGTCAAACTCAAGCGGCTGCGGTGGAACAACCTTGACGGCTACGAAAAGACCGAGCCTTACCGGCACATGGTGGAAAACCTATTAGTCCTGGATCAAGGTTTTGTTGACGCGGCTCTGCATCCCACTGTTAAAGCGGTACTGAATAAATATCTTGGCGAAAAGTACGAACTGGTTGAAGCAAGAGGCTGGCGCTCACTACCGACCAGGCGGGACTTTCATGGCTGGCACGGCGATGCCTGGTACAATCAAGAAATCGCCCAGGGCATTCCGAAAGAGGTCAAGCTAGCGGTTTATCTAACCGACGTTCGGAGTGGAGCGTTCAACTACGTCAAAGGTAGTCACCGGCAGCAAGCACCGCGGCCTATCCGCACCGTGGAGTTGCCCGAAGTACCGGCTTCTCAGCTTGCGGAGCTGACCGGTCCAGCTGGAACAGCCTTCTTATTTGACACCTCCGGTATTCACCGACAGAGCGTGCCGATGCTGGAACCACGTCATGCGCTCTTTTACAACTATCATGATCCGGATGTGCGCTTACAGCAGGAAGATATTCAATTCTATCGTTATCATCCACTGTTATTGAACGCCGCTTTCCTTGGCAAGCTAACGGCGGAAGATCAACGGATCCTCGGCTTCGGTAATAAGACTAACTTTATTCCCGCCTTCGAGCGCCCAACCAAACCTGGTGTGCTATATAGCGTTATTAACTTTAGCCATAACGTCAACCTTCGTCTTAACGATGTTAGGGTTCGCGTGCTTGCCAGATTGAACCAGACTGTTAAAACGAAAAGCCGCTAGGAACCTTGCCGAATGCAGACAATTATTTAGGGCGCGATCTGCGGGCCGGCGCAATGCGGCCCGCATTTGAATTTGTAGAGCCCAAGAAAAAAACTGGTCCATCCTATGCCCTGTATTGTCTCAGTATTTGGAGTCGAGCCATTTCGCATCGGCGGCACTGAAACTTATGCGCGCGAATTGTCCCTCCAACTTCAGGGCTATGGTTGGGACAGTGTTTTGGTCTTTCTTACGTCGCCTTCACCTGAGGTGCGAGAGTTTTTGGATTTGCCTAACGTGTCTATCGAGGTACTGGACCGGGCCGTTGGGTTGAACTGGCGCGCGCTAAAAAGGATCAGCCGCATCCTTAAGAAGTATCGGCCGCGCATTCTTCACCTACATTACACGGGTTTGCTAAGCCCCTATCCCTGGCTTGCGCGGTTGTTGTCTGTAGAGCAGGTATTCTTCACCGACCATGCGTCTCAACCGGCTGCGCATGTGCCTCAGCGAGCGTCGCTATGGAAACGTTCCATGGCCCGTCTGATCAACTGGCCACTCTCCAAAGTGATCTGCGTGAGCAACTATGGCTACCGCTGTCTCACCGCACGCGATCTTTTTCCCGCCGACAGGTGCGAAATGATCTACAACGGAGTAGACCTAACGCGAGTAGCGGAAAGGGACCAACGCGCCAGGGATTTTCGCCAGCGCTTTGCCATTCCTTCTGAGCGGAAAATCGTATTGCAAGTCAGTTGGATCATCCCGGAGAAGGGCATCGCCGACTTGTTGTCGGCAGCTCGTATCGTCGTCGCCCAAAACCCAAACGTTCATTTCGTGATTGTAGGCGAAGGCCTCTTTCGTCCCCAGTATATGAGCGAGTCAGCGAAGCTGGGGTTGAACGGTCATATTACCTGGACCGGGCTCCTGGCGGACCCATTCACGGAAGGCGTTTATGATGCGGCAGATATTGTGTGCCAGGTGTCACGCTGGGAAGAAGTTTTTGGTTGGGTAATCGCTGAGGCGATGGCTTATCACAAGCCGATCATCGCCACCAGGGTTGGAGGCATTCCGGAACTCGTTACGAATGAGGAGTCAGGCTTCCTGCTTGACCGCGGTGATGTGGAAGAGCTCGCCAGGAAGATCCTGACCCTGATTGATGATCCGCGCCGGCGACATCTCATGGGCCAGGTCGGCTACGATACTGTGCAAGCCAAGTTTGATTTGCAAAAGAATGTGACGCATCTGTTGCGGGCTTACGACATTGAGGACGTGGTCGCTGCGTTGGCGTCCCTTTGAACTAATCTTTTACGGTTTGGTCGTAATGATCGCAGTGTTGGCAGGCACTCCTCGGAGGGTTAGCGAAAGGGTCTGATCCCCAGTACTCGTTACTTGTTCATCCAATCGAATTACTACGAACGACAGCCAATCAAATCCCGGAACCGTCCCGACAGCTTCCACGGGTAGAGTGAAAACAGTTCCCTGCTGATTGGTCAGTTGTGCTACGACGATGTTGCGAAAGTCCTCTCCCGGTAGTAGATCAAAGTTAACGGCAAAGAGCATGACACGCGTTCTGCGATCCGTGCTGAAGTTGAAATTGTCAGTCAGTGGGAAGGGTTCTGTCACTGAGGTTACGGAATCCACCGCTGCGGCATGCGTAGTATTATCTTCGCTCATGAGGAGCATGGGAGACGTTAGAGCTGGCCTGGACATCTTCGCGTTAGCGGCGCGCACCCCGGGAGTAACCAAGACCGCGTCGCCATGAAAAGGATAAGCGCGCGTTGGATTGTTGTTAGTCTGGAACGTGACCCCATTCTTTTTGTAGAGCACCGTGTTTCCGGAAATCTCTATCCGCAATACGTCTGTCGCGGTGTACGTCGTCTCGCCTTTGTAGACCCCGCCTTCCCTAACCTCAACGATATTGAGGTTGCCTATAGTTGAAAGCGCGAATTCCATGTCGGAGCGGTTGACCGCTTGGGAGCCGCTGTTTAGTCCTACTGTGATCAGTCCGGAAGCAGGGAACTGGCACTCTACAAAACCATTGCCACTAAATATCGTGTTAACGGAGCGAGCGCGTGCGTCGTCAGCCAGTGTTCCCCCTGTCTTCTCGACGCTATTACCGGAAGCGGTTGTATTGACCAGTCCTTGCCACTCGACATCAAAGGTTTGCAGTGGCGTCGGTGTGGGCGTTGGTGAAGGCGTGGGTGTCGGTGAAGGTGCGGGCGTGGCCACGTTTGAGACTCGTATATCAATGCTGTCGCCATCGTTGTTAAATGAATGCAGCCGGTAGTGGTAGATTGTCGAAGGCATCAATCCGGTGTCGCTATGACTTGTCACATTCTGAACTGTAGTCACGACGGTGGTCCAGCTACCCAACCCACCTTGAGCTCGTTCCAGAACGAACCCTAGTTCGTCGGTAGAATTATCCGTCCATGCCAGATCGATTTGGGTTGCAGAAGTGGCGACGGCCGTGAAATTTGATGGCGGCAGGGGACCTTCGGGCAGTGCGGGCGTCGACATCACCGCGTTTGCGACACGCGCTCCGACGCTAAGAAGCACCGCGTTGGCGCGATAGGGGTAAGCTAATAACGCTCCCGCACTTATATAAAAAGTTGTTCCGTTTTTCTTGTAAAAAACCTGAGTCCCGGAGATCTCAATGCGGAAAACGTCAGTGGAGCTGTAAGACACGTCGGCTTTATAGGTACCCGCTTCCCTAACTTCCACGATGCTCAAGCCACCCAGAGCTGAGAGTCCAAACTCTATGTCGGAACGAGTGACGGCCTGTGCGCCACTGTTCAGACCCATGGTAACGGCCTTACCTGGGACGGTGAATTGGAATTCGACATAGCCATTGCCACTGTCAATGATGTTAGCGGAACGCGCACGCGCGTCTTCGTTTCCCTCCTGTCCACCAGTTTTCTCGATAGTGTTGGCAGTCGCCGTAGTGTTCAGCCTTGCCGTCCAGGTGACATTGAAAGGAGTTGGTGTAGGCGTAGGTGTCGGAGTTGGTATAGGCGAAGGTGTCGGAGTTGGTGTAGGCGTTGGGGTTGGAGTCGGTGTAGGCGTAGGTGTCGGAGTTGGTGTAGGCGTCTCTATGTTGGACACTTGTGCGTCTGCACTCTCACCGTTCGCATTAAAAGCCCGAAGTCGATAATGGTAGATTGATGAAGGCGAAAGCCCGCCATCATTGTAGCTCGTGGTGTTTGGCGCAAAGGTTGTAATCAAGACCCAGTCCCTGGGACTCTGCGCCGGCAGCGTATTAGCGCGTTCAAGAATAAAACCCAGTTCATCAGTTGAACCGTCGCTCCATGCGAGGTTGATCTGATTCGCAGTTATGGATGTTGTGATGAAGTTTGAGGGAGGCAATGGCCCTTCAGTACCTGGAGGCGCTGACATTATTGCATTCGACACACGTGCTTGCAGATCGAACAAAACCGCGTCGAAATGATAAGGATAAACCAGGGTCGGGTTAAGGCCGGGCGATCCAAAAACTACACCGTTCTTCTTATAAAAGGCTTGACCCCCGGTAATTTCGATACGAAACACGTCGGTTGGCGTGTAGGTTGTATCACCGTGGTAGGCCCCACCCTCTCTTACCTCAATGATGTTGGTTCCCCCTATAGCGACTAGAGCAAACTCCATGTCGAAGGGATAGAAAGAGTGGCGTCCGCTAGCCAAGCCAGCTCCCACCATCTTTCCTGCTGTGGTGAATTGAAATTCCACAAAGCCGTCAGCAGAGGAGATGACATTGGTTGAACGTGCGCGCGCATCTTCCGCGCTCTGGTTGCCTCCGGTCTTTTCAATCGTATTGCCGGTGGCAGTTGTATTCACCAGAGCCGTCCAACCGACGGGAAATGAGGCAGCAGGAGTTAAAAGCGCAGATGTGCCTTGGGAATTTCGGCCCTTTTGGGTGGACTTATAGGAAAACGCGGCCTGGGCCTCCGCTACACGCGAATCGCCAAGTCTTCTGCTCGACGCGCTTGCCTTGCCGCCCGGGACAGCAGTCTTTGACAGTGCCAAAACGAACAATAGGGTTGAGGCGATCAATATCAGCACAATCAATCGCTTGCGCCTTAAGTTCAATTTTGACACGGGGCTCATTGTTTGATTTTCCAAGCCTGGAACTTCACTGGCTATTCGAAGTTATGCGGAATCGGTAAAGTGGGGATTTGCGCTGAGTGGTTAGCTTCTCATTTAAATGTAAGACCAAGCTAATGGATCCATAGGCTACTGTCCGAGATATTACTAAAGGCTTGCCCTTTCCGGCAAAGCTATAACCTTGGAACTGTAATATTAGGGCGATTCGCGGTTTGTTTTATAATATTTTCCGGAAAACATCGTCTCACTCCAATGAATTCTTCCGCGGCAAACGCACACGAGCCGGGTTACGCAAGGCAACTGGCCATCTGAATCATGGCAATAAAACACATCAAAGCACTCGACGGTGTTCGCGGCATCGCAATTCTACTTGTGATTTTGTTTCACTACGGTTATCTCGGTTGCGGGTGGGTTGGAGTTCAGCTTTTCTTCGTGCTTTCTGGGTATCTCATAACTTCAATCCTGGTAAAGGATCGCCAGCAGTCACTCGGAGCTTATCTGAAACGCTTTTATTGGCGCCGTTCGCTTCGAATATTCCCGCTATATTACCTTTACCTCCTCGGCATTCTCGTTCTGTTCCTACTCTGGGGAGTACCACCTGCCTTTCGTGATCAGTGGCCGTACCTATTCACCTATACCTCGCGATCGCTGAGCAGCCTGTTATTATTCGTTCCCTATCTAGCCATTACGTTGCTAATCTCTTATTTGTCTTTTCAATTCTTTGAGAGCAAGTTCTTGATGCTCAAAGACCGCCGGATTTCGAGCGTAACCGACCTTATCATGAAAAGGACACGTCAAACCTAGAATGACTCCCCGCAAAAATATTGCGGTACTCCTGGACTCATCGCCGCGCACATGGACCAGTCAGGAAGAAATACATCTACGTCTTTGTCGCGCTTTAAGGGCAAGGGGGGTACTGCCTGTTCTGGTTTATGCCAAGGCTCTTCAGCCGGAACTCGAGCACCGCCTGGTGAGTGGCGGCGCAATCATTGAAGTCATTTCATATGCAAAAGGCCCACTACACTATTTTCGGGAGTTGGGTAAGCTAATCAAGCGCTACGATATAGGAATGGCGCACATATGCTTCTTCGACTACTACAGTCTGATCCCATGGCTTTCGCGATTACAAGGTCTGAAACTTGTGGTCTTCGAAGAACTGAACAGCGGAATGATGCAGGCCCGTTCGTGGAAACGTCAGCTTTTGCGACTTCGTACGATTCTCACTGCATTGCCAACGACCCGATTACTTGCGATCTCCCAGTTCATAAAAGGGGAGTTAGTTAGCCGAGGAATCAACGCAAGTCGAGTCATCGTTCGTCACCTCGGAGTAGACGAAGAGCGCTTTCGTCCCAATCCCAATATTCGCGCCAGTTGGTCAACAAAGTACCGTATTGGACCGGAAGAGTGTGTGCTTTCGATGGTGGCAGTGCTTCGTCCATTCAAGAATCCGGATACGATTCTTAAAGCTTGCGGATTACTTGCTAGCCGCGGCATTTCATTTCGGCTTTTTGTGGCTGGCGACGGTGCTATGTTGCCGGAACTTAAGGAACTCAGTACTAATCTGGGAATCGAGCGCAATGTTGTATGGTTGGGATATTGTTCCGACCCAAAGCCGGTGCTGCAAGCGTCTGATGTATTTTTGCTGGCTTCGGTTGGAGAGGCGTTTGGGCTCGTAGTTCCCGAGGCGATGGCTTGTGGTGTTCCCGTAGTGGGGAGTCGGAGCGGCGCGATCCCGGAATTGATTGCTCACGGCGAGACGGGTTTACTGGCGGCTCCGCGGGACGCAGACTCTTTTGCGGCAGCTATTGAAAAGCTCGCAGTTGACACGGAACTCCGAAGGGAAATGGGCGAGAAGGCACGAAAACGCGTCCTCGACTTTTTCACTGTCGACCGTGATATCGAGAATACCATGCGTATTTACGAGGAGCTCGGGGCGTTTCAAACTTAGGTTGCTTTCGCGCTCATGTGGGCCCATTGCATTCTCGTATCGCGAAACTCGGCTACAGCGGTAGCCCTGACCGCAGCTGGATAGTGTTTTATCGCGGGGTACTGGGACGCATCCCTGGTTTCAGAATCAATCAATGTAATCTCATGAGAGTCCAAGAAGCGGTTGAGGATTGTTTCTGTAATTCCTGCCGTCACCATCTCATGTAATTCCACGACGAGGTCGCAATTGCGAAAACCCGGAACCAAATCAGGTTGGAGCAACTCCAGTTCACATCCTTCACAATCGCTAACAATGAGAGTTCGTTCAGTGGTCAACTCTCGTAGCCTTTCGTGATTGCATTCGCTCTCGATAATGAGCCTGTCCCCAACGTTGTTTGCGAGTGCTAGCTGTCTGCACAACTCGCGCGCCTTTGCGTCAATGTCAAAAGCGTACACTTGGGCTTCCGGAAGTTTCATTGCCAGTCCGACGGCGTAGTAGCCCTCCGCGCATCCAATATCAACAATTCTTTTGAAGTCTTTTTTGAATAGGATTGCCAGAGTTTCATTTAGTTCGGCCTCGTATGAGCCTATCAGCTTGGGAACGAGGCTCGAACAGACGGCCTCAGAGACATAGGCCATACCCGCAAAGGGGCCACTTTGTATGTTAAGACCATAGTCACGTGTGAGTTGATTCTCAACTCTTTTAAGCCGGCGGCGCGTGAGTGCTTCTTCGACGCGTTGAAAAGAACGAGGAAATGTTTCTCGGGCGACACGTTTAAGTCCGTTTGCTATCATAAGGGAGTGGTGATCAGTTCCAGGTTTTGATTTTCGCAGCTAGATTTTGCGACCTGCCAATCGATCCTTAATCTGGAACAGAGAAGAATGTCAATTAGAAAACGAAAAATGCTTCTGGGTTTTGTAGGCGCTTGTCTGGTAATCCCGGGCTCTATAAACCTGCAGTATGTGACCCTGGGGCAGAATGGAGTGTCTAGCAAAACCGATCGAGCGGTCTACCCCAAACCGTTGGCCCCGCGTTTGCCGTCCGCTGGTGGCAAGTTCTTCGATGCAACATTCGGCACGCAGATAATGCGTGTCACCGACGAGAAGAATGCGGAGGACGGGGGCACTTATTACAGTTATTGGCCAACCTTCAACTGTGACAATACTCGAATGCTGGTCAAGACAGGGAAGGATGGGACGGGTCAAATCTTTAGATTCGATCCGGTCGCCTTCGCACTTGGCTCACACGAGGAAATTCCTCGCACACCCTCGGGTCCGCTTGGCGCTGAAGGGGCAATCTGGAGTGGACAGGATCCAGACACCTTATACGGCTTTAGTGGTTGGACGATCTACGCATATCACCCATCGAGAAAAGAATTCTCCGTAGTAGTTGATCTGACAAATCGTTTTCGCGGGGAGATACCGTGGCAGCTATCGATGTCAGCTAACGATGACGTATTTGCTTTCTCAAGAAGAAAGATGAACAACACTGGTGGTAGCGACTATGTTGGCTACGTGGTCTACCGCCGCTCTGACAAATCTATAGTGCTTGATCAACCGCTTACGCCCAGGGATTTAGATGAAGTTCAAATAAACAAAAGTGGTCGGTGGCTGGTCGTGAAAGGTGAAACCAAAACGACGAAAGGTTTTTCAATTCGAGACCTAAGGAATGGCGGCAGCAGGAAGGAGCTGGGACCAGGCCCACCCGATTATGCGCCCGGCCACTCCGACAATTCCTCAACCTTTGTCTCGGGTTTCAACAATTACCTGAACACGATTGACCGACGGAACTTCGCCAACCCCTCTCAAATTCTCACGCAATTAAGTTTGGGAAACGATTGGAGCCAGGGAATACACATCTCGCTCCTCGGCACTGACAGCCTATGGATGCTGGTGAGTCTTTATGAAGTGAACCCGTCGCAAACTAAGCCTGGAGTGTTTCACAATGAAGTGATGCTCGTGAAGACTGATGGAAGTCAAAGTCTCAAACGACTCCTGCATCACCATTCCGTTTATCGAGATTACTGGGATTCGCCGCGAGCCAATATCAGTCGCGATGGAAGATTTGTCGCATTCACTTCAAACTGGGGGGGCCGAGCGCGGCGGGACCTCTTTGTCGCCCGAATTGAGGCACCGAAAGCAGCTCAGGCTCGCCCCCAGCGTGTCGCAAACTAGCTTGTTTTAATCGCCTCGAGCGAGAATGACTCTCAAGGATCACTATTTGTCCGTACCAAAGTGACAAAAATGGCCTATTGACATGAACCTTTCAAAAATGTTTAATGATGTTGGCCAGAATCTGTCACTGCTGGTCCCGATCTTTTCAGAAGCAACGATTGCCACACGATAAAGGCAAACCTGTTGTGAGGCAGGGACGCAAAGCCGTGAGTCTCCAGCGAAGTTAAGGGAGACTGTCTGGCTGCCGAAGGCGATCGGAAAAAGGAGATGATTCTCTAGGTTTCGATTACTTTAGAGGTCGATCTCTGACCCGTGGTCTTAAGACGCTTTTTGTCGCTGCATGGGTTAAATTCCGGTCGTTGGCTTTTTCTACCTGTCTCCAGCTGTATCTTCCCCTCTTTAACGTGTTACCTGCGCACCGGCCTAAGCCGTTAAGACGCTTCTACGTCTGACGGTCTAAATTCTATTCACCTACCCCTCACCGAGTGTGCGTCGCTTCAGCATCAACTTTTGTGTGCCTCGCCAACGAGGCGTCACCGATAAACGGCAACCCCACAGTGATGTGGATTCGCAAAGTCAGGAGTCTCGGTCACCTCCGAGATCGTCCGATTACCGAAGTGAGGATCAATGTTTGGCTTCCACTTATTCCCCCGCACGCGCCGCTCTGCCTCTCGGCTGGCAAAACTAATCTTTTCAATCGCTATCGTCGGCACGGTGGTCCCCAGTGTTGCGAACGGTGCGACTATCGTGGTGCCGAGCGGTGGCGACTTTCAAGCCGCGCTTAATGTCGCCAACTGCGGAGATACGATCGTACTCCAAGCCGGCGGGTCCTACATAACTTCAGTGCTCGAACAACCCTTCCTGGCTAAGGCCAAGGGAGTCTGCACTGGAACTAGCGCTGACTTCATCACGATTCAGGGTTCAAATGTAGGGGCGCTTCCTGCGTCCCTTAGAGACCTGTCACCTTCTCAGATCGGCGCGCTCTCGTTTCCTAAGTTAATAACCAAAGTGTCGACGCCTGCGCTCGAGTTTCAAGCGGGCTCGCACCACTACAGGTTTGTGGGGATCGAAATCATTAACGATAGCGTGAATCAAACCCAATTGAACAACGGGTTGGTCTTCGTCGGCGAAAATAGCGGTTCCCAACTGCCAATTACGTTAGCGAATGTACCTCACGACATAGAATTTGATCGCTGTTATGTGCACGCTGAAGCCACAGACGGGACAACCTCAGAGTACAGCACTGCAATTCGTGGCTTTTCCGTCAGTGCCAAAAACCTGACGATCAAGAACTCGCGAATTGCTGGTTTCCGAACGTTCTGGAAACCGGGGCAAACCACTCCACTGTCGTCAAATGCAATTCTTATCAATAAGGGACCAGGACCATACACAATCAGCGGCAACTACATGGAAGCGTGGTTCGGGACGGTGTTTACCGGTGGTGGGCCGCAGTGGGTTACAAATTCTGCGAACGTGAGTGTCGGAGCGACCACAAGTCAGGCGACACTCACAAATGTAGTCGGTTCGCTGCCGGCAGTCGGCGACTATGTTGCATTCCTTGCGCCCAATATGGTCTACAGCGTCGGCGTCAATCACGGACAGCCCTACGAGTGGGGCGCGGCGAAAGTAACGGCGGTGAATGGAAACACGATCAGTTATGTGCCGCAGAGCAGTAAGAATGTGCAGAGTGCCTGGGGCGTAGGACCGGGAGGAACCCCACTGACTTCTGCGCCGAGCTCTCCTGGAATGGCCGTATGGAACGGCGACCGACCGAAAGACATCCTGATGGAGCACAATCAGTTTGTGAAGGAGCCCGTGTCGCTGGCGGCGATCTACTCTCAGTATGGTTATGGTCCGAAGGGACACATAGAACTAAAAGTGGGTTTGCGAACGACAATCAACGCGAACACCTTTGAAGGGTATCACCTCGCGTTTGTGTTTACGTCACGGAATCAGAGTAGTGTGCAGGAAGGAGGCGGCAAGCAGGTCTGGTCTACCATTGATCAAACGGTATTTAGCAATAACTGGGTAAAGCCGGCTCAGGGCCTAGGCCAGGTTTTTGGAATCCAGCTGGAAGACGAAACCTGCACGGTGACGCCAGGCAGTGGCGTGCGCATTGAAAACAATCTCTTTGAAAGCGGAACGAAACTTGTAAATATCGGGGCGTCGAAGAATCTGCAGTTTATCCACAACACATTTACTGGAAATTCAGGTTTGCCGACGGAGACGGATCAGGTGGTGTTCAACTATGGCGGACCGAGTGAAAACCTGGAGTTGCGCAACAATATTTTCTATCACAATAACTCCGGATTGAACTGCCAACTGGCACCCTACACGCAAAGTGCGTGTTGGCCGGGGTTAGTAGCAAGCGGCAATGTAGTAATAGACAACCGATCTGACGCGCAGCGGCTGTTTCAAGGCTTGCTATCCTCGCTTTATCCCAACAACAACTACTATGCGAACTCGCTAAATGAATTGCAGTTCATGAGCGCGTCACAGGGAAACTGGCGTTTGTCAGCCGGCAGCCCCTATAAGGGACGGGCCACGGATGGCACCGATCCCGGAGTGAATATGGATACATTGGTTGCGGCCCTGGGTGCGGCCTACAATCCGGGTCCGACGCCAACACCGACACCGGTCCCAACGCCGTCGCCGACACCAACTCCGACACCAACTCCAACTCCTACGCCGTCGCCAACAGCAACGCCGACGCCAACCCCATCGGCTACTCCCCTAGCGAACGTCAGTTTTGTTCGGTTGGATGGCACCACACAGGGAAGCTGGAAAAGCGTCTACGGTGGCGAAGGCTACAACACTGTCAACGACTCAATGAGTTATCCAAGCTACGCTCAAGTGGCGGTGACGGGTTATTCGTCCCCTACCTGGATGGCTTCAACTACGGACTTCCGAGGTTTGCAGAAAGCGTCTGCAAGTGACCGAGTTGCTGCGCGATGGGATTCAGGTTCGTCTTTCACAATTGACTTAAATCTGACGGATGGCGTTAGCCATCAAATAGCAATCTATGGATTGGATTGGGATGGTAACAATCGGACTCAGAGAGTTGATGTTTTCGATTGGGCTACTAATACCCTTCTGGATAGCAGAACCATCTCTTCATTCAATGGTGGACAATATTTGGTTTGGAACATTAGAGGTCACGTAAAGATCACAGTAAACAAAGTTGGTGGTAAGTCAGCAGTGGTTAGTGGCTTATATTTTGGAGGCCCGGTGCTGACACCGATACCGACTGCGACGCCAACGCCGACGCCTACAACGAATACTGGAAAGCGTTTAGGGCGGACAAAACGCACCGGGCAGGACCTGAGTAATCTGCTGGTTTCCCCAACTGGGACGACCTCAACGAGCGACATTGGTCAGCCACTCATGAACCAGTCAACTCAGTCCGCGCTTACGAATTACGTCTCGGAGATCCAACAGACCTACGTCCTTTTCAACGATGAAAGAAATGCTTTTGCCGCCGCAGCAAAGATCGAAGTTGCTCTTACGGAAGCGTTTAACGCAGGCACTTCGGCGATCCAAGCCGCAGACAAAGGCGATCTAGCCGGCCTGAGAGGTCATCTACGTGAATCAATCAACAAGCTGGAGCTAAGCGATGTGCTTGTGACTTACGGCGATGTAGGCAACCCAATCGACGTTACGTCGTACATGGTGAGGCAGCAATATGTTGACTTCCTCGACCGCGAGCCCGACGAGTCAGGCGCCGGTTATTGGACCAACGAGATCGCAAGCTGTGGGTCGAATGCCCACTGCCTGGAAGCTAAACGTGTCAACGTGTCTGCGGCATTCTTTCTCTCGATTGAGTTTCAGCAGACCGGCTACTACGTCCATCGGTTATATAAGGCTTCTTATGGCCGAGTCCCTAGGCGGTTGGAATTCGTGCCCGACAAAATGAGCATCGCCGGAGGTTTGATCGTGGGTGAAACAGGGTGGGAGGCGAAACTCGCTGGAAACAAAAAAGCCTTCCTGCAGGCTTGGGTGCAACGACCCGACTTCCAGTCCCGCTATGGAGCATTGTCCAATGAGCAATACGTTAATACCTTGATTGCTAACACAGGCGTGACGATTAGTCCGGCGGAGCATGACGACTTGGTTGATGACTTAACAGGTGGAGCTTCCCGCGCGGACGTGCTGGCCAAGCTAATCGATAACCCGACATTCACGCGCGCGGAATTTAATCGTGCGTTCGTCTTGATGCAATACTTCGGCTATCTGGGCCGCGATCCGGACGAGGCTGGTTACAACTTTTGGCTGAACAAATTGAACCAATATGGCAACTACATCGATGCAGAGATGGTCAGGGCTTTTCTCAGCTCAATAGAGTACCGTCGAAGATTTGGTTTGTAATCTTTCTCGGTAGATCCTTATTCCAATAGGCGGGACCGGGGCAACCCGGGTGTCGCCTATTGCCGTCTACACTGAAGAAGTCCTGAGCAAAAGCGGCGGATGGAGGCTACAGGTGATACCACCGCGGGGCACGAAGTTGATGACTTTTGATTGATGAGCGGTAGGGGACACCAGTTGTGGCACCTTAGCTTCTTCGAATCGCTCTGCTAGATCAGCTATTTGCAACGCCTCCAAGGGGATTTGCGGAAGAACCGCCGTTTTAGGCGTTTATGTTTATTGTTCCATACGGCTATTGTGTTTGTCACAATACGCCGGTTTGAGATAAGCTTCTGCAAGTAGTTTTCAGGTGTTGGGGGACAATTAAGTCACCCCATCGATTTTCGTCAGGGAACTTGCCCTTCTTTCGCGAAAATCATCAAGGAATTTTGGTATGAGTGTCCTGCCCCAGAAAAATCTCTGGCGAGTTTTCGCCATCATCTCTGCTCTTGTGTTTGTCTACGCCTCCGTGCTAGCAAAGCTTTCGCACGAGTGGTGGGTTGACGAGAACTATTCTCACGGACTCCTGATCCCATTTGTTATCGGTTACATACTCTGGGCGGAACGGGACAAGTTTCGTCAGGTCCGTCCTAACCCCTCACTACTCGTTGGGGGAGCGGCGATTTTGCTCGCATTAGTCGCTCTGTGGGCGGGTGTCGCCGGTGCTGAGCTTTTCCTGCAGCGTACTTCACTAGTACTCATGCTCGCAGGAGTGGTTATCTACTTCTGGGGAGGACATTTGCTCCGTTTGGTGTGGGTGCCTCTAGGTTTACTGCTCCTGGCCATTCCGATCCCCTCGATCATATTCAATAAGATCGCCTTTCCTTTACAGTTATTCGCTTCGCGCTGTGCCGTGTGGTCCATGAGGCTTTTTGATATTCCTGTTCTGAGACAGGGCAACGTTATTGAACTTCTGCCTCTCAATTCTCTCGAGACTAAAAAGTTGGAAGTGGTTGAGGCCTGCAGTGGAATTCGTTCTTTGATGACATTGATGACGTTGGCGGTGGTATTCGCTTATTTCAGTTATCCGCGGGGATCTGGTGAAACTGGTGAAGGGGTCCAGGAATCGGAGAGTAAGGGAGTATCCGGTTGGTTAAAAAGTTGGGGCTTCTGGCGGTCGACACTTATCGTGCTGTCGGCTATTCCGATTGCAATTTTTACAAACGCTCTCAGAGTAAGTGGTACGGGCATTCTCGCACGTTACTACGGAACAAAAGTGGCCGACGGGTTCTTTCATTCCTTCTCGGGTTGGGCAATTTATATTGCTGCATTCCTATTGTTGTTCGGGTTTGCCTGGGTTTTGGATCGTCTGGCCCCGCTGTTTTCAACTCATCCAACCAAAAAACTTGTAGCTTCAGACCAAGTGGATTTAATAAAGCCCTCTCTGGGTTCTGCCCCGACAGTGGCCCAATCAGAAGGTACGGACTGATGAATAGTTCCTGGCGCTTTGGAATTTTGCTTGCGGTGCTCATTGTGTTTGGCGTGCTCGTAAATGCCTGGGCCTACCTTGGCGAAGCACACGTACAACGTCAGGAGCTAAAGAATTTTCCAGTCCAGATGGGCGCTTGGAAACAAGAGGGGTCAGACCAGCGCTTTGATGAGCAGACAATGAGTGTCTTGCGGGCCAGCGACTATCTCCTGCGCAGCTATCGGCTGGGCAATGACCAATGGGCTAGTTTGTACGTTGGTTATTACGCGAGCCAGCGCGACGGAGCGAGCTATCACAGCCCGCTAAACTGTTTGCCTGGCTCCGGCTGGAGCATGGTAGATCCGGCGTTGATTACGATTAGCTCTCCGAACGGGAAAACCTTTGTAGCAAATAAATATGTAATTGCCAATGGCAGCACCCGCGAACTCATGATCTATTGGTATCAAGGACGCGGCAGAATGATTGCCAGCGAGTATTGGGGAAAGGTTTATACGGTACTGGATAGTGTGCGTTTGCGAAGATCGGATGCAGCCATGGTGCGAGTCACGGTGCCAATATTGTCATCCGACGCCGTCGCCCTGGACTTCGCGAGGCGGTTTGCGGGCGTAACATCGGATGAATTGGCGGCATATGTTCCTGACTAAAGCGAGTTTGGCGTGATTCCGAGACTCGAAGAATGTTCTTGTTTTAGTCCGTTTCTCCCGAAATGAGTGAATTCAACATTTAATAGGTTATTACTTTGTGGGCATCAAAAGGCAATTGCTCGCTGAAACATGTCATCAAAGTGGTAATAGCGCAAATTAGTGAGTGGGACGCCCCACCTGAAGTTGCGAGGAGCCGAAAACAGAATGAATACACAGTGCCGAAAGTTCTTTTACTACACGAGTATCCTTGCCATTCTTCTAGCTGCGACCGTCTCTATTGGCGGCTGCTCTAATCCCGAAAAAGCTAAAGCTGAGCATTTAACCAAGGGCGAAGCCTATCTGAAGGATTCCAAATTTCAGGAGGCAGCACTCGAATTTCGCAACGCAGTGCAGATCGACGACAAACTGCCGGCCGCTCACTGGGGTCTGGCCCGAGCATACGAGAGTCTGCAGCGCTTTCCCGAGATGATTGTAGAACTGCGAAAAACGATAGAGCTCGATCAAAATAATTTGGAGGCGAAAACTAAACTTGGCAACTATTATCTAGCCGCAAGCAAGGGAAGACCAGAACTTGTTTCGGAGTCTGAGCGGCTCGCAAACGAGGTGCTGCAAAAAGATCCCAACCATATTGAAGGACACATCCTTCTTAGCAGCATCCGCTTCGCGCAAAACCGGAAGGAAGAATCTCTCGTCGAGCTTAATCGTGCAATTAGCATAAATCCTAATCGCAGCGAATCGTATCTGAGCCTCGCCCGTTTCTACCTGACATCCAACGACGGGGTAAAGGCAGAAGAAACCTTCAAAAAGGCAATCTCAGTCGATCCTGCCTCTGCTTTAGCGCACATGGAGTACGGAAAATACCTGGTTCAAACGAATCGTCCTTCTGAGGCTGAAGCCGAGTTAAAGAAAGCGGTAGAGGTAAAGCCAAACGATCGCGATGCCAGATTCACTTTGGGGAGTTTTTATATCGTCAACAAGCAGTTGGATAAAGCTGAGGAGACCTATAAGGCGCTCGCCGATCTGGAAAAGGATAAGCCGGAGAGCCAGGCGATTCTTGCTGATTTTTATTCTTCCATTAATCGCACGGATGATGCGGTGCGAATATTTCAAAACATCCTCGCCAAATTCCCCGACTATGTTCAAGGCCGGTATCGGCTCGCTGAAATCCTATTAATGCGTGGCGATAGCGCGGGTGCGAGCGCGCAGGTCGCAGAAGCTCTAAAGAAAGATCAACATGACCGGCAAGCATTGTTGTTGCGGGCGCGAATAAAAGCACAAGGGGGACAGGCTAATGATTTCAAGGCGGCCATCGAAGATCTGAAGGAGGTGCTCCAACAGGAACCAAATTCACGCGCCGGGCTTTATTTTATGGCTCAAGCCAATTTTAACTTGGGGGCGATGGACCAGGCGAGAACTTTTGCAGCAGACCTTGAAAAAAATTATCCCGACTATCTGCCGGCTAAGTTAATGCAGGTTCAGATCAACATTGCAGGTGGAGATCCCAAGAAGGCGGTTAGTTTAGCGAACGACTTGCTTGATCGATTAAGCAAGGCCGTTCCGGATCGCGAAAACTCGCCGCAATTAATGGATGAGATCCGAGCGAAAACTTATCTCGCCCGCGGATCTGCGCAAGCGCAATTGAGCAACCTGGTCGCGGCTCGCCAGGACTATGAAGCGGCTCGTCAGGCTAGTCCTAACGAACCAGCTATCTACAACAACCTTGCAGCACTCTCTCAGTTGGAGAATAAACCCGACGAAGCGGTCGGCTTCTATCAGAACGCACTCAGAATTAGGGCGACAGATTTCAACGCACTAAACGGGCTGATCAACTTGTATGCGAGAAAAAACCAGATTGACAAAGCTCATGCAACGATCGACCAGGCGTTAAACTCGTTTCCTAACGATGCGTCGCTGCATTTTTTGAAAGCCCAGGTTTATGGGATTCAACGAGATGTACAGAATACTGAAGCGGAGCTTCGGAAGGCCCTGGAAATTGACCGCAACTATATCTCTGCATACTCAGCCCTCGCTGCTGTCTACATTAATACGAAACAACAAGACCGCGCTATAGCGGAGTACAAAAAAATTCTCGAGATTCGCCCGGATGATTCTGCAGCTTACACCTTTATCGGAATGCTTGAATACTCCAAGCAGAACTACGATGCGGCCGCCGACAATTACCGTAAAGCATTGGAAAAAGACAACAACGCGAACATAGCTGCCAATAATCTTGCGTGGCTTTACGCCGTGCACGAGAAAGGCAATTTGGATGAGGCGGTACGCTTGGCCCAAGGGGTTGTTCAAAAGGAGCCGAACATTGCGGGATTCACAGATACCTTAGGATGGGTTTACTACAAAAAGGGACTTTATGGCGCCGCGGCCGAGCAACTACAAAAGGCCGTTTCATTGGATGAAGCTGCTGCGCGAAGCATTAACGCTGCTCCGAGCGCGACTTATCACTACCATCTCGGTATGGCGTTGAAAGCCAAAGGAGACAAATCAGGCTCGCGCCGCGAGTTGGAAGCTTCACTCCGGCTAGCTGATAAGTCACCCTTTGCCGAGATTGATGAAGCACGCAAGGCGTTGGCAAGTTTGTAAAGAGATTGACCCTACGAAGGTGTGAGTTTGAAACGCATAGCTTCGGCAGCAGGCGTAAGACAAAGGCTAATTTGTACGAGAGAAACAGGAGTTGGTTTTATGAGTGTTGAATTTAGACAGCGAAGCCCCGGTGAATACTTGAAGATAATGCGTCAACGGAAGTGGCTGATAATACTACCTGTCATCGCTATCACCACTGCTGTTGCCTGGGTGGTTTATCGTCTGCCAAACGTTTATGAGTCGGTCACGCTGATTGTTGTAAAACCTTCGACGCTGCCAACTGGCGTGGTTCCTGCAATGACGGAAGACAGCCTCACACGCCAGTTGACGAGTATCGCGCAAGTAGTCACCAGCCGCAGCTCGCTAGAACCCCTCGTCAATCAATACGAGCTGTATAAGCCTGAACGACTCCGCGGCGAGCCGATGGAGTCGATCATCGACATGATGCGTAAGGACATCAACGTCGAGGTAAACACCAGTCGTAACGATATTACCAACGGCTTTAACATTACGTACCGTGGACGTGACCCAAAGGTTACCCAGGCAGTCACCGCGGAGTTGGCAAGTAAGTACATCAATGAACAAACGAAGAACACGGTAAATTCAACAAACTCAGCTAAACAGTTCATCGACCAACAGGTGCGACAAACAAAAGATGAACTTGATGCCGTGGATAAACAGCGGCTCGACTTCATGCAGAAGAACGTCGGCAATTTGCCCAGTGAAGCTACCTCACTCGTTGCGCAATTGTCCGGGTTGCGCGAGCAACAGAAGGCTTTGATTTCGGAGACCGGACGTTTGCAGGACCGTAGCTCTTCGTTGGTTACGCAATTGACCCTCCTGAAGAAACAAACTGAACAAAACATAGACGACTATGCGGAAAACACCACTGACCCAAAGACCACGCTTGCGTGGGCAGAACTTGTAAAAAGAAAAGCTGATCTTCAGTCGGAGCTGCAGCGACTTTCGACTGAGTTGAAGCCAAAACATCCTGACGTACTGGCAAAGCAAGCCCAGCTTGAATCTGTCAGCAAAGAGATGGACCAGATGGTTGCGGAATGGAAGGAAAGAATCGCAGAAAAGCAGAAGAAACTACAAAACCGGCCGGATCTGGGTGTTGCAGCGACTGAGGCGCAACTCAAGGCCGTAGATGGCGAAATTAAGCGCGAGCAAAAAATGCTTGACGACAATTCGAAGCAGATAAGCGATATCCTGCAGCGCATTAACAGCGTTCCGGGTGCCGAGGTAGCGCTGGGTGCGATTGAACGCGACTATCAAACAAAGAAGAGCGCCTATGACCAGTTGTTGCTGCAACAACAAAAAATTACCCTTGGGGCTGACGCGGCCTCGCAACAACAGTCCGAGGGAATCGAGGTGATCGACGCCGCCAACTTGCCGTCGAAACCAGTTGCACCAAAGCGATTCTTACTTTCGGGCCTCGGGTTAGCTTTTGGCCTGGGGTTGGGCTTGCTATTAACCGGTATATTTGAGATTCCTCGCCTTCTCACTATTCAAAGCACCGAGGATGCTCGTCATTACACAGGTTTGCCCGTGCTCGTTTCGGTTCCCGAATTGCTGACACCCGAAGAAGCTCAGAGTATTCCACGCCGGCGGAGACTATTGCTCGCTGCCGCTGTTACCGTGACGATCATGGCCATTCCAGTGCTGGCACTGGCGTTGAAGGCTACTCATCTCTTCGAATTCCTGTCACAAGGGCGCTCATCATGAGAAGCAGTAAACGACTCAGGGATAATTTTTCGGTTCCGCACTCGGAGGCTTAAGGAATGTACGCAGAATTTTACGGGTTAAGAGAGTTACCGTTCGCGCTAACCCCTGATCCCCGTTTTATTTATTTTACTCCGTCACATACCGAAGTGATGGCCAATCTCCACTATGGAATTGAAAGTGGCAAAGGCCTCGTCGTGGTGACAGGTGAAGTGGGAACTGGCAAGACCACGATTTTGCGATGGATGATGCAGCGTCTCGACCGCACAGTTTTGGTGGCCTACATTTTCAATCCCCGGCTATCAGTGCCGGAGTTTTACCAGCATGTAGCTGCATTGCTTGATGTTCAGAAATGGGAAACGAAATCAGAGCTATTGATGGAGCTAGGTCGAGGTCTCGAATCCCGTCATGCGCGTGGACTGCGTACGGTTCTTATCATTGATGAGGCGCAAGGCCTATCACCGCACGTGCTGGAAGAGATTCGTTTGCTCTCAAATTTTGAATCCGACACAGCAAAACAACTACAGATCGTTCTCACGGGACAGCCGGAATTGCGTGAAGTCTTGAATGATCCTGATCTGAGACAGCTAAAGCAAAGGATCGCACTGCGATGCGTCATTAAACCTTTGCCCAGTATTGAGGAGACCGAGCGGTACATCACGTCACGGCTGTTGGTTGCGGGCGCTGAACGAACCGCAATCTTTTCACCGGACGCTATCGATTACATTTTCCGTTGCTCTGATGGAATTCCACGCACCATCAACAATCTTTGCGATAACGCACTCTTGGCGGGTTATGCAGCGGGTGAAAGCACCATCGACCGTTCCATAGTTGAAGAAGTCGCTGACACCTTTGACATGCTGCCGCGATCCGATCGCGGAATGCAACCGGGCGTGGAACGAGAGGCGCCAGCGAGAATCTTTTCCTCTGCCAGTGGCTCAGAAGTTTGGCCTAAGGAAACTGCTGGGGAGAATGAGACCGAGACCACGCCGGTACCCGTAGAACAGGGCCACTAAGATTTCTGTTGTTAACACTAGTACTCGGGTAATTGACTCTCTTGAGGTGAATGATGGGCAGAGTTTTTGACGCCATAAAACGATCAAGCGCCGCTGACCAAAACGGCGCAAAAAAACGGCACGAGCCAAATTTAAAGCGCCACGAAGAAAGTCCCAATGTTGTCTCTGGGTCGCCTTCTGCCGGGCGAATCGAGGAGCAGCTTTCCAGCCGCTCATCGTTTCTTTCTGCCTCTCATGAGGCGGCGCCAAATTCAGCGTCCTCTGCGCACACTGCGAATGTACCCGGCGGGTTGGCACTCCCCGGCGGAATTGCTTCGCGTGATGCTGGGGCAACTTTGGGCGCTGCCGGGTCGGCGCGCGTCGGCGGATTTGCCAGTTATGACATTTCCGCTGCGCGCGTCGAGCCTCATCTTGTGGCTGTTACTCAGCCACGTTCTCCTTACTGTGAACAGTTTCGTTCGTTGCGGACAAAATTACTTCAAGCCGGCGAACGCAATCAGATGCGGGCTTTTGTAGTGACTAGTGCCGGAGTGGGTGAGGGTAAGACTCTAACTGCTCTCAATCTGGCCTGGCTGCTCGCCCAGACCGAGGGCATGAGAGCGCTGGTTATCGATAGTGACCTGCGCCAACCCTGTGCAACTGACTATCTCGGGATCGACGCGTCCCTTGGGCTTTCGGATGTCCTGGGTGGCACTGCAGCATTACAAGAAGCTATCGTCCGCTTAGATCCGGCGGGCCTTTATCTGTTACCGGGTGGTCAGGCAAGGGACGACGTCGCCGAGTTGCTGTCCGGTCCCTCTTACGCACGCATTCTCACTGATGTCAGGAAGATGTTCGATTACATCATCATTGACGCTCCCCCACTGGGAATTTTTACAGACGCTAATGTTTTGATGAACCGCGCGGACGGAGCATTGATTGTCGTTCGTTCAGGTAAGACCCGTTACACCTTGGTCGATAGGTTGCTTGAACAGATTCCACAGGAAAAACTACTGGGAGTCATCCTCAACCGCGTTGACGATCAGATCGATGATTCCTCCTCCTACTACTACCAACGCCGCTATTACAATCGAGGACGTGAAATCTCAGATACAAATGTGAAGCAACTGCCTGACGAACGGCAGGAAGAGGTTACCTTAGTCAATTGAGAGCATCGCGACTAAATGGACGAACAGTGTTGCTGCTTCTTGCAGAGGCGGCCCTAATGTTCTGTGTGATTATTGGTGCGGTCTACTTACGTGTGGGTGCGGCGGGTGCCCCCTATGAACTAATCGAGAAATATGGTTATTTCAAGGCTGCATTTGCGACTATGTTTTGTCTGGCAGCGTTCTATCTTTTTGACTTATACGATTTCATCGTAATGCACGATCGCCACGAGCTGGTCTTGCGGCTGGTGCAGGCGCTCGGCTTGGCTTGGGTAGCGCTCGCCCTGGCATTCTATGCGTATCCCCAATTAATGCTGGGTCGCAGCATCTCTCTGATTGCTCTTCCACTGGCGCTCACCTTAATGGTCAGCTGGCGAATCTCGATTCATTGGTTTCTTGGGCATCCCGATTTTGGTGAACGGATTCTAATTGTCGGGTCAGGCAACCTCGCAATCGAAGTTGCCCGGCAAGTACTTAACCGGCCTGACGCCGGCTACCGGATAGTCGGGTTCATAGGGACCGACTCAGAACTTCTTGGAAAGAGTTTGATAAATCCACGGGTTATCGGACTGACTGAAGATCTCGATAATATCGTCAAAACTGAAGGCATTGACCGAATCGTTGTTGCCATGGGCGAGCGGCGCGGTCAGCTTCCGACCGACAGATTACTTAAGCTAAGTCTGGCCGGCGACGTTTCGATAGAGGAGGGAGCTACCTTTTACGAACGAGTTACGGGTCGAGTGTCGCTGAACATGATGCGACCGTCGTGGCTGATTTTTACTGGAAGAGGACGGCAAGCGAGATTTGCAGCGGTCACCCACAACGCCGTACACCGGTTAGTGGCTTTGATCGGAGCAATCCTTTCCCTACCAATCGTCCTGGTGACGGCAGTTCTAATAAAGATTGAGTCGAGGGGATCAGTGTTTTACAAGCAGGAGCGCGTCGGCAAAAACGGGCGCCCCTTTGTGCTTATGAAGTTTCGTTCTATGAAAGTTGACGCGGAGGCATCGGGACCAGTCTGGGCCAGTAAAGATGACGAGCGAACGACGAAAGTTGGGCGCATTATTCGCAAGGTTCGCATTGATGAGATACCGCAGTTCTGGAATATTCTGCGCGGTGAAATGAGTTTCGTTGGGCCCCGGCCTGAGCGTCCGCATTTTGTGAATCAACTCGCGCAGGAGATTCCATACTACGAGCAGCGCCACCTTATAGCACCCGGATTAACTGGATGGGCCCAAATTAAATATCCGTATGGTGCGTCGATCGAAGATGCCAGGCAAAAACTTCAATATGATCTTTTCTACATCAAGAACCACAGCTTGTTACTTGACGCAATAATCGTGTTTGAGACGATAAAGATAATTCTATTTGGGCGGGGTGCCCAATAAGTGGAACCGGTTTTGGAGGTTTAGATGGACACTATGAAGAAATTAGTATTCCTTGCAATCGTTAGCTTAGCGACGGCGCCATCCTTTGGCGTCTTGGCCCAGACACCAACGGATGCACAAAGGACTAGACAGCGCACAACTACTGCTCCAACCGACACGCAAGATAAGACGAAAAAAGTGGAGCCGGCACCAACGAGCGATCCAAAAGCAACGGTTCGGCTCGAGCCCGACGAGAGTGGCAGCAAGCTCTCTGACATCCCTAAGGAAACGGAGGCGAATAGGCATGAACAGCTCTCGGAAGAAGCAGCCGTTGTTCCCTACTACAACAATTTTTTCACGACCTATCGACTGGGTCCTGAAGACGTAATTTCCGTTGTAGTCTTTAATCAGGATCGGTATTCGCGTGCCGGTATTGTTGTGCCGCCTAGTGGCCGTATCTCTCTATCTTTGATCCAGGGTGGCATTTTCGTTAATGGTAGGACTGTTGATGAAGTGGCCGAACTCATTAAGAAGAAATACGACGAATACATCATTGACCCGCAAGTTACTGTTTCGCTCGATAAGGCATCGTCTTATCGTTATAGCGTCATCGGTGACGTGGGCCAACCAGGCATCCGTTTGATGAATCACCGCATGACAGTGACGGAGGCTTTGGCCGAAGCGGGAGGTGTGCTGCAGACAGGCGATAAGAGCAAAGTTGTCGTTCTGCGCCGGCAGGCCAACGGCATGCTCTCGCCGATTGCTGTAAATGTCTCGGCCATCTACAAAGGCAGGGCCGCCGACAATACTTACCTCGTACCAGGAGATCAGATTGTGGTCCCTGGAAACAAGCTGAAGACCTTGCAAAAAATCATGGGCTTCACGTCTATTCTCAGCTTTGCGCGAATCTTCACCGGGGGAGTACCTTTTTAAGGGTAACTCCCCACGAAGCCATCCCAAAAAATGAATTTTGGAATTTCCGCCTGCCGCCCAAGTCCACGTTTATCATCAGGGCGCGCGCTGCGTTTCTTGGGCCGCGCGGTCTGCTGTTGCTTGCTCGTAAGTCTGATTAGCCTGTCTGCTCAGTCTCAGTCTGAGGCATGGAAGCGTCAACGCGTAGCCTCGCTTGCCTGGCTTCATGCTGTTTTCTTTTTAGATGTAAACCGTGGTTGGGCCGTGGGCAGCCAAGGCACGATCCTAGCCACACTGGATGGAGGACAAACGTGGAGGACGAAAGCTCCGCCCACACCTGATGTCTTGCGTGACATATATTTCACCGATGAAGAGAATGGGTGGCTCCTTTGCGAGGCAAACGTTTACGAGTTGAAAGGTAAAGCTGACCCGCGCACATATCTAATGCAAACAACCGACGGAGGCGAAAGCTGGAAGCGGATGAATATTCGTGGAGCTGACGTCGACGCTCGGCTAGTGCGCGCTGTTTTTAGCCGAGGAGGTCGCGGCTGGGCCTTCGGCGAAGCAGGGGCGATCTTTACAACCAGGGACTTCGGCGTCAGCTGGACGCGCCTGTCCTCGCCCACCCGGCATTTGCTGTTGGGCGGTGACTTCGTTGATGAAGATCGCGGTTGGTTGGTCGGCGCCGGCGCCACGATCATACAAACATCGGACGGCGGTGAAACCTGGCACCTCTCACGATTAGCGCAGCTGGGTCAAAAGGCCGTCCGATTTACTGCGACCTCCTTCGTTGACAATCGATTGGGTTGGGCCGTCGGAAGCGGTGGAACTATTTATCGCACAGTCAACGGCGGACGCACTTGGCAACAGCAGAACTCAGGTGTTACTTCCGATCTTTTCGACGTGAAGTTTCTGGACGCGGTTGAAGGATGGGCGGTCGGCGCCGAGGGCACGATTATTTACACGAATGATGGCGGTCTCCATTGGATGGTAGAGCAAAGCGGCACAGAACATCCGTTGGAAAGAATCTTTTTCGCAGATCGAAAGCATGGCTGGGCCGTCGGCTTTGGCGGCACAATCTTAAGGTACGCGCGTGCTGAGGCTCCGCGATTAAGCAGATAATAATTGCCTTAGAGAGAAAAAGTTTTGAAAACGACCAAAATAACATCAGCTTTATTGTCATTTGCACTGGCTTCGAACATTGGTATCGTCGGCGCCTTCGCACAAACAAGAGCTAAAAAAAAACGTACGCGATCCGAGAGTTCCGTTTCTGTCTTAAACAGATCTCGGGCACGACGCGTGACGGCGAACCGGGCAGCCTCGCCCTCGCTTGCTAACGAGCCAACTCCAGATATCTCAGGCTTGCCTGATAACGCGGCTGCCGCCAAGCCATCTGCTTCACCTGCGTCTGTCGGGGAACCGGGCGAAAAACTCGAGGCAAGTAGCCCGAAGCATTCGGGTAACAGCGAGAAGCCTGGAGAGAGTGAACCGTTATCGCTCCCGGCTGAAGATCCAAAAGGTACCAGCAATCCCAACGGTGTAAGCCCCTTACGTGATCAGATCGAGGCCGCACCCATTGGCCCAGAACGTAACCGGCTCCAGCTAAAGCTAGCAGAGCTCTTAATTGCTGCAGGTCAAAAAGTGGAAGCTAAAACAGAATTGCGGACCCTTATCCAAAGTGACACATTTGATCCGCAGGGCTTTTACAATGTTGGTAATGCGCTTGCCCGGCTGGGAGATCACGACGAAGCAATCAAGGCCTACCGCAAAGCTATCGAACAGCGAAAAGGCAGATATTCACGAGCGCATAATAACCTCGGTGTTCTTTTACTTAGAATGGGACGTTGGGATGAGGCTCAAGAGGCATTCTTGTCGGCTTTGAAATTGGAAAGTTTTCACTACGCGGAAGCGAGTTACAACCTAGGCCGTGTTTACGCGTCCCGTGGTCAAAGAGAGCTGGCAATTCGGGAGTGGCGCCGAGCCTTGAGTGTTGACCCTGAACACAGCGCAGCTGCTCGTGCGCTCGATAGCGGCGAATTAGGAGTTATCGTAAGCACCGAACCTTCTACCAAAGCGTCAACTCGGACCAATACGGATAAGAACTACTCGGGACTTTCCCCTGCGGAAACCGCCCCTTCACGAATTGGAAGCACTCGTGTTGCGCCCAGCTCAAAAGCGACCGCGATCCTTACACTCGATGTAGTTAGCTATGACCTTCTCAAACGAGCGCGGACTTTAAGCGAGCGTGGCAAATTACAGGAAGCAGCCGAATTTTACGAACGAGTAATCTCTCGCTCTCACGGTTACTTTGCACCCGCGAATCTTGAGCTCAGTTATGTCTTGCTAAACCTAAAAAGGGACGACGAGGCGTTCGCCAACCTGCTAAAGGTGATGAACCGCGACGGTGCTCTGTATCCGCTTGGCAACTATCATCTGGCCCGTTTATTTGAGTCAAAAGGGGATCTGGCATCGGCCGAAGAATCCTTTGCCAAAGCTGTCATGGCCTACAAGACAGAGAACAATTCGTTTCTCCTGGACCTCAGCCGTATCCGAGAAAGGCGGGGAAACTTCAAAGGAGCACTCGCGGCAATGGAGGAATATGTAACCGCGATGGAAAAGCAGGGTATGAAGCCTTCTTGGGCAGATGATCGTTTGTCGG
>JBPCLZ010000048.1:0-9395 GCA_051002775.1 Pyrinomonadaceae bacterium | reverse complement strand
GGATCGCCCGCGCCCGCTGTTTGATTGTTTCCCGCCGTGCGCCTTTCTTTTTTGTCGTGCTATTCTTCTTTCGCATAAACTTATCTCCTTTGGAACTGTTGATGGGTTTTTGCTTAGGGCTGACTTGGTGCTGGCAGCACTTGTCAGCCCGCTTTCTTCTACGGTTTGAATGAATCCTTTAGTGCTTTTTGAATGATCTCGCGGGCTTCGTTGTATTTGATTGTTTCCTTTATCAGTAGCTCCCTAGCAAGCGCCTCAACCGCAAACCAAAGGTATGGAGTTTTCAGCATTTTACGGGTTCGATATGCCAGCCATTTGAGGTATAGATAGTTTTCCTCATCATCGGTCTCCGGAGAGCGACAAGCCGCCAAGTCCAACGCGTCCCGATAATCATCGGATGCGCCCGCACGGTTGCGACGCCCGGCAAAAACGGACTCCGCTTCAGGGCCTGCCAGTTTCACCATGATAATTTTTTCGAGACGGAGTTCGTATCCACCTCGATTAAAGTCCGGTCTCCGGCCCGTGGGAACATTTTTCATGTGTCCCTGGTTCTCGTCATCCTCTTTGATCGTTACATAGCGAAAGCGCTTCTGCAGCCAGTGTGCAATGACAACGTGTCCGGCTTCGTGGTAAGCGGTTCGCTCAAGACTCTTGGGCGGTGTTCTTCTCATGCAGGAAACTATACGGCAGGCCGATAGTTCCTGTCAAAAGAATTATCGCGGTGCCTGATAGTTTGCTGTATAATCCTTCACTGGATGGAGTTAATAGGAACAGCATTAGCGGCGCAAAGGCTTGGCGTGAGCGCTGATCGTGTCAGAGCCTTAATCAAAGCTGGCCGATTGCCGGCCAAGAAACTAGGGCGGGACTACTTCATCGACCCGAAGGACCTGGCGCTGGTGAAGAATCGCAAACCTGGCCGGCCAAAGAAGGGAAAGAAATGAAGAAGGGAGACTCCAGCTCAGGTGAAGTTTTTTGTGCCTAACTATAGCGATGATGCTAAAGCCAAAGAAGCTTTCGAAGCTGTCCGGAAATTCGCGGGCGAAACCCTGGGCTGGCAAATATCAGAGCGCGCCATCTTTAGTCTCAAGTATCGGGCAGAAGGGAAAACGCACACTGCAACGGTCGGTGAGAAGAACCCGATAAACGGCCAGCAGGTATTGGTGATTTTGAAATCTAACGCTTACCTTGTCTGCACACATAACAGAGGCTTCAAACGCGGTGAGCCGATACTGGTCGGGCAGGAGGAAGTGTCTGAGGTTGAGTACTTCCAATGAGCACGAATCTTTGTGCGCTCTTACTCTTGAAGAACCAAGAAATCACCCTCGCCAGCCATGTTATAGTTCTGAGTATTGTGTGTATTCTGAGACTAAGGAAGAGATTTAGAAATGGACGTTCAGAGCCTTAACGGAAGCGCACATATAAAAGGAAGCCGAGTGTGCAGGAAAGTGTGCAAACACTTCTAAACGAGATAAAACGAATGTGGACGGATGAGCACGCTAGCAGAGCGCAAGTGTCGATAAAACAAGGCAGGAAGCAACGTTATTGAACGGAATGAAACTCACCTATTAAGACTGCAAAACCTTTATTCATCGGTTCGATTCCGATCGCCGCCTCCAAAATCTCGCACATTTCGCCCGCTCAATCGCACAATTTCTGTTGCGCGACTTCTCTCAATTTAACGCTGTGGGGACTTTTGTGGGGAGTCTTTGAAGAATTCCGTTTCTTGTTCACGGATTCTGCTTCCACACCTCCGCTGTCAGCGGCAACTCGTTGAGTTCGATGCGGGCTTCGCGCCAAGTTGGGTAGTGTTTCTCAAGGAGCGCGACGAATCGATCGTTGTGAGTCGGCTCAAGCAGATGAGCCATTTCATGAACGATGACGTATTCGAGAAGATCCTTGGGCTTCTTCACGAGTTCCGTATTGATCCGAATGTGTCCCGCCTAGCGATGAGGGCCTTAGAGATAGATAAAACGCTGGCCGAGGCTCACACCTCGCTGACACTCATCGAGTCAGCATATGAATGGAACTGGGCGGAGGCTGAAGAACTATTTGAGCGGGCGATGGGATGATGACAGTTCGCTTAAATAAGTAGAGGAGCAAAGCAGCTATGACACAACCCACAACCATTGATTCAGAAAAACCGGACGCAAAAGCTGCGCCTCCGCTTAATAGATACCGGCATCACATCAAGAGGCTTATTACTCCTCTGCTATTTGCGGCTTTGCTTGGTCTTTACGGGTTTCAACTTTGGTATCATGCAACCATCATCAGCGCCACCATTGATGAGCCGTATCACATCCTGGCCGGATACCGCTATTGGCAGTGCGGCGACTACGGCATCAATCCGGAGCATCCGCCGCTTCTAAAGCTGCTCGCCACATTGCCCATCAGATCACAAACTTTTGTCGAACCGTCTTCAGCCTGCGGTTCGAAAATTACGGATAAGGACGAAGGTTTCTTGACAGGCAGCCAGTTTCTTTCCAGAAACGGTGTTGACCGAATCCTCGTCCCGACGCGTCTTGCCGCCTCGCTGATGAGTATGTTGCTGGCTGCATTAGTTTTTTTAGCAGCGCGAGAAATGTTTGGACAAGTTGAGGCTTTTGTTGCTCTGACGCTTCTGGTCTTTGAGCCAAACCTAATCGCTCACGGCTCGCTCGTGACAACGGATATGACCGTAACAGCAATGATGTTTGCCGCCGTGTACGCTCTTTATCGGTATCGCCAAAGACCCAGCGTGCCGCGTCTCTTACTCACAGGGCTGGCGGTTGGGTTGATGCTGGCGTCGAAACATTCCGGCATCTTCATGCTGCCGATTCTCTTTGTACTTCTGTTCGTTGACATCTGGCTTGCTCGCAAGAAGAACAAGACGGAAAGAGATACACCTGTGAGTCGCAGTCTTCTTAATAATGCAGTCGTCTATGCCGCAATCTTCCTCATTGGTGTTACCGTGCTTTGGGCGACGTACAGTTTTCGTTATTACGCACTTCCGGGTGCAACCAGCGACACTGTTTCCGTCGTTGAATTGTTCAAGGAGAGTGACCGACCTGAAGTAGCTAACGCGCTTTCCGGCAGGACAGTTGAACTCATTCGCCGTGTTCACGTCTTGCCAGAGTCTTACGTCTATGGACTGGCAGACATTTTGTCGGACGGTGTGCGCTTCACATATTTACTGGGCAGGGTTTATCCGACGGGGCAGTGGTTCTACTTTCCGGTGGCGCTCACAATAAAAACGAGCATCGCCTTACTCTTATTCCTACCGCTCGCTCTAGTAACCCGCAAGCTGTATCGCAAGTACCCGCGCGAAATGCTCTTCCTGCTTTTGCCGTCTTTAGCCTTCTTTGCGATTAGTTTAACTTCCGGTCTGAACATCGGCATCCGTCATATTCTGCCTGTCTATCCGTTTTTCATCATAATTGCCGCCGCTGGCGCCTGCACGTTAGCCCGAAAATACCGCGTCTTTTTCTATGCTCTGGTTGTGCTGCTTTTATTTCATGCTTTTACCGCAGTACGGACAGCCCCGAACTACATCGCCTTTGCTAACGATCTTTGGGGTGGAACAAACAACACGTATCGGCTGCTTCATAGCTCTAATGTTGAAATGGGACAGAACCTCAAAATCATCGAGGAGTATTTGAAGAAAGAGGATATTCATGACTGTTGGCTCGCTTACCACGGACCTGGAGAACTAGCCCGCATCAACCCGACTTGCCACCTGATGCCTGCGTTTTGGTGGACTTACACAGAGCAAACAATCGAGCCTCTTCCCCCGGTGATAGAAGGCACAGTCTTACTCAGCGCTAGCGTCTTCCAGCGAAACGGAACGGAATATGAAGCTTTAGCCAAGACAAAGCCAATCGCAATTTTAGGCGGAAGCATTCTCGTCTATCGGGGCCGTTTTGAAGTCCCGTTAGCAGCCGCGTCCAGTTACAGGGAGCGAGGCGATCAGTTCATTCGGTTGAAACGCTTTGATGAAGCCATCGCAGATGGTCAAAAGGCTGTGGAACTTGCGCCGGACGATCCTCGCACGCAATCATTCTTTGGGCGTGCTGTGGCCGCGCGCGGAAAGGACCACCTCTATGAGCGTAGAGGGACTGACGCGGTCAACGATGCCTTGGAATTCCTAAGCCTGAGAGGTTGGCAGGCGGAGCAGTCCCCATACATGGTCCTCGTGGCCCATTACGGGTATCACTTGCAGCACCGCGAGCAAGATGCGCGCAACATACTTAACGACTGCGCCTCGAAGTGCGACACAACAGCCTGGCCTTACCCGATAATTCGCTACTTGCGTGATGAAATCCCTGCGACCACCTTGATGGATTTGTCCACAGGCAAAGACAAGATGACGGAGGCGCGCACTTACATTGGTATGAACCTCTCGATGCTGGAACGTTTTCAGGAGGCCTTGCTGCACTTCAACTGGGTCAAGGAGAACGGCAATCGAGATTCCGATGAATATAATTTGGCCATCTCAGAGAGCAAGTACATTGAAGCTCTTCCGAAATCGCCGTAGGTGTCGACAGGAACAGCTCCGGCTAGACGTTTGAGGAAACTACAAAGGCCCAAATGGTTCGCATGAGGATTAAGGTAACAATTATGAAAACACTACTGACCACCGCTTGTTTGTTTGTCGTGACTACCGTTGCGATTATTGAACCCGAAACCAAGAACTAAAAGGAGTAGATGTGCGTTACATTATTGTTATATTTCTTGCGTTGGCATCTCTTAGCCATTCGGCTTATGCCCAACGTCAAACATCATCTCAAAACAGAACATCAAGAGCAGACTCGGATTCGCTGGCTGTTCAAAAAGCGGCGGAAGAGTTCATCAAGGCTTTTAATAATCTTGAATGGGGAAAATTCCGCAACAGCTTCTCTGATGACGTTACGGTGTTCTTTCCTTTCAACCAGGATCCTCGCCGTGCAAATGGGAGGGCTGAGGTCGAAACTAGTTTCAAGAGTGGCTTTGATGAACTAAGAAAGCGAAAACCCAATCCGCCGTATCTGAATATTCAGCCGAAGGACGTGCAGATTCAAATGCTCAAAGATACGGCGATTTTAACTTTCCATTTACCGGGAGAAGATACCTTTGGGCGCCGTACCCTGGTCTTTCAGAAACAGAAGGGCAAGTGGCTCATCGTGCATTTACACGCATCAATTATATCGAAGCCGAAATGATGCGCAGATTGAGGCGCGCATTTCCACCTATGGATATTTTCGCAAGAGGATTAAGGTAACAATTATGAAAAAACTTCTGACTACCGCTTGTTTATTTGTCGTGACTATCGTTACGATTGGCTCATTCACTGGGTTGCCCGGGCCGCTGCTCGCGCAAACTAGGCCAACCCCTCAGTCTCAGCCGCTCGTCTTCACACACGTGACAATGGTCGATGTTACGGCAAGAGACTCCAAGCGTGCCCTCAAGCGCAATCAAACCATCGTCATCACTGGCGACCACATTACCGCGCTCGGCAAGACAGGGACAGTCCAAATACCTGAAGGCGCGCAGGTGATAGACGCGACGGGCAAGTTTCTGATGCCCGGTCTATGGGACATGCACGTTCATATTCCGCGTGATAACGCCTCAACCATTAAGTTATTGCTTCCCAACGGTGTAACGGGCGTGCGCGACATGGGCAACAACCTGGAGGGTATTCTCGCCTTGCGGCAACAGGTCGCGTCAGGTTCCCTCCTGGGACCGCGCATGGTCGTTGCTGGATCCTATATTAGGGGCATCGTGGGGCCAGCCAACGCGAGACGTTTCATTAGCCCCGAAGAGGCGCGCGTGGCTGTGCGCCGGCTAAAACACGCGGGCGTGGATTTCGTCAAGCTTTACTCGTACCTATCGCCAGAGGCTTTCTTCGCGGCGGTGGATGAGGCGAAGAAGCAAGGCCTGCCGGCAGTCGGGCATGTGCCTTTCGCTGTCAAGGCTTCGGACGCAGCCAAAGCTGGTCTGAAAAGCATAGAGCATTTGGAAGGTACTCTGATTGAAAGCACAGACCTTGAAGACGCTTTGCGTGAGGAGATCGCCGTGCGGATCCGTGAAGGCAAGAAGGGGATTAGTGTTCCGGAGATCGAGATAGACCAGACAGAGCGTTATCGTGATAGCTACAATCCCGAGAGACTGCGGAACCTCAGCGCGCAGTTCGTCAAATACCATACGTGGCAGTGCCCCACTCTGGTTGTGCCCAAACTAGAATTTCTGGGAAGCGAGAGTGACGCCTTGCAAAGTGGCTTCGCAGGCTATCTCCGTTATGTTTCCAACGCCAGGCAAGATTCCTGGAAGCGCTCGCTACTTTCGCCTGACTGGATACCGAACATCAAGGTTTATGCAACCTACAAGCGCGTCCTCACCGCCGCGATGCATCGCGCGGGCGTTCAATTTCTTGCAGGCTCAGACACACCTGCTTGGGGTCAAGTGCCAGGCTTCAGTCTCCACGATGAACTTGCGCTCTTTGTTCAAGTCGGCTTTTCGCCGCTGGAAGCATTGCGAACCGCCACCATCAATCCTGCACGATTCTTTGGCAAAGAAAAAGAAATGGGCACGATCGAGCGAGGCAAGCTTGCAGACATTGTACTGCTCGATGCGAACCCGCTTAACAACATTGATAACACTCGACTCATCAACGCCGTGGTCGTGAACGGCAGGTACTTGCCGAAAGATGCATTGCAAAAAATGCTTGCCGAAGCTGAAGCTGACGCTAATAAGAAATCCATTGCCGAAACGGTTTTCGCCACCACCCAGGAAAAAGGAATCGCTCCCGCGCTTGAGCAGTATCGTGAATTAAGAGAAAAACGCTCTGATACGTACAAACTTGACGAAGATGAAATGGATGCCGTCGGTTACAGGCTGCTGCGGATGAAAAAAGTCGCCGAAGCGATTGAGATTTTCAAGCTGAATGTTGAAGCCTTCCCAAAATCTTCCAATGTCTATGACAGCTTGGGCGAAGCTTACATGGTCAACGGTGACAAAGAGCTGGCCATCAAAAACTATCAAAAGTCTGTGGAGCTGAATCCTCAGAATACCAACGGCATTGAGATGCTGAAGAAGCTCCAGGCTAAGTAGTTAAACTTGGCCTTTCACCAGGCGAGTAAGAGTGAAGCGCGGAAAAACATTCTGCTGACACCAGCGTTGGCGGATGTGTTTTTGACTTACGTTAATGATCAATTAGTTATATTGCGGTTCACGCGAAACCAGCAGAACGCAGTATCAGGATTTACGCTAACCACTCGAACGTTAGAAGACTGCGCTTCGAGAAGCTATAGAAGTCCCTACACCCCATCGCGTCGTCTAACAACCTATAAGGCATTCCAGCGGACGACGGGATAGCTCAGCATTCCTTTTGCAAGTTAGGTTGTATGCTGTTCGCCCGCCGCCGCTCAATTCCGGCGAATCGGAGATCCAATGAAACCTTCAACCATTGCCCGCCCCATCCAAGTCGGAGAACGCGTTCAGGTCATTGATGCGCTACGCGGATTTGCTCTGTTTGGCATTCTGGTGGTGAACATTACCCACTTCCACTTCTTCTGGGAACCTTCCGGTCCTATTGACAAACCAGTGGTGTGGCTGGTTGGTTTTCTAGCCACATGGGCGTGAATCAACCGACACGGATGTGCAGATGGTCCTGCAACGAGCGGCGCTGCTCAATTCAGTGATGACACAGAACAGGTTCGACTATCAGGCCGAACGCGATTGGACGTGGCTCAAAGGAGATTTGGACCGGCTCGCCAGTGCTTATACGATTGCCTGGAACTGGGACACGATTGCGAATCCAACCTACTCGGCTGACGCTATGCTGACGGGTACTTATCGTCTTAACGCGACGATGAGCAATAACCCGCGCACGGTAGCAGACAACGCCACGCGCTCCCTTCCCTACAACCAGCGCCAGAACATCTCCGAGAATCTCATCAACAGGCTGACTCCGCCCGAAATGCGATGCTAGCTTCCACGCGTTCGCCGCAGGTTACCTTAGACGTGGATGGACGAGAGCATGCAGAAACTTATCCTAATGGTCGCGCATCGAGCGTTCGGGCTAGCTTCAGCGGCAATCAACTAATGGTTGTCTCGAATGGCGACCGCGCTAATGATTTATGATGGCCTCTCCCTCGTCCTGGCAGTAGTTCGTCAATTCTTTAAACTCGACAACCTGTCCCTACCAAAAACTTGATTTGGGCAGCAAGACTATACTGACACCCAAGGTCATCAACTACACGCCGCGGACTTTTGATCCTCATCACAAATTGCCGCCAGTGTGATGGCTCAAACCGAGCGTACATTGATTTCCTATTGTCCGTGAAAACATCCTGCCCACCGGAACCCGGAAATCCCCTGCAATTTCCAACCGGATGATCATGTTGACACCACTTAAAGGAACGATGTCAGCGAGGGTGGCTGATCGTATCCCGGAACTGCACCTCCCCGTCAAGAAGATCAGTCCAGTACGAACTCTGCCGGTTTTCGTCACAGCCCAGTCCTTCCAGATCAACCGCCATCACGTAACGGCTTGGCACCGCTGCGTCCGACCGTCCAACTGTCCGTCCGTCATCCGCCCTCCGGCCCGTTGCGGATCCACTGGACCGCGGCGCGCCTCACCAGCATTTCCTGCGGAAATGCGAGAGGATAGATCGCCCCCTCATCCGTCCCTGCCCAGATCGCGGTAACGCATCATGGCCCAGGTGAACAAGCCGTGGGCAATCAAACCAGTGGCGGTGGCACCGAGCAGCCACGGGCCGAAAGGTTGTTCCATGAGAGTCGCCAGCGCCTTTGCCACGCCGCCCGCCTTCTCGGGATTGGAATTTACGGCCGCTTGCACGAGAAATACGCCGACAAGTGCGATCAGCAAAGCCCGCGCGCAAAAGCCCATCCGGCCGAGAGTGATCATCGCAATCTTCTCCCAAGCATGCATGTCGCGCAGCGCGAGTTTCTCGCGGAACTTCGCCCGGTAGGCCACTAGGAGCTGACTGATGCTTATCCCAAAGGCCACCACGCCCATGGCCCCAACCAGCCAGCGTCCGAACCACTGCGACATCAGCCAGCTCGTCCACGACTGCGCGGATTGATCCCCACTCTTCCCGCCGCCCATCACGCCGAGCCCCGAGAGGACTATCCTCGCCGCCATGTATGCGAGATAGATATGGAGGAAACCGCTGGCACCGTACAACACCCGGAGGCCTTTGCCGACGTTTTCGGGGTCCTTGAACGCCTCCACGAACTTCCACGCCGAATAGTGCAGCAAGCCGACGGCGAGGATTACCAGTAGCGTTCCCCCGAATGGGCGCCGGCCGATTTCCTGGAGAGCTCCTTTCGTGTCATCCGTTTCGCCGCCGAAACCAACCGCGATCTGCAGGGCCAGCAACCCAACGGCGAGATAAACGGCGCCCTCGGCGAGAAACCCA
>JBPCLZ010000047.1:0-2657 GCA_051002775.1 Pyrinomonadaceae bacterium | reverse complement strand
CCTCTGCGGCGGTCGGCAGAATCAAGCGCGCGGTGCAGACCGGCGGCGAAATACCTTTCGAATCGGCCCTGGCCTTGGAGCGCGAGCTGCAACAACAACTATTCCAGTCGGAAGACGCAAAGGAAGGCCTGGATGCATACGTCGGAAAACGCAAAGCCATCTTTAAAGGAAAGTAAGTTTCGCGTTTCGAGTTTCGGGTTTCGAGTTAATTAAAGAACCCGGAACTCGAAACGCGAAACTCGGAACTGTCATGTCTTACGAACAAATCGACATCGCTGACGACGACGGCATCACAACGATCACGCTGAACCGGCCCGAGAAATTAAACGCGCTGGCGGGGCACATGCGCCGCGATCTGGCGGAGGCATTGGAAGCAGCCGGCAGCAATCGCGCCGTGCACGTGGTAGTGATAACCGGATCCGGTCGCGGATTTTGTGCGGGCGGTGATGTCGCCGCAATGGCGGAGTTGATCGAACACAGCGATGCAGATGAGTTTTCTCGATTGCTCGGTTCCGCGCGTCGAGTCGTTACCGCAATTCGTCATATGACCAAACCGGTGATCGCATCGATCAATGGACCAGCGTTTGGCGCCGGGTTCAATCTCGCTCTGGCCTGCGACCTGCGCATTGCCTCCAGCAACGCCACCTTCAGCCAATCATTTGCAAAAGTTGGCCTGCATCCCGACTGGGGCGGCACATACTTTCTTCCGCGACTGGTCCCACCCAACAAAGCTTGCGAGATGTTTTTTCTTGGCGATCCGATCGATGCTGAGGAGGCAAAGCGACTTGGTCTTGTTAATTTCGTAGTTCCTCCATCGGACCTGGAAGCAGAAACCCGCAAGCTGGCCGAACGCTTGCGCGCTGCCCCTGCCGTCGCTATCGGGGCCGTAAAACAAGCGGTTTACCTGAGCCAATCTCACGAATTGGAAGAGATGTTGCGCTACGAAACAGAAGCGCAAATGCGTTGCTTCGATTCCGATGACGGCGCCGAAGGCGTGCGCGCCTTTCTTGAAAAGCGACCGCCAAAGTTTACGGGGCGGTGAGAGAGTTTCCAGTTCCGAGTTTCGGGTTTCGAGTTAAGACTTCGGACTCGGAACCCGAAACTCGGAACTCGAAACTACAATGCAACTTCAAAACCGAATCGCGTTAATCACCGGCGGCGGCCGCGGTATTGGTCGCGCAATTGCGCACGCTTTTGCGCGTGAGGGCGCTCACGTTGCAGTGGCGGCACGCACGAGCGAACAAGTTGAACGCGTTGCAAAAGAACTGACCGATCAGTTTCAGGTTCGGGCAACAGCTATCGCCTGTGATGTTTCGGATGGTAATAGTGTGACTGCGATGTTTGGCAAGGTTAATGAAGCGTTCGGTCGTGGTCCCGATATTCTGGTCAACAACGCCGGCATTGCGGAGAGCGCGCCGCTCGTCAAAACTGCCGATGAGCTTTGGCGGCGCCACGTCGCTATCAATCTGGACGGAACTTTTTATTGCATGCGGGCAGCGCTGCCCGCAATGATCGAACGCGGTTGGGGCCGAATAATCAACATCGCCTCCATTGCAGGAAAAACGGGCGCGCCTTACATCGCAGCCTATTCAGCTTCCAAACATGGCGTGCTTGGCTTGACACGATCCGCCTCCCAGGAAGTGGCCAAAAATGGAATCACCGTCAACGCTATTTGTCCGGGCTATGTTGACACCGACATGACCACACGAGCCCTTGAGAACATTACCCAAAAAACTTCACTGACAAAGGACCAGGCGCTGGACTCGATCAAAAAGGTGAGTCCACAAAACCGTTTGGTGACTGCGGAAGAAGTTGCGGCGCTGGCGTTGTTGTTGGCTTCGGAAGACGGCCGCGGCATAAACGGGCAGGCAATCAATGTAGACGGCGGCGGCGTGCTGTTTTGAGTAAAGCAGACTGTTAGCTGGGCGCTGTGACATAGACTTTAGTCTGTGTGTTGGCGAAGAGGCACAGACTAAAGTCTATGCCACATCTCATACACCAGTCTCACCGGTAGTCCCACAACATTGAAATAATCCCCAGCAATCTCTTCAACAAAAAGTGCCGCGTGGCCTTGGATGCCATAAGCGCCTGCTTTACCCCGCGGCTCCCCGGTGGAAACATACCAGTCGATTTCCTCGTTCGACATCTCAGCGAAGCGAACTCTGGTTGTTTCGTGATCGATCAAAGCTTGCGCGGCCACGCCCACGCGAATCAGTGCCACACCAGTCAGCACTTCGTGCCATTTGCCACTCAACAGCTTTAGCATGCGACGAGCGTCCTCGTCATCGAGCGGCTGGCCCAGCATTTCACCGTCGACCAGCACGGTCGTGTCGGCGCCAAGCACAAGACCTTCAGTAACTTTACCCGCAACCGTCTGCGCCTTAGTCAACGCCAGGCGTTTTACATAAGTGATCGCGTCCTCGCCTACCTCACTTGATTCGTCTATATCTGCGGCGACCGCTGCAAAGGGCCAGCCGGCCGCGCGCAGTATCTCCGCACGGCGCGGGCTGCGCGAAGCCAGAATTAGTTTCTCAAGGAGAACGTTTTTATTGTTCATTTAGGTGTTAACGATTTGAATCACAAGGTCGGCTTGTGGCGTCAAACAATTCTCCGCTACACTCGCGAACCGCCTGGTTGTTCGATTTTGCATTCGCGAT
>JBPCLZ010000046.1:0-4640 GCA_051002775.1 Pyrinomonadaceae bacterium | reverse complement strand
TCCACGCTTCCTTCAGACCTTGCCTCACGACAACGCCCTTGCGCTTTGCTATCCTTCACCTCCATCAGGTTGGAAAGGGACTTTCACCCTCAAGTCGTCGAACATGCTCGGCACACGCTATTACATTCCCGCGCCTTTGGCGCTCAAGAATCAAACAATTCCACAGCTTCAACTCGTTGCACTTCCAATCTGAATTCACGAATCGTAAATCGTAAATAGACGAACGGTACCGAATCCTTTTCCCCTCGACGAGCGCTCAGTCATCTAGAAACACTCGCTCACCCAGAAGCTTCTGCTCGCCGAGCGACACGTAGAAACGTTGCTGGTAAATCGTCAATCGTAAATGGTTAGGAAACAAACAGCCTTAAAACGGTGCATCGTGAATCGTGAATCGTAAATCATTGATAGTTTGATCACTACTTAGCGTATACAACCAGGCACCGCCAATCATCGTAGTCACCAGAAATGTCAGGCAAGCGAGTTTCACGCGGCTTTGCCGCCGCACAGTGCGGTAAGGCTCAGCCTTACCGTCAGGATCCCAAGTTGATGGGAGGCTACGCCTCTGGGGAAAAGTGATGAGTGATGAGTGATGAGTGATGAGTAATGAGTGATGAGTAATGAGTGATGAGTGATGAGTTTGTATAAAGAGTGTGCCTAAGAGCCGGGGCAAGGCGGGGTCCCTAGCGGGGCAGCCCCGCTGGGGTGCGAAGCCCGCCCCCCCCCCCGACCCAGAGACATCCAAGCCTTCGCACGAACTGGAAACTCGAGACTTCGTGAGTTTGGCAAATCCGCAATTCGAAATCCGCAATCCGCGATTCCTTCCCCAAATTCAGTTGGAACTCCATATAGAAGCGCTATATTATCCAGCATCAAATGTGAGTCCAACGTCCAAAGTCGAGCAGTTGGCGGTGGGCAGTCGGCAGTCACCAGTCAGCAGCAAGAAGTGAGAAGGCCCGGCATTGATAGCCTGGCGGCCATTCATGATCCTTGAGGCTGTTCATAATTCGGAGGCGTGATGAGTTCGGTGGACCCGGAGCGGGCGCTCCTTCATTACCGCATCATCAGTAAAATTGGCCAGGGTGGGATGGGCCAGGTGTACAAGGCTGAGGACACCAAGCTTAACCGCCACGTTGCCCTCAAACTGCTCGCACCCGAGGCGACGCAAGACGTCACCGCCAGACGCCGTTTGCTGAAAGAGGCGCAGTCAGCTTCCTCACTCAGCCATCCCAACATCGTCACCATTTATGCGATTGAAGAAGCTGACGGCCTCGACTTCATCGTGATGGAGTACGTCGAGGGAGAGACGTTGAAGGCGTACATCGAACGCAGCGGCGCGTTGCCGCTGACCACCCTCCTCGACATCGGCATCCAGGTGGCGGATGCGCTCGACGCGGCGCATGCAATCGGTCTCATCCATCGCGACATCAAGCCCGCAAACATTCTAATTACACCGCGCGGCCAGGCCAAAGTTGCCGACTTTGGTCTGGCAAAAATGCTTCGGCCCAGCGCCCTCGCCGTAGACTTCGAAGCGCCGACTCTCGTCGAACTTACTGACGCGGGCACCGTCCTGGGCACAGTCGCGTACATGTCTCCGGAACAAACGCGTGGCGAAACTTTAGATCTCCGTTCAGAGATTTTTTCTCTCGGCTCCTTACTCTACGAGGCGGCCACGAGGAACGTGCCTTTTAATGGCCCAAGCCTCCTGGCGATCATGCACGCGATTGCGGCAATCGAGCCGACGCCGGCCAGCCGGGTAAGGCCCGAGTTGCCGCGCGACTTTGATCTGATCATCGAACGCGCGCTCGCCAAGGGTAAAGAGCGCCGCTATTCGTCGGCATCGGAAATGGGTGACGCGTTGCGGAGTTTGCGAGCAACAATCACGGGAAGTTGGACCGGCTTCCCCATCGTCTATGACCCAGATTTACTGGAACACGCCGGCCCCTCATTTGTAGGCCGTGAGCCGGAGATGAAGAAGCTTGACGGGTTTCTGCAACAAGCGGTGGCAGGCACGGGTCGCGTCGTCTTTATCACGGGAGAGCCGGGTATTGGAAAGACTTCGTTATCCGACGAATTTCTGCGGCGCGCGCGCAAGCAATATCCGGGTCTGCTGGTTGCTCGTGGACGCTGCGTGGAGCAATACGGCACCGGCGAGGCTTATCTGCCGTTTCTCGATGCCATGGCCGCGCTGCTAAACGGTCCGGGCCGGGAGCGCATTGCCGCCGTGATGCGAACCTACGCGCCGACCTGGGTCATGGAGTTACCAACCGCATTTGTCACCAGCGGATCGCTCGAGAGGTTACAGCAGGAAACAATTGGCGCGACCAGAGAGCGTATGATGCGCGAACTCGGCGACGCGCTTGGCATGCTCGCAACCTCCTCGCCGATTGTTCTGTTGTTGGAAGATCTGCACTGGGCGGATCCTTCAAGCGTTGACTTGTTACGTCACCTCAGCCAGCGCATCGTTAGTCAGCACTTGCTGATCGCCGGGACTTTCCGGCCGGAGGACATCGAACGCAGCAATCATCCGCTCAAAAGTTATAAGGCTGAGATGCAGTCGCATAACCTTTGTGAGGAGGTGGCGGTCGGTTCATTAAGCCGCGAGCACATTACGGAATACCTGGACGCGACGTTTGCGCCCAACGACTTTCCCCCGGAACTGACTGCCCTCATTCATGACAAGACCGAAGGACATCCGCTGTTTGCTACCAATCTGCTGCAATACCTGGGCGAACGCGGCGACATTGCGAAGGTGAATGCACACTGGTCGCTCACCCGCCCACTTTCCGAGATGGAGCTTGAAGCTCCCGAGAGCGTGCGCAGCATGATCGGCAAGAAGATTGACGCCCTGGCGGAAGCGGAACGGCGCGCGTTGCAGTATGCCAGCATCGAGGGCGCCGAATTTCTTTCGACGGTCGCGGCCAACCTGTTGGGCGTTGACGAGATTGACCTTGAAGAACAATTGGCAGCGCTGGAGAAAACTCACCGCTTGATCGAAACTCGCGGCGAAGAAGAATTGCCTGATGGCGCTCTGGCGACGCGTTATCGTTTTGCCCACGCACTTTACCAGAACTATTTATATGGAACCCTGGTAAACAAACGCCGCGTCATGCTTCACCTGCAGGCCGGAGAGCAATTAGTGCAACACTACGGCAAGCGTGCGCCGCAGATTGCAACCCAGCTCGCTATTCACTTCGAGCATGGGCGCGACTTCAAACGTGCGGTTGAATATCTGACTCACGCCGGCGATAACGCGACAAAACTCTACGCCTACGCAGAAGCCGAACAACACTATGGCCGCGCTCTCAGCCTGGTTGAGAAACTTCCCAGTGGGGAACAAACTGAGAAGTTTTTGACGCTTTATCAAAAGCGCGGAATCGTTAATCACATGCTGAGCCGTTTTCCTCAGGCGGTCGACGATTTCACTAAGATGCTCGAGCAGGCGCGTGAACTGAACTCTTTGGAGCTTCAATCCGCCGCGCTAAACGCGATGACAACGACCCTCTTCTTCTCACACCGGCTTGAAGAAACCGCCGCGCGTGCCGCTGAGGCGCTGGATGTGGCCCAGCGCGCCGGCAGCGAGAAGCTACGCATTGAGACAATGTGTCTGATAGCGCTGAAGCATCTTGCCTATGGCGAGTTAAAAAAAGGAAAGCCGGTTCTGGACGATGTCATAACTACCGCCAGAGCACTCAACCACGCTCCCGCCCTTTTGAATGCGCTGGCGTGGCGCGGCTGTCTTCACTTTTTCCAGTCGGAATACGAAGACACAATCAAACTCGAAACGGAAGCGATGGCTCTAGCCGCGGAGTTGCGCGATGGTTTTCTGTTACTGACCTCGCACTTTTTTCTCGGTCTGGCGTCGGGAAATCTGGGCAGGATATCGGCTGCGCTCGCGATTCTCCATGAGGCAATCGAAAAGGCGCGACGCAATGGCGACCTCTTTTGGCATCCACGTATGCCCAATTGTATTGGTTGGTTGCATCGCGAGATGCAGGACTTTGCAGGCGCGCGCAAATACGATCAGGAGGGCTTGGAAATTGCGCGCGAGCATCACGTGTTGGAAGCAGAAGCGAACTCGCTGATCAACCTCGGCATCGATTACACCCACGCGGGTGACATGGCGAAAACCGACGATACCTTTCACGATGTGCACGATATATTTGCGCGCGATGCCTGGTTTCGCTGGCGTTATAACATTCGCTTGCAGGGGGCGACCGCTGAACGCTGGCTTCGCCACGGAGATCTTGAGAAGGCTCGCGAATTTGCGCTGCGGCTGCTGGAAACCGCAACGCAATATGAAGCGCACAAGTATATCGGCGTCGCTTACAAGCTGATGGCCCAGGTGGAAGTTGCGCGAGGAGACCTGGCCGAAGCGGAGAAGCAACTCGAAGCAGCGCTGGATAAGTTTCGAGATCATCCGGCGCCGCTTGCAGCCTGGAAAACTTATGCGGAGTTGGGTCGGCTTAAGTTGCAGTCGGGCGACAGCATCGCGGCACGGAAGGCATTTGCTGAAGCTGCGGAGATCGTCAACTTAATAGCGGCGAACACCGGAGAAAAAGAACTGCGCGAAACGTTTATGAATTCGGCGCCGGTGAAAGAGGTTATGACGGAGGCGATGAAGGCTAGTAAATCGTGAATCG
>JBPCLZ010000045.1:0-36541 GCA_051002775.1 Pyrinomonadaceae bacterium | reverse complement strand
GAAACTTGGGACTTTTTTGGAGGCCTCGTAAATCGTCTCGCTCTGAAACTTGAAACTTTAAACTTGAAACTTCGGGAAAGTGGTGCACCCGGCATGATTCGAACATGCGACCCCCTGATTCGTAGTCAGGTACTCTATCCAGCTGAGCTACGGGTGCGTACCTCGTCAATCGTAAATCGTGAATCGTAAGTAAATCTTGAATCGTAAATAGAAAGAAAGCTTTCCTATTTAACTATTTTTACGATTGCAATGGCGATATTTGAATATAGGTGTCGCGATTAAGGAGTGTCAAGCGGACTACTCAGCGCGCAAAATAGCCTGTCTTCGTGCTTGCAAACAACTCTGGCTGCGTTACTTCAACACGTATCTCGCGCCACTTGCCGTCGCGCGCGCGATCGGGCGGCCGGTAGGCCACCGAGTAAAGCGCTCGCAGACTGGCTGCCACCTCAACGTACAACCGGGCCATTTGATCCAGCCGCTGAATCTCGCTCAGCCGACCGCCGGTGCGATCCGCCAAATTTTGGAGACGCGCGCGCGCGGCTGCGTAGATCCCGGTAATCACCGGATCCTGCAGCGGCAAGCGCTTTGGATCCCCTGACGGTAAAGCCAGCGGATAAATCGTTACTCCCTGGCGATCGGCCGTTGCTAAAACTGAATTTAACGCCGCACTCGCTTTGGGATCGATAGAAGCAACGGCTTCCGCGTCAGTTTGGGCGCGCGAAGCGGACGAGCGATCCGAATTGCGCATCGCAGTGTCCAACCCGTCAGTCAGAACGACAATCGCCTTGCGCCGCTTTTCTTCCTTTCCTAACTCGCGCAACGAATAGGAGAGCGCTTCATACAAATTCGTTTCGCCGGCGCCCTCGGCAAGTTGAATCGCGTACGCGGATTTTTTTCTGTCGGCGGTGAAGCCGGAAAGATTTTTTACTTTCGCATTAAACTGAATAACTGCCACTCGATCTGCCGGCCCCAGCGCGTCAAGAAATCTTGCTGCCGCCTGTTTCAATTGCTGGCGGAAATTCACGGTTGAGCCCGACATGTCCAGCAACAAAACCAAACTAAATGGTGTGTCCGTCGGTTCAAAATTAAGAATCGGCTGCTTCACTCCGTCTTCATAAACAGTAAAGTCGTTTCGCGAAAGCGTTGTGACAGCCCGGCCGCGCGCATCGACGACGCCGACGTTTAACTGCACGAGGGAAACGTCAGTGGTCACTACATCATCCGGTCCCTGAGCGCGCGCTGCTGATGCAAAAAAGATAAAAGTGAGCAGTCCAGGAAGAATTATCAACGAACTGTGTTTCATAGCACTGGGAAATTGCGATGTATTCATAAGGTGTTTCAGATGAGCGAAGAGTATGCCCGCGCAACTTGTGCTTTTGCAATTCGACTCCGGGAGCCATTAAGGGGAAACGACTTCTTCCGACGCCGCAAAGAGAAATTGCGTTGCCCGCTGAGGACGTTTGAAGGCAATGAAGTCAGTACCACCTCGCGGTAGCGGGTGGGTCTGGTACCAAAAAAGGTCACTGGGCGAAGCCAGATCCCTTCGGCGGTATAGCTGCTCCATCGACGACCCACCCGCTACCGCGAGGTGGTACTGACCTCATTGCCTCGAAGTAACTCGCCACACAATCGCTTTCTCGGCAGCACCAACAGGATTACTACTGAAACCTATCACTATTGCAGTCTCCCGGCATATAATCGTCGCGCTCAAAGTTAGTTCATCACCCGCCGCTCGAAACAAAAACCCAAAACCTAACGCGGAGTACTGTCCCGTGTATCGGCCAAACTTCTGCTGCGAGTGTGGCAATAAACTTATCCGTCAGCGCTGGCATTTCTGGACCAGCCGTCGGTTTTGCAATGTCTGCGCGCGTCGTTTCAGAAAAGAGCGCTTCGTTCCTCTTCTCATAACTTTTCTGGCGCTCATCAGTAGCGGCTATCTCCTTGGTCGAACGCGCCGGCCAATGCCGCCGCCGCTGATAATCGAAAGGCGATTGGATTCGCCACTTAACAATTCGCAGTCCGGCACAACCGTCACGGCGGCGGCGAACACGATCGAGGCAGACGTCTACATCTGCGGTGCGCGCACTAAGAAAGGCACACCGTGCTCACGGCGAGTTCATGGACCGGTGCGCTGCTGGCAACACAAAGGCATGCCGGCAATGCGACCGCAGGAGAAGCTACTGGTTAAGGGGTGATGGCGAAGACGATTACGCGCGATCTTGAGCGCCAAAGGCGAGATGTAGCAGCCTGGGGCATCGCCCCAGGAACAGTCAAATTAATATCATAGCGCTGAAGGCGCAGAATTAAATACGAATTAACTAGTAGAGGCCATGTCGCACTTTCAGCGCTGATGCCGAGATAGTGCATGCCTGGGGGCGTTGCCCCCAGGCTTTTGCATTCCGCGCCTTTGGCGCTTAAAGCGTATCGGACATTCTCCTACTTTATCGTCTTGATTGGTCCAGCTGGTTTGGCCGGCAACTTCACCGGCGTCTTCAGCCGCGCCATCACTTCTGCTATGCCGCGTTCGAGCTGAGCATCGCGCCCTTGGATCACTGATTTCGGATCGTTGTCGACCTCGATGTCGGGATCGACCCCATAGCCTTCAATGATCCATTGACCATTCTTGTCAGCTAAAGCAGAGCCCGGAACGAAGATAACGCCGCCGTCGATTAGTGGTCCGCGGCCTTGAATGCCAACCACGCCGCCCCACGAGCGTTTGCCGATCAATGGACCAAGCCCCGCTTCGCGGAACATGTAGGGGAAAATGTCGCCATCCGATGCCGAATTCTGGTCGAGCAACGCAACCATCGGCCCGATGAATGCCGAATCGGGATAGGTGTTGGCGTCATCGTCAGTGCGGTCATAGTTGAGGCCCAACAGCTTTCGCCGCAGCCTTTCAATGAGCATGCGCGAAACATTGCCGCCACCGTTCGCCCGCACGTCAACAACCAGTCCCTCTTTGCGAATCTGCGGGTAGTACCATTTGATGAACTCGCGAATACCGTTGGCGCCCATGTCGGGAATATGAATATAGCCAACACGCCCGCCAGTCGCCTGGTCTACCTTGCGGCGGTTCTGGTTAATCCAATCGAGATAAATAAGGAGTCCTTCGTCGGTAATCGGACGATAAGAAACAATACGCGCCCCCTGAAGCGACGGCGTCTTGTTAACGGTTAACGAAACGGGATTGTCTGCTTTGAACCGTAGCAAGCGATACACATCGTCAGTGCCTTTCAACTCTTCGCCGTCAATCGCCAGCACGTAATCGCCAACATTGATGTTGACTCCAATTTCATGGAGCGGCGAGCGATAGATGTCTTCTTCGTTTTGCCCTTCGAAAATTTTAGAGATGCGATAGCGGCCAGACTGCTTGTCCAGCTCAAAACGCGCGCCCGGTAAGCCGCTGCGAGGCCGCGGCGGGATTTGAAAGTCGCCACCTTCAACGTAGGCGTGTTGCACAGTTAACTCCGAAATCATTTCGCTGATTACGTAATTGAGATCGGAGCGATGGGCCACATACTGCAGCAGCGGCTTGTACTGCTCACGCAGAGCGGCCCAGTCGTAGCCGTGCATGTTGGCCACGTAAAAGAAGTCACGGTAGCGCCGCCAAACTTCATTGAAGATCTGATTCCATTCTTCAGTAGGTTCACGATCCACAAACATGCCGGCAGTAGAAACAGGTTTCCTGGTCTTATCACCAACCGGGGTGGCGTCGTAAATGTTGTAGCCCGGCCCCTGCGCCACCAGCAGTTTTGAACCGTCGTCAGACAAGGTGTAGCCACGAATGTCTTCAGCAATCGTCGATTCCTTGCGGTCTTTGAAGGCAAAGATTTTCAGGACTGTGGGACGATCGCCCTGGCGACCGTAATAGAAAGCGGATCCGAGCGCGTAAATCAAATGGCCGGTCTTTGCTGAGACGCCGCCATAGTTGTCCGCAGCAACCGGAACGCGGGCGACGCGCGCGCCGAGACCGTCAAAATCGATTGTCATCGGCGCCTGCGACTTCACCGCAGTATCGGACTTTGGTTCGCCCTGGGCCGGCGTCGCGGTGGGCTGCGGAGTTGGCTCTTTGGCGGACTCCTTCGCCGGTGGCTTCAATTCCTTATTAATGTCTTTGGCCGGCGATTCCGGCTCTTCGCCGGGCGGCGTTGTCTTCGGCTTAGGCTCGTCAGGCTTGCTGATCGTTACCTCATCACTTTCCGGCGGAAACGGATGTTTGACGTCTTTACGCAGGGCCATCGCGTAGATGTACGAAGTGCGATTGGTCGCATAGTTGAATTCGATCTGCGAGATCTGCGGTTGAAACTCGCGATCGCTGAGAAAGTACAGATAATTTCCCTGCGGATCCCACGCCGGAGCGCCGGAGTTGAACATGTCATCGGTGACCTTACGCAACTTACCGTCGGACACGCCCCAAATATAAAGAGCAGAAAATCGATTCGGACCTGCATTCATGCTAAAGGCCAAATAGTTTCCGCGTGGTGACCACACGTAATCGCGAACCTGTCCGTGGGGCTCATCGGCAATTTCAACAATCTTTTTATCCGCAAGCGTAACCACATAAACTCTTCCGTCCTTATCACCAAACGCGATCCGCTTGCCATCGGGCGCCCATTCAGGTTGATACCGCATGGCGCGGCCGCCACTGGTTATTTGTTCCGCGGGCTTCAAGCCATCCTGTTGGATGATGTACAGCTCTTCTTCGCCAGTGCGATCGGAAATGAATGCGATGCGAGAACCGTCGGGAGACCACGCGGCCCACTTATCGTGTGCGTTCGACGAATGCGTTAGATTACGCGTCGCACCTTTCTCGATTGGGGCGGTAAAAATATCGCCGCGCGCAGTAAACAACGCGCGCTCACCTTTCGGACTGAGCCCGACGGACTCGATGAAGGTTGCGACCGGAATACGGCTGGGCCGGCGCGACAAGCCTTCGTCGGGTACGGAAATGGATATTGGCGTGCTGCGATTGCTCCTGGCGTCGAGCACCTGAAGCTCTCCATTCAACTCGTAAACTATGCGGCCGTCGTTGTCCGAGCTGGGCCAACGCACGTCCCAAGTTTTGTTATTGGTTACTTGAGTGGTTTTGGCGGTGGGAATGTCATGAGAGTAGAGATTAAAGTGCCCATCGCGGTCCGAATTAAAATAGATCGTGTCGCCCACCCACATTGGATCGCGCGTCGCCCGCGGCCCTTCGGTGATTCGTTTCGTCGCATACGTTTTTAAATCGAAAGTGTAAAGCGCATTCGCCTGGCCGCCGCTGTAACGCTTTTCCGAACGAAAATCGCGCGACTGCGGCGAGTAGACCATTTGATCGGCGTTAGGAGAGTAGTCCCCCGAACCAGCTTCGGGCATCGGCAATACGTCGGCGGGTCCACCGTCCGGCGAAACTGAATAAAGCCGCGCGATGGGCAGCGCCCACGAATCCCGCTGTGAACGGAAAATAATCCGCTTGCCGTCGCGGCTCCAGCCAGAGACCTGATTGTCCCAACCCCAGCGCGGGGCCAACGGGCCTTTTGCCGGATAGAAAGTAAGTTGCCTGGGCACGCCGCCGGTTGCCGAAACCACGTAAACTTGCTCATCGCCATCGTACTGTCCGGTGAAGGCGATCCACTTGCCATCGGGGGAAAACCTTCCAAACACTTCCATACCCGGATGCGCAGTCAGGCGCACTGCTGAACCCCCAGCCGCCGGTGCGGTCCATAAATCCCCGCCGTAAGTGAAAACCACTCGGTCGCCATAGATATCCGGAAAACGTAGCAGTTTGGTTTGAGAGTAAGCGGTCGTTACCAGACCGAGCGCGAGCGCCAGAAACATGGCGGAGCTGGAAAGACGATTAAGTACGCAGCGATTAAGCAAGGTTAGTTCCTCCTGAGCAAACTTTTATGGATTGCGATTGGGTCGTTCAGATTCGTCTGCTGGATCCATTCTAGAGCAGAGACAAATGGCTGATTTATACACTCGGGCTGCGAAAGAAAGTTGAGCTTAGCTTAGAAACCGATCTCAAGTAAAACAAACAGACGGGGAGTCCCAAATATTACGTCAATGATGCACATGAGGTTTCAAAAACCAAACGATTAGCTCACGCCACCGCTTAATGAGTTCTGTTTTCCCCTCTCCCGCTGGGAGAGGGGTTAGGGGAGAGGGCTTACGTGAGCCTAAAACCCCCACCCCGGCCCTCCCCCAAAGGGAGAGGGAGAAACACACAGCCGGATATAAAAAGACGAGCAGCAGTGCTCGCAGAGAAACACCGGGCAAAGATGAAATCTCGCCCGGCGCCTTAATTCTATATAGCCGTCTTGTTTCGTCCCTACCATTTGACGGTGCCTTCTTTAGACGTATCAATTTCAGCTTCCAGCGGCGCCGCCTCGCCAAACAGAAAGCCTTTAATATTGTCGAACAGAAAGTTTTGCGCGTCAGGATTCGTCAGATCGAGCCCGTAGTGATTGATGATTTGCGTTTGCTTCTGCAACCAGCCGCTCCAGCACGGTTGGCAAATCTCAGTGGCAACCCGCTGGCCCAACTGATTCGGAAAGGGAGCAAACCCCAGCGCCGGTCGCTTCTCGCCGCAATGTTTGCATTTGATCGTTTCAGCCATTCGTTTCTCTTTCTCCTAATACCGCTGAACCTGCCAACAGCGCGCTGTTGGTGCGGGCCGTTGTAAAGCAACTGTTAGTTTGCGGCCGCACGTTGCCAATCAACTTGAAGGTCGGCGACCGACGCAAACTAACAGTTTGCTTTACGAAATGGAAAACGAATTATAGCTTGTCGTTACATAGCGCTGCTATTGGTGCGCGCTTGAATTCCAAATTCAGTGATTAGCCGGTGCAAATACGAACGACTGATCCCCAGGCGTTTGGCCGCTGCGACTTTATTTCCATTTTCCGCTTCAAGCGCCGTCACAATCAGACGCCGCTTCAAAGCGGTAACCGCTCCTTCAAAAGTCTTATCGCTTGCAACGCCCGGCGCCGGCTGCACCTTGAGCATTTTTTCCGGAAGAAACCCCAGCCCCAACGTCGCGCCACGATCGAGCAACACCAATCGCTCCATTAGGTTTTCCAACTCGCGAACATTTCCCGGCCATTCATATTCGTGCAGCGAGTCCACCAAAGCCGGTTGCAGTTGAGGAGTAGCGCGGCCATGTTTCTCGGCAGCTTTCGCAGCAAAATGCGCAGCGAGACCGGGAATGTCTTCGGCGCGATCGCGCAACGACGGCAGCACCAATGGCACCACGTTAAGCCGGTAAAAAAGATCGCGGCGAAAGTTTGCCGCTTCCACTTCGGTTTCCAGATCCCGATTGCTGGCGGCAATCAGACGAATATCCACTGTCAAAGTCTTCGTGCCGCCTACGCGTTCAAAAGCACGTTCCTGCAAGACGCGCAGCAGCTTAACCTGCACACTCGGCGTTAACTCGACGATCTCATCGAGGAACAAGGTGCCGCCATTAGCCAACTCAAAACGCCCCTGGCGTGAATAATTCGCTGAGGTGAACGCGCCCTTCTCATGCCCAAACAATTCCGATTCAATCAGCGACTCAGGCAGCGCCGCACAACTCACGCCGATGAAGGGACCGCGCGCGCGCTGGCTTTCTTCATGAATCGCGCGCGCCAGCATCTCCTTGCCCGTTCCGTTTTCACCAATGATTAAAACTGTGGCGCTCGTATTTGCAACCGCGCGCGCTTGCTTCAAAGTCTTTTCCAACGATTGGCTCAAACCAATCAAGCGGCCAAAACCGGAAGCTCCTACCAGCTCCTCGCGCAAACGAGTATTTTCAAGTTCCAGCCGGCGCACACGCACAGCCTGATTGACAATGTGCAAGACTTCAGCCGCATCGAGCGGCTTTTCAAAGAACCCATAAGCGCCACGTTTGACTGCTTCCAGTGCTGCGCGTTTCGAGTTGCTGGCAGTGATCACCACCACCTGAACCGGCGGATTTCTCTCGCGCGCGAAGTCAATGATCGCCAGCCCCTCGGAAATATCTTCGACATTCGGTGGCAAATGCAGATCGCTGAGAACCAGATCGATGTTCTCGTCCTGCAAGAGCTTTACAGCTTCTTCACGCGAAGCTGATTCAAGCACGCGATACTCCGAGTTAAGCGTCCAATAAAGTCCGCGACGCACTGACTCGTCGTCATCGACGACCAGCAGGGTTTCCTTCACCCTCGTTTCTTTTGGTTGACCTTCGTGGCCCATGGCAAATTTCTGTCGACCGATAGCGCAATCATCGGCGAATAGATTGGAAACTTCTGGGCTGACTGGTGAGGGTGCAAGCGGGAATTATTCACCGCGTTTCGATTGGGCCGATGGTAGCACGACCCTAAACGTTGTACCAGAACCCTGGCGCGACTCAACCTCGATCCTGCCGCCGTTTGCAGTGACCACTTCGCGGCAGGTATACAGGCCCAGGCCCACGCCCTTGGGCTTAGTGGTTGCAAAGGGGTGAAACAACCTTTGCGCAATGAAGGCGTCGCTCATGCCCTCGCCCGTGTCGCTCACACTATAAAACGGTTTGTTGTCCTCGGTTTCGCCGGCTGCGATCGTTAACGTTCCCCGCTTGTCGCCCATCGCTTCCAAAGCATTGATGATCAGGTTTTCCATCACTTTGTCCATGCGGTCGGCATCAACCAGCGCAAACAGAGAATCCGGCAGATCAATTCTGATCTCGTGCTGAGCGCGTGCGGGCTCCGCGGTCATAGTAATGACGCGCTTAAGTATCGGCACCAGATCAACAGGACGTGGTCGTTTGTGCTCGCCGCTTAAGGTGTTAACCGGACCGCTCAGGCGAGCCACCAGGGCACGCAGTTTATCGGTGGCTACCGTCAAGGAGCGCATCGCATCGACGCGAAACTCTTCCTTTTCAAAATGTTGCTCCATGTTATTGACGATCAGCGACAATGCTTCGATGGCGTTCTTGAGATCGTGTGTTAACACTGCCGAAAGCCTGAGGAAAGATTGAAACTGGCGGCTTTCGACCTCGCGCGCTAGTTGTTCGCGCAGTTGCTTTGTCATCAAACCAACGTTGTCGGCGAGTGGCCGCAAGTCATCGCTCGAGAGCAACTCAATGCGATGGTCCAACTTGCCTTTAACTATCTCGCCAACTCCGGCGGCAACTCGATCGATGCTTTTTATGCGGCGTTGATAATAGTTGGTAAGGAAGACCGCGGCCGTCAAACCCAGCAGCAATGCCAGAATAATCCCGATCCAGCCGTACCGTCGCGCGTCTCGCGAAGCCAGCGAATAATCGCGCGCCACTGCCAGGGACAATTTATTTTCGAGCAAGGGAGCGTACCCGGCGAGCCATTGGTGGCCGTCGAACGATGTGAAGCTATTCGTCCCGGCATGACAAGCAATCATTTCCGCCTCGATGGGGGCAAAGTAAGGCATCGCCGGTCGCGCCGGCTGATGTTTGAGTGCAGCGTTGGTGTGGTAAATAATGTCACCCTGCGCGTCAATGACCACGACCATCGTAGAGCGCCGCGAGGTGTACTGGTTTTCAGCTAGCGAAGACTCGAGGGGCCCGGCAGCAGACGCGATAACGGAATCCAGACGCAGATCTGCTACAAGAGCGCCGCGAGCGTTTTCTGTTTCAGAAAAAATGACAGGCGTAGTGCAACGCAAGATCTTTCCCGCTGAAGCCATTGAGACGATCGAACAAAGGATTTGATCGGGTTGCGTGGTCCATACACCGTCGTCAAGTTGAACTTGGGTCGAACGCAAATCGCTAGTGCGGAAAACAATATCGCTCGCTTTCGCAGGCGGCGGCTCGGCAATAAAGATCGGCTGACGGCCGGGTGAGAAGGCCGCAATTAATGCGTAACGATTCGGAGTCCGAAGTAGCGGTGCGAGCGCGTTTCGTGTTTGGTTTAGTTCGTTGTCGGCTGGTTGCGCGGGTCCGTTTGCAGTAGCGCTTGGTTGCTGCTGAGTACTGTGGCCAGATGCGCTGTAAGAAGCAGTCCGCATGCAGCTTCGCAGCGAGGTGCTGTCCGCCAGATTCTTAATTTCCTGTTTGCGCTGTTGGAGTAGAGTTTCAAAGCTGTGGGTCGTGGCGGCCAGCTCGTGATTCAGCTCGTCGCGTAAATGTGCCTTGCTGGACCTGAGGTTAACAAAAAAATACGCGCCGCTGATAAGCAGCAAAGGCAGGACGCAAAAGAGAGCAAACGTGAGAAAGGTTCGTGATCGACTTTGCAACGCGCCACTCCAACCGCGAGGTTGGCAGAGATATTAACGCAGGCCTGATTCTACAGTAAGAATTTCAAATGAGCTGAATGTCCGATAAACTTAAGGAAGCTCCGATCAGTTCAAGAACAGTTTGTATTCAGCCCGCGAAGCGTGGCGATGGCATAAAGCCTGGGGTGTAGCGGACCGGAACCCCAGGATCGTTGACATATGATCGAGAGCCCGCGAAGCGGTCGACAGCGTTAAATGATCAATAAATCGTAGCCTTGGCGCTATCGCACGCTCCGCGCGCTCGGTCTTCTGACCTGGACGTCAACCTGGGGTTTCGCTTTGCTTCCCCCCAGGCTCCCTGGTTTTACCCACTACGAGGGTTTTGGAAACGTAAGCCCGCTTAACTTGATCAGAGCTTCGTTTAGTTTGAAGTCTTTCTCCCTCTCCCTTTGGAGAGGGTTGGGGAGAGGGCTTGTGCGCGGCGTTAAGCTTCGCACCCTCCCCTAACCCCTCCCGGGGAGGGGAAGAAAGCACAGATCAAACGGGCCGGCGGCCGAATTCTGACAACAGCGGGCCGAGCGCGGCAACTACTTTCTGATGGGCGGCCCCATTAGTGGCGATGATGCCGTTACGGTTCTGGACTTCGGGCGAATTGTAACGAAGCGGCCCACCAAACAGATCCGTAAGCTTGCCGCCTGCTTCGTGCAAAATGATTTCCGGCGCGCAGGCGTCCCATTGTTTTGTCCGCGGCGATAAGTGAACGTAAAGATCGCACTGCTGTTCCACTATCAAGCCCACTTTGATCCCGACTGAGCCACGACGCACTTCCTGTTTCACTCCAAATCTCTGAACTACTTTATCCATGCGCGGGCTGCGATGCGATCGACTGGCCGCAAGTCGCATTGTGGCGAGGTCGACGTGGCTAGATACTTTCGCCCGTTCCGGGTCCGCTTCGGGTCGCTCGATCCAGGTGCCACCGCCGCGAACTGCGCGATACAAGACGCCGGTCAATGGTTGATAAACAACGCCGAGCACGCAGTCACCATCTTCCGCGAGGCCAATCTGCACTGCGAAGTCACCGTTGCCTTCGATAAAGCCGGTAGTGCCGTCCAGCGGATCGATCATCCACACCCGTGACTTGCCGAGCCGTCGTTCCGTGTCAACAGACTCTTCGGCCAAAATGCCGTCATCAGGAAATTCCCGGACGAGTCGCTGCACAATGATTTCATTCGCGATCAGGTCGGCTTGCGTAACCGGTTCGCGATCGTCGGCGCCGGTTTTCTGTTCAATTTCAAGTGGGCCTTTATAAATGTCGAGAATGGCGGCGCCCGCTTCACGCGCGAGTTCCAGCGCAATGCGCAACTCGCGATCGTAGGGTTCAGTAATTTCAGTCATTAATAATGTAAGCCCAAAAGTTGCCAGAAATTATTCAAGCTTTGCAGTCTCGCAGGTAGGAAGGGTGGCTTGCCCCCGCTGCAGTTCAGCCATTCAATCCAGAGCGGGGGCAAGCCGCCCTTCCCAACCTTGAGATTCTTAATCTTGAGTCATCTCCCTAGCTTCGAGGCTGCATTCACATTAACCCGGCTGCGTCGCGAATTATTTCAAGCGTCTGCTCGATGTCAGCGCGCGTCGTGCGAAAGTTTGTGATGCAGGCACGCAAGGCAAACTTCCCATGAATGGATGCGCTGGAAAGATAAGCGCGGCCACCACGCTGGACGGAGTACATAATTTTCTCGTTTAAGTTGTTCAGTTCACCCTCAATCGCTTCGTTGATTCGAGACTCGGCAACACCGCGCAACTCAGGCGGCACGTAACGAAAACAACAAATACTAAGTTGCGGTATCGCCAGCAGTTCGAAATCTGGGGCCTGCTCCACAAGTTCAGCCAGATACGCAGCCAGCGCGTTGTCTTCAGTAATCGCTGCGACAATACGGTCAACTCCGTAGAAGCGCAGCGTCAGCCATATTTTCAACGCGCGAAACCTTCGCGAAAGCTCTGGTCCATAGTTCCAAAAAGCAAACGACTCGTCTACGTCTTCCTCAAGCACCCTGATGTAGTCGGCATCTTCATGTCCGAACGCGACGCGCGCCTTGTCCTCGTCGCGAAATAAGAGACAGCCACAATCAAGCGGCGCGTATAACCACTTGTGAGCATCAAGCGACACTGAATCAGCGTGCTCGAGGCCTGCGAAGAGCGGGAGCTTGCTTTGGTCCAACGCCGCTGGAACTCCATAAGCACCATCGACGTGAAACCAAAGCGCAAACTCTTTAGCTACGCCGGCAATCTCAGAAAGTGGATCGACTGCGCCAGTGTTGGTCGTACCGGCGCTGGCGATGACGCAAAATGGTTTTGCTCCAGCTTGCAGATCCGCGTTGATTCGTTCGCGCAGAAGTGACACGTTCAGGCGAAACTGATCGTCACAACCAATTAGGCGCACCTGGTCGCGTCCAAAGCCGAGTAGATCCGCGGCTTTCGGTATCGACATGTGGATCTGCTCGGAGGCGTACATAGTCATCGGCGCGTCGCTACGCCAAAGCCCTGTCCGCGCCACTTCCTTCCCTGCCTTTGCTCGCTGCGCGATCAATAGCGCCGTCATGTTGGCCATTGAACCGCCGCTCAGGAGAAGTCCGCGCGCGTTTTCATCGTACCCGATCAAAGAGCCAAGCCAGCGCACTACAGTGTGCTCGATTTCCGTGGCCCCGGGTCCGGAGCGCCAGGAAGTAACATTTGCATTCAGGGCCGAAGCAATGAGATCAGCGAAGGCGCCCACTGGTGTCGCTGGAGAGGCGACATAACCAAAGAAACGCGGGTGTCCGTTGTGACGGCTCTTATTAATAATTGTGCGGCAATCGTCTATCAGCCGTTCAACTGGTTCGCCTGCGGCGGAGAGTGTTGAGCCAACCTGTTCCAGTGTGTCGCCGGCAAAAGTTTGCGGAAAAACGGGCAACCCAGAAACTTCGGCAAAGTATTCAAGCACGAGTTCGTTGGCCCGGGTGGATAGCTGCCGCAAATCTTCCGTGGAGAGATCAAGTGAGGACTGGCGCGCTGAATCCTGTTCGGTTGTCATCTGATTGGCGGTGGGGCGATTGCAACGAGCAATGAAAGCCGCTCGTTGCCTGAATTCGTGACGCCATGTTTTATTCCTGCGGGTGCCGCGACGACCGTGCCTGCTTCAGCCTGTCGCTGTTCGTCACCCACGGTAAACGTGCCTGAGCCTTCCAAGACAAAATAAAATTTGTCGGCCCCTTCGTGTGCGTGAACACTCTGCGTTTGTCCCGGCTCAAGGCAATTTAAGCCGATCATCATGTAATCGCCCTGGGCCAGGGTAGTCTTGTAAAATTTTTCCGGCTGCGCGCCCGCGTGCTCTCGCCAGTTGAAAAAATAATTCATATTCTTCCTTATTCTTTTTTATGTTAAATGCAAAACTAACACAGCCGTCCGCAACCATGAAGGGCTTGCCTGGAACAGAGGTCAGAGGTCAGAAGTCAGAGATCGGAAAATCATGTCGTCGCCAGGCGCTGGATTGTGCGTCAGTGGGTTTATTGCTATTTTCTGAACTTCTGATATCTGACCTCTGATTTTTATGTCAATCGCCAATCACGCTACCGCCGCAGGCACTGCTCGCTATCGCGATCGTTTTCCGGACGCAGCAGAAGGACATTTCCGCGAGCGCGAACAACTCTGGCTTTCATCGATTGGCCTCGGCACCTACCTCGGCAACGCTGATGATCAAACTGATCAAGCTTACGCCAGCTCGGTCGCGCGTGCGGTTGAGCTGGGCGCTAACGTGATCGACACCGCCGCGAATTATCGTTTTCAAAGAAGCGAACGAGCGATTGGGAATGCTTTGCAGGAACTCACCGGGGAAAAAGGCTTTTCACGCGATGAGCTGGTTATCTGCACCAAAGGTGGGTACTTGCCGTTTGACGGCGCCCCTCCTCGAGATGTTCGTGCCTACGTTGAAGAGACTTTCGTCAGACGTGGAATAGCGGGCTTTTCAGATATCGTCGGTAGTCATTGCATGACGCCACGGTATTTGCAGAACCAATTGGCTCAATCTCTTCATAATATGAATATCGACATAGTCGATGTTTATTACATTCACAATCCGGAATCACAGTTGGGCCAGGTTTCCGAAGAAGAGTTTTACGAACGATTGCGCGCTGCGTTTGGGCTGCTGGAAGAAAATCGTGCGCAGGGCAAGCTGAAGTTTTATGGCGTCGCTACCTGGAACGGTTTTCGAGTGCCGGCCAAGTCGAGTGGTTATCATTCATTGGAACTCATGGTTTCGCTGGCACGATCGGTCGGCGGTGAAGCGCACGGCTTTCGTTTCGTTCAGCTTCCTTTTAATCTGGCAATGCCCGAAGCACTGACACTGGCTAACCAGTTAGTTGACGGCCAACCTCTATCGCTGCTTGAAGCGGCCGCTCAACTCAGCGTCACTGTTATTGCCAGCGCCGCAATTTTTCAGGGTCGCGTGGCTCAGGGTTTACCAAATGATCTGCGCGAGACTCTTGGCTCGCTGCCAACTGAGGCGCAGACCGCAATACAATTTGTGCGGTCGGCCCCAGGAATTACCACCGCGCTGGTGGGCATGAGCAGCGTCGAACACGTGGAAGAAAATTTGCAGCTTGCACGAGTTGCTCCCGCTTCAACTGAACAATTCATGCAGCTGTTTTCGACAACTTGATTTTTTTGGACTGCGGCGGCTTGACGCCGCTTTGTCGGTGGGGATTTTTGACGACCTTATAGTAAGTTGAATGTTTACATCCGAATAAAGGCCATCATAAGTTGAAAAGCGGCGACAAGCCGCCGCAGTCCAAATTTCTGTCATGGCTGAACGACGATACAATTCATTCACCGAATTCTGGCCACACTATGTCACCGAACACAGCAAGCCGAGCACGCGTCTGCTTCACCTGCTGGGAACCTCAATCGCTCTGGGTTGTGTTGCTTACTTTATTGTCGTGGGCAAGTGGTGGCTTTTCCCGCTCGCTCTGATACCTGGTTATGGCTCAGCCTGGATTGGTCATTTCTTCATCGAGAAAAACAAGCCGGCGACGTTTCAGTATCCGCTCTGGTCTTTTATGGGCGACTACAAAATGATCTGGCTGATGCTGACCGGCCGGATGAATGCCGAAGTTGAGGCTTCCGCAAGAAGAGCGGGGGCAAGCCCGCCTTCCCAACCCTGAGCTGCCTTCAGTTGACCGATAGAAATCCGAGATCGATTGGCTTTCAACGCTTTCAATTCACAACTCAATGCGACAGTCTCTCAGGTCGTTGAAGGTGGGTTTACCCCTGCTCTTCAAACTGGACGGACTCAACCGTTGGAAACACCTGCGGCATCCACGCCAACTTCTGCAGATTCAAAATGTGCGCCACAAACACTGGCCGCGCATAGAATGCCCGCGAAGTGCTGCCGTGCCCGCGTCCCTTTGTCCGCGCCTGCACGTATTTCCCAGTGTCACCGGTTAACGCCTCCAGACCCTTCATTCGAATGATTTCGCGGATCGCTTCGTAGTCGGCCTCCACCTGTTTTCTAATAGCCGGGTTGTCGAGATCAAACTCCGCCGCTGAATGAACGTACGCGGAAGTTTCTTTAACGTCCTGGAAAATTCGCGCCACCACAATCATGCTGCGCAGTTTGTCGTAAAGATGACTGTCGCTGAACTTGTTGGCGACGACTTCTGCAGGCTCGATCATCGTTATAGCCATCGATTCTCTAACGAGCACCGGCCCTTCCAAACCCGGAATCACCGGCACAACTTTCAATTCCCACGTGCCAAAGTCAGGTGCCTGCAGAGAGTTTTTCGGCAGGCCGAGATAATGCTCAATCACCTGCCCCGCCCAGCCCTTATTCTTGCGACCGTTCTTCCAAACCGTGATGCCATACTGATCCGCCAGTGGTCGCAAGTCTTTGCCGGAAAGCAACCTGATGCGGCGCAGTGCTTCGGCGCGCGACAATGTTTGTGTTTGTATTACGAGCATCGGGAAAGATAAAACTAAATGCCTTAACCTGGCGGTCCTTTAACGGCGCGCGGCAGTATAGAATAGAGCTTCGACATCATTAACGATGTAAAGCAAACTGGTAGTTTGCGTTCGATGCAAGAGATTTTGCACAGAATACCGAGTCAGTCTTGTTAGAAAAATGAGAGGCAACATTCCCATTCCTGACATTCCTCAAGGCGAAGAGCTTTGGTTGATGGTTGTTATAACGTCAGTTCGTGAGAAACGAACGCAACAAGGCAAACGCTTTTGCGATGCGACCGCGCGGAACGCAACCGGCTCGCTTACTTTAAAAATCTGGGGAGAGACCCTCGAGATTTGGAAAGAGATAAAACCGGGGTTGTGGGGCATCACCGGCAAACTCGAAACTTTTCAGGAACGTTCGCAGTTTGTAGTTGCCGAGTATCGTCCCATCACGCTCGAACAATATCGCGAACACCAGATCGCAGATCCAGTGTTGCCGCGAGCGTATACCATCGACATCGAGACGCTGACGCTGCCGGACTTTCGCGAGCGCGTCGGGCCGCAGCTCGAAAAATTGCTGAGGCTCGGTAACATGCGGCTGGAACAACAGCAACGATATCTCGAAGACATCGTGATCGAAGAGGAACGCTGTTATCAGCTCGGATCGTTGAGCGCAACTTCAGGCCGCATCATTTCGCTTGCGGTGCATGCAGGCCCGGTTGCGGGACTCGATTTTGGTATTGAGCAACCGCAAAGCGAGCGCGTCTTTGGCATTGACGAGGACGGGACGGAGCAGGATGAGAAGACGTCATTGCTCGCCTTTCTAGGGTTCTTGAAAGACTTTGATTGCGATACGGATGAACTTGTCGGGCACAACCTGCTCGGTTTTGACTTGCCGTTTATTTTCCAACGCTGTCTGGTCCATTGCATTTCCGCGAAGCCACTGGTGGATCTTTCCGAATTCAGGGTCCGCGGAGTATTCGACACCATGCATCACTGGTGGTTGGGCGCGAAACGTTTTGTCAGCCTTGACGATGTCGCCTGGGCCCTGGGGATTGAATCGAGCAAGACCGCGACGGCGGAGGGCAGTAAAGTTTTTGAGCTGTATCAGGCCGGAAAACTTGCGGAGATACGGGATTACAACCTCAACGACGTGCGCGTGACGCGGAAGGTTTACGAACGCATGGTCGGCTGCTTTGGCAAGTAACTTTTATTCGCCAATGAAATGACTCCTAGAGGAAGAGCGGGGGCAAGCCCACCTTCCCGACCATGAGCTGATTAAAATCCAGCGCTAGTTCCCTGGTTGAAAGGCTTTCAAGGTAAATCAATGCGTGACAAAGAAAGTCTCTCGGGTTGGGAAGGCGGGCTTGCCCCCGCTCTTTCTTGTGGCGACTCTCGGCCCGTTGGCGGGCTACTGTTTCATTTCCGAAACACCATCTGTTAAACTTGACTCCTGAATGAACACTGAAATTCTCATTGGAATCCTGGTCCTGCTGTTGGGTACCGCTGTTGGCGCGGCACTCGCCTGGTTGCTGCTGAAAACAAAAGCCGGCGCAGTGACGGCGGCGGAACTCGCGACGCTAAAAGAACGTCTCGCCGGGAAGCAAGGCGAACTGCAGAAGCTTCAAGGCACGTTGGAAGCTGAGACCCTGGTGCGAAGCCAACTTGTTGAGGATCTACGTGCTGAAACAGATCAACGATCATCAGCTGAACAAAGGGCTTCACGCGTCGGTTCCCTTGAGTCACAACTTGCAGATCTCCAAGACGAGAACGCTCGTCTACGTTCAAATGTGTCCTCGCTGGAGGCTAGGTTTGTAAGTCAGGAACAAAGTGCAACCGAAAAACTCGAACTAATAGTGCACGCTCGAGAAGAACTGACAGCGCAATTTAAGAGTATCGCCGGCGATATCCTCGACGAGAAAAGTCGCAAATTCACGGATCAAAACAAAACGAACCTCGAGACTCTGCTCGCGCCCCTGGGCGAGAAGATTCGCGACTTCGAGAAGAAAGTAGAAGAGACATATGATAAGGAATCAAAGCAACGTTTCTCATTGGAGAATGAAATCAAAACTCTTCGCGACTTGAATACTCGGATCAGCCAGGACGCCATCAATTTGACTAATGCCCTGAAAGGTCAAAGCAAAACTCAGGGTGCATGGGGCGAAATTATTCTTGAACGCGTTCTCGAAATGTCAGGCCTGGTTAAAGGTCGCGAGTACGAGATTCAAGTAACTCTGACTTCTGAGAAGGGCAAGCGCTCATGCCCCGATGTAATTGTGTACTTGCCTGAAAAGCGTCATTTGGTGATCGATTCAAAAGTTAATCTGGTGGCTTATGAGCGCTATTGCGGCCTGGCGGAGGGGCCCGAGCGGGACGCGGAACTAAGGAAAAATATTGCGGCCTTCCGCAAGCATATTGGCGAGCTAGATCTAAAGCGCTACCAGGATCATTACAAATTAAACTCGCTGGACTTCGTTCTGATGTTCGTGCCAATCGAAGGAGCCTTCATGGTCGCGGTGCAAGATGACGCAAACCTCTTCAATCAGGCTTTCGAAAAAAATCTCGTTATAGTCAGTCCTTCAACGCTGCTAGCTACGATGCGAACTATCTCAAACCTTTGGCGGCAGGAGTATCAGAGTCGAAACGCGATCAAGATTGCTAAGCAAGCGGGCAGACTCTACGACAAGTTCGTCGGATTCGTTGATGATCTTGAAGATATCGGCAGCAAACTTCAGGCAGCCCAGGCGACTTACGAAACCGCACACAACAAATTGGCCTCAGGACGAGGCAATCTAGTTAGTCGGGTTGAAACTCTTAGACTCTTGGGTGCGCGCGCAAAGAAGAAGTTGCCGGCTGATCTTGTAGAAGATGCGATCGAAGACAATGAGGTTGAGTCAGTTATCGCTGAGACTCTGGAACTCGACAAGGCAACTCGACCACTAAGTTTGGATGAAGGTGGATTGTTCCCTGATTTGGTAGCCGCGGATGAATCAGGCGCGCTGGATACTCTGGAAGACGAGTCACTGCCGTTGTTGAGTTCAAAGAGCGCGGCGGGGGGGGGGAAATAAAAGTCGAACATCCGCAGATTACGCTGATTACACCGATTCGGAAGACAAGTTGCCGCTGATTAAACTCATTCGGAAATCCCTCGAGTTTCCCTCAATTGTCGTTTCTGTGCCGCGTTCTTAATCCGTGTAATCTGCGTAATCTGTGGAAAGAACTGCTGTGTCAAAAGAAATCTGGTTAGGTCCTCTCCTCGGCAACAATCGCTCGCGTCTCATCAGGCGGTGCGCAGAGCTTGTAGCGCAAGGCAAGTCTGAATCGTTTCTCTATCTCGCCGCCTCTCATCCGCTGCTCGAGCTCGTAACTGAACAAATCCTCGATGGCGCGGCTAATCGCGGACTGTGGGGCGAACTTCCTGTCTATCTCTTCCGCGGCTTTGTGAGGAAAATTGTTTCGACTGCTGTCGATGAACAAAGCGGCGCGCGCCTGGCCACCCGAGTGCCGATTGACCGCGAAGAGTTTCCGCTCAAACGAAGTCTGGTTTCACAAATCCTGAAACGACTCGCGGAGCAAGGCAAACTGAAAGCACTCGATCGCCTCGCAGCCCGTGAAGGGTGTGTTAATTCCATTGCCACGCTGATTGGCGAAATTCAGCGAGCGGGGAAACGACCGGAAGAGTTCGCGGAGATCGTCAAACAAAGAATTACCGATCCTGGCGCCGATAACGAACCAGCATTTCGTAGTGGTTTGCAACCAATTCCGAGACAGATCGATTTCGATAGCGATGTAGCGCAGCTTTATTCGCTTTATTGCGAGCTGCTGGATCGGCATCAATTAACTGACGCCGACGCCGATCAGTTGCGCGCGCTGGCAATCCTTGATGGCGAGATTGACGGAAAGTCAGTCGCGAATCCCTGGTTGCCTAGGGTAGAGCTGCTGGTGCTGGATGGTTTTTTTGACTTCACGCCGGTGCAGGGTGAAATCCTGCGACGTTTGATTCCGCAGGTTTCCGAAGTGATCGTCAACCTGAATCACGACGATCGGAATCCGGAAATCTTCCTGCCGTTTCAGCAAACCATTGATCAGCTGAAGGCCATCGCCCCCTTTGAAGTAGTACAAACCGTCGAACGTCCGATCGTGGCGCTGGGCGCGCTGGCAGATCTGCGGGAAAATCTTTTCAATCCTGCTAAAGAAATCCTTCCGCCGCCGGCGGACGACGACGTTGCGCCGTCGCCTGAGCCTGCAACTGAGATCAGGTATTTGGAGTGTGGGGATCGCGACACGGAAATTCGCACTGTGGCTAAACAAATTAAGCATTTGATTTCCGTTGCAGGGTTCAAGCTTTCCGAGGTTGCGCTGGTTGTGCGTCAGCGCGCTGCGTACGCGGAGACAATTGCGCGCGTTATGCGCGAAGAGTCACTGCCCTGCAATCTGGAATTGCGGATTGAGGCGGGCGACATTCCCGCCAATCGTGCGGCCCTCAAACTGTTTGCAATTGTCGAGGAACTGGCTCGCGACGAAGAGTCGGCGCCGCGAACGTCGGATATCGCCGACCTGATCAAGTCGGAATACTTTCGCCTTAATGATCAGGATATCGCAGAGTTGGCGGCGAAATTTGATTCTGAATATGCGGTTTTGTTTGCAGATAACGAGTCACCACCCGACGAGAAAAAAATCGAGCGGCAAAAAAAGCGCTACCGCATCGGCAGGTGGGACGCTGACGCGCTGGAAAATGCCATTGCCTACGTCGGCAGCGAATTGCGCGTAAGCGATTGGCTGACGCGTGCGCGTAAGTTGATTAAGGAATTGCCGACGGCGGCGGCAACGCGCGAACTGCTGAATCTTGATAAGGGTGAAACTGCGCGCGACGCCGATGAAGCCGATCAAATTGAAAACGCGGAAACGGCAAAGGTTGAAGAAAGAGACGTCGAAAAGAAGCGACGTCCTTCCAGTGACGTGCATCCAGCCGCTCTGGCCTGGGCCGCGCTGGTAATTCAGGCATTCGCAACTCGCGTTCAAGCCGTCCCGCGTGCCAGTGCGCCAGCGGAGTTGCGGCGCGCGCTGATGAAGTTGTTCGAGCAATTGAGTTTTCGCAAGCAGATCGCCCGGCGTGTAAAGAGCCTGGTTGAAGACCAAGAGCTGCCTCAGGCTATGCTCAATTTCAATAGCCTCGAAGCGTTGCGACGCGCTTTTGCTGCAGCCATCAAGAGCATTGAGATTGGCGCGGCTACTAACGCGAACGCAACGACGACCACAAGCATGGCGACCTTTATCGAAGAAGCACGTCGCTGTTTGAGTTCACAGTCACAGGTTTTTGGCGGTGCGGATCGGGGCGGCCTTGCAGTGCTCGAAGCAACGGACGTCCGCGGGCTCCGTTTCCGCGCCATCTTCGTGGCCGGGCTAATCGAGGGAGGGTTTCCACTACGCGCCTCGCGCGACTGGATATATCCACACGAAGAACGCGAACGGCTGAAACGCGACGGCATTACGTTGGAAGATATTTCGCCCGCCACACTGCTGAAAGAAGAACATTACTTTTATCAGTCCGCCTGCCGCGCTACGGAACGGCTATATCTGACGCGGCCGTTGGTGCTGGAAGACGATGCGGAAACTGTGGCTTCTTATTATGTCGATGAACTGCGACGCGCAGTGGCGCCGTTGTCTATAGAAGCGGAAACAGTCCGCCGCGACTATGAAGGAAAAGAGTGGAAACGCGCTTCAACGGCTGTCGAGGTGGATGTGGCACTGGTTCGCCAGCAGGAGCGCCATCTGCATCGCGGCGAAAAGGAAAGTCTGCTGCCGCAGTCGCACATAACAAGACTCTTGAACCTGGCGCGCAGTGAAAGTTTTGTAACTGAATCCGCACTGCGTCGCATCGATATTGAGCACGAACGCTGGCGCACGCCGTTTGGTCCATATGATGGCGAGATTACCGATCCCCACCTGGTCGCATTGCTGCAACAGCGGTTTGGGTCCGACTACGTACTCAGCGCCAGCGGACTCGGTGTCTACGGTAATTGCGGCTATCGTTTTTTTGGTCAGCGGGTGTTGAAGCTGGAGCCACGCGGCGAGGCAGCGCTGGATCTGCAAGCGATCGACGCCGGCAAGTTGTTACACGATATTCTGCGTCGTTTTTTTGAACGCCATCGGGGCGAGCGTTTAACAGAAGGTGATCGTGAAAGATTACGTGAGGAGCTTGCTACCGTTGCGGACGCCGTCTTTGACGAGCATGAGCGGGTGGTGCCACCGCTCAATAAACAAATCTGGAAAATCGATCGCGAGATTCGCAAGATACTGCTGGACCAGGTGTTGTTGTATGAACTGGGGATTCAGGAAGAGTCTGAGGACACCGGAGTTGTTCCGGCCTATTTTGAACTTGCCTTTGGTGGGCCAAGATCGGCTGCGCGCGATCCCAGTTCGAAACCGGAACCGCTGGAAATAACCAGAACAAGTTCTGCGGGCCGTCAGGAATCACTGAAAATCAGCGGGCAAATCGATCGCGTCGACGTAGCGCGCGATAAGACGTTGATTGCCTACGACTACAAATTGTCCTCGGGCGCGAGTCTTGAGGACATAAAGTCGGGCCGCAGCCTACAGTTGCCGATCTATCTTGAGGCGCTGGAAAAGTTGCTGTTGACGGATCATCGAATTGCCGGCGGTGGTTATTACGTGATTCGAGGAGGCGGCGAACGGCGCAATCGTGGGCTGCACCGCGCTGCAGCGTTGAACTATTCGGGCATCGGCGCACGCACCGGCGGTGTGATGTCCGACGAGATGTGGCAACAGATTCGCGCCAACGCCATCGAGAAGATTTGGGATTTTCTCAATCACATGCGCGCGGGCCATTTCTTCGTTAACCCTTCAGAAAAGAAAAAGACTTGCCGGTTTTGTGATTTTGCGGCGGTGTGCCGCTACGATCGCTATCGCATCGACAGGAAGAAATGAATCCCGCCGATTACGCCGATTACACGGATTAAAAAGCTGTACTGTTTCTCTGAATCGGTGTAATCGGCGTAATCTGCGGATGCTTTATTGCTAATGGAAATCAACCGCCAACTACAACCTGAACAAGCCGCGGCGGCCTACGAACTTGGCGGGCATATATCCGTTACGGCTGGGCCAGGGTCGGGCAAGACAACTGTACTCGTCGAGCGTTACCTGCACATTCTGCGTTCGCAAAAGCTTTCTATCGATCAAATTGTCGCTATTACCTTTACTAATCGCGCCGCAAACGAGATGCGCGAGCGTTTGCGGTCCCGCCTTAACCATCTACTGCAAACCGCCTCAGGCGAAGAGCGAAAGCGCTGGCTGAATTATAAACGCACGCTTGACGGTGCGGTGATCACAACCATTCATGGATTCTGCGCACGTCTCTTGCGCGAGTTTCCGGTCGAGGCGCGTGTCGATCCACAGTTCACTTTGTTGGATGAACATCGCGCGCAGATGCTGCTCGAGGTGACTGTCGAGCAGGTCCTAACTGAATTTCTCAGCGCGAACCACGCGGAAATCTCAAGGCTGACATTGGGAGTGGGACGAGGAAGGTTGGCCGATGGGTTGGCGCACATTTATCGCGAAGTGCGCGGCCAGGGTCTGTCGTTTGCTAACTTGAAAACAAAGACGGAGCAAAGCCATTCCACGGAAGCAGCATATGGTGCGGCGCTAACGGACCTTCATGATCGGGTGGGGCAATTTCTTAGTTGGCCAAAACTCTCAATGAAAGCTGACGCGAAGCGGCGCAGCGCTGCCGAGGTGTGGCCGTCTTTGCGCTCTACGCTCAGCAAGATTCCCGAACACGCGGCGCTTAGTGATTACTGTGCGGCGATTGAGCGCTTTCGCTCGCACCGCCCAGACAAGACCGCGGTGGGTGCACTGGCGCCACAACTTGACGAGCTCTTGTGGGGAAACGTGAGCAAGCGCGCGAACGACTATTCCGGGTTGGTGCCGCAACTTTGTTTCGACCTCTTTGCGAGAGACTACGCGTTTGAGTTAATCAATTTGCTGGAGCGGATAGACCAGCGATTACGCGAAGAGAAACAAAAACTGTCGGCGTTGGATTTTGACGACCTTGAGCTGCGCGCGCTGGATCTGTTGACGCGACCGGAAGTCATTGCGCGCACCTCGGAGCGCTACAGGTTCTTCCTGGTTGATGAGTTTCAGGACACGAACAACGTGCAGCGCCAGTTACTTGAGCGTCTTGCTCTGCGACCTTCACCCCGTGACAGCGCGAACCTCTTCATCGTTGGCGATCGCAAGCAGTCAATCTATGGCTTTCGCGGCGCCGACGTCGATGTGTTTCGCGAAATGACAAGCACGCTGGTCGCGGCAGGCGGTGAAGAGAAATCGTTGCGGCTTAATTTTCGCAGCCAGCCGCCGCTGATCAATTTCTTCAATCATCTTTTCGCGCGGCTGTTTCAGCCAAAGGAAGAAGTGACGGATGCCGACCGGGCGCAGCTTGGTTATGTCGAGCACGAGCCCAGCGAAGCAAAGCGCGACTTGCGTGATACCGGTCCGCTGGTTGATCTACTCGTTACTACTGAAAGTTCAGGCGACGATGATGATCCGAAGTTGGAACAAACTTCGCGCGAGCTGGATGCTGAACAACTGGCGCGAAGGATTATTGAGCTGACTGCAGGTGGTGATGATGCACCCAAATACAGCGACATCGCGTTGTTATTTCGAGCCATGACGAACGTACAGACGTACGAGTCAGTTTTTCGCCGTGCCAACATTCCCTATCAAACAGTGCTCGGCCGCGGTTTTTACGAACGCGAAGAGATAACTGATCTGATCCAGTTGCTGCGGTTTCTTGATAACAAGACTGACGAACTGGCGCTGGCGGCGGTGTTGCGCTCGCCGCTTTGCGGTCTCTCAGACAATGCGCTGCTGGCTTTGCGTTGTGCGCCCTGGCTTGACGAACTGGAAACGGCGCATCCGCTGCTCCACTTTAGTCAAACGCGTAACCTTCTCCACGCTTTAAAGCGGCACGACAACGTGGCCTTCATAAACAGTGAAGAACACGCACTGCTGGAACGCGCTGAAAACCTGATCAACGGATTGATCGCGCGCCGGCACAACTACGGCATCGGCAACCTGTTGCGTTATGCCGTCGAACAGTCCGAATTCATGACCGTGATCGCGGCGAATTTCGATGGCGCGCAGCGACTGGCGAATGTGCAGCGGCTGTTTACGCTAGCTGAGCGCTTTGAAAGGTCAGGCGCGCATTTGATTCGCGACTTTGTGCGGTACGTGGAAGAGTTTGAAGCCATCGGCAGCCGCGAAAGCGAAGGCCAGATTGATGAAGCCACCAATGCAGTGCGTTTGATGACGATCCACCAGGCAAAAGGGCTGGAGTTTCCCATCGTCATCATTCCCGAGCTGCAACGCTATTCGAGAGTTCCCGATAACTGGTTTCTACTGGATCGACATCGTGGTCTGACTTTGAAAGTGCCTGATGGCCGCGGCAAATTGGTTGCTGGTTGTACTTTCAAAACTTTTGAAGACCGCCAGGCGTTGCGCGAACAATTTGAAAGCATGCGTTTGCTTTACGTCGCCGCCACGCGCGCTGAGGAGCGGCTGATTTTTTCAGGCACGACAAAAGACTTTGAAAGTCTCACCGGCAAGAGCGATACGTGGCTGAAATGGATTTGGCAGTCGCTTGAATTACCGGCCCAGCCGCTCAGCGGCGTCGTTGATCTGGCGCCAGGAGTGCAAATCGAAGTATGGCCCAACCCGATTGACACGCCGCAACGGGCAAAACTCACCACCGAACCCTTGCCGGATCCGGTCAACGAAGAAGTTGCAATACTGGAAGAAGCATTTCCCTTGCTGCGGAAGATCGAGCCTCAACACGACGCGACCGTGCATCGCTTCAGCGTAACGCAATTGAGCAATTATCAGCGTTGCCCGCGGCAGTATTATTTCGATCACGTGCTGCATCTGCCTTCGGCGGATCAAATGGCCGTCTGGAATGATGCTGAGGCGCCTGAGCCCCCGGCGAATCTGACGGCGACATTGAAAGGCGCGGTCATTCACCGCTTTTGCGAAACGTACGAGAAGAAACACAACACGCAAGAGCTGCTGCAACAGAGCTTTGCTCACGTGTTGAGTCTACGCCAGGCGGAGCTCGGCGATCGCATTATGGAGATCGACACCGAGGCAGCCATCGCTGAGTTATTGCCGCTGGCAGAAAATTATTTAAAGAGTGGCGTCTTTGAGCGCGTCGAGCGTGCGCGCGAATTTGCAGGCGATACTTCTTCAGCGCAGCCGAGCGGCGAAGTGGGACTTTGGAGCGAAGTGCCATTTCGCTTGCGACTTCGCCTGGGCATTTTGACAGGTGCGATTGACAAGTTACTCGTGCTGCCGGCGGCCGATGGTAAAGGCTTTGATATCGAGATTATTGATTTCAAGACGAACCGGATGAGGGGAGTGGCGTCAACCTCTTCACTGGGACCGCGGGCGTCCCGCCCGCAAGGCGTTGAGGCAGATTCCGGGTTGAGTGTAACGAATGAGCGGCGGGCGGCACAGCACCCCAGCGGGGGTGCCCCGCTGGGGACCCCGCGACGCCCGCGGTCCCAGTATTTAGGTGATCAGTTTGCTTTTGACTTCGAGGCAACGCCGGTTGAGGCGGACGTAGTCGTCGCTCCAACATCAGTGGAAGATCAAGTGCAGATTGCCGCCTCGGATTATCAACTGCAGATGCAGGCGTACGCGCTGGCAGTTAACGATCTACTACCTACACTCGCGGCAAAGGGCGGGCTCATAAAAGTCACCCTGCACTTTTTGGATCCGAATGTTGAGTTTCAGTTGCCTGCTGAGTTGCTTTCGCGCAACGCCTGTGCTCGTGCAATTGACGAAGCAATGATGGATATTGTTGCTTCGCATGAGCCTGTGGAGTTTCCGGTACGGCCTGCATTGCATTGCCGCATGTGCAGCTTCTTGAGTATCTGTCGTGGCGGCCGCCAGTGGCTTCGTGCAAATATGGCCGTACGCCGTCCAAATCAATTACGGAAGACGGCAGAAGCCTCACAATAGTCAAGCCCCCCTAGATCAAAATGGATGTGACGAACAAGATGTGACGGAACAAAGGGAGGTCGATCGATGGTAACGAGCAGTGGAGCGGCGAAAGGACTCAAGTCGCGGGCAAACAATTCGGCGCAAGCGCTGCGTTGTCGCCGCAAGTTCTTGCGATTCTTCCCCGCCGGGTTTCGCGATGAGACCTATATTGACTGGGAACGTGGTTATAAATGGACCGCACACGAACAATGGAACGAGGCGCTTAGCCGCAATACCTTTAGCGAGTTATTGAAAAGGCGCAAATTTTCCGAGGTTGCGGCGCGCGCGGTTCGTATTGAGTCAAGAACGAATCTGCTCTTTTCGTTTGAAAAGATGGCGCTGCGCGACGCAGTGAAAACAACAGCCGGCGCGCGTGTATTCGCTGAAGAGCTCTTTGACTTTTTGCACGGTGGCGGTGCGCTGGAGCGCAGGTTCAACCGCTGGGTTGAAGTAGTCGGGGCACTGCCACGAAAACAAACCCGCGTGCTGACCTGGCCGCTGCTTACAGTTTGGGGATTCATTACTCAGCCTGACACGCATATCTTTCTAAAACCGAACGTAACGCGAGTCGCCGCGCGCGAGTATGGTTTTGAGTTTGCATACCAATCCCGGCCATCCTGGGAAACGTATGCCAGCCTGCTGGAGTTTGCGGCGACTGTTGGGCGCGATGTGCGCGACATGGGTCCGCGCGACATGATCGACATTCAATCGTTTATGTGGGTGCAGGGTTCTGATGAATACGAGGAGTAAGCAGTGCGGCGAACTTCAGTTCGTTGGTTTGTCACGCATGCGACAAACTGAAGGAACCTCTGATCCAGTGGAAGTGTCAACTCCTTGGAGTGCGCTGGCCTGGCAGCGCTTTGGTCCGACTGACCTATCTGGCCCGCCATAGTTGAATGCTGCGCCAGCGCAGGCCAAAGCGGCGCCGGGCCGCCGCACTCCAAGGAGTCGACGCTTCACTTTAATCAGAGCTTTCTGAAGTTTATCGGGCATGGATAGGAACACATGAGCAAAACAGAAAGCCCACAGGTCGGCGCGGTAGCGCCGGACTTTACGCTTAACGACGGCGACAATCGCAGTTGGCGCTTGGCCGATCAACGCGGCAAGGTCGTGGTGCTGTTGTTCTATCCGGGCGACGAGACGCCGATCTGTACCCGGCAGATGTGTTCAGTTCGAGATAACTGGGAAGACTACGTAGCGACCGGTGCGGAAGTCGTGGGCATTTCTAAAGACTCGGTAGAGTCGCATAGAAATTTTGCCGAGCACCACAACTTGCCGCTGCGTTTGTTGTCGGATGCGAATGGGACGGTGGCAAATCAATACGGAGCGCTCTCCATAATTCCCGGTAAGGTAGCACGTTCGGTTTTCGTGATCGATGCGCAGGGCAAACTAACCTATCGCGACGTACGGCCGCTCGGTTTGTTCAAGCCGAAAGATGACGCGATCATTGCTGCGATTCGCAACGCACAACAACAGTAGGACAGATTCCTGTCTCTCCCTTCTGATCTATAACTAAAATCTTGGTGGCATGAGGTCAGTACCACCTCGCGGTAGCGGGTGGGTTTAGATTCGGTGCTCAGTAGTGGAGATCTAGCATTGCCGTTATGAAATCGCTTAAGAGGCACAACCCACCCGCTACCGCGTGGTGCTACTGACCCCATGCCACTGCAGTGAATGCGAGCGAAACAGCGCTGGATAATCGCTACGCTGACTCAATCTGCATTAGTACAAAGGCAAGGTCTTCTTAGATGGCAAACATTCTTCAGCGGCTTCCGGAAAATGTTCCCGGTGATTTCTATGTCGATGCCAGTTGCATTGATTGCGATACCTGCAGCCAATTGGCGCCGTCAGTGTTTCGCGATCATGGCGAGCAGTGTAGCGTCTATCACCAACCGGAAACAGAGGCAGAGACACGCCTGGCGCTGATGTCCTTGGTAGCCTGCCCAACCGGCTCGATTGGTACAACGGAAAAGCATGATGCGCACATCGGTATCGATGCTTTTCCGATGCTCATCGTGGAAAGTGTTTATTTCTGCGGCTTTACTTCCGAAGCCAGCTTTGGAGGTTGGAGCTATTTGATCGTGCGTCCTGCAAAGGATGGCGGGAATATTTTGATTGATTCGCCGCGCTATGCAACCCAACTCGTAAAGCGCATTGATGAAATGGGCGGCGTTAGCCAGATGCTCTTAACACATCGCGATGATGTTGCCGATCACGCTCTGTTTCGCAAGAAGTTTGGTTGTGAACGTGTGATGCATGCGGACGATGGCGCGCGCAGGCTCGGCGTTGAGAACGTGATCGAAGGCGAAGCGGAAGTTTTGCTCCATAGCGATATCCTCGCTGTCCCGACTCCGGGTCATACGCGCGGTCACATGGTCTTTCTTTATAAACACAAATTCCTGTTCACCGGCGATCATCTCGCGTGGTCGCCGAAACGCCAGACGCTAACAGCGTTTCCCAGCGTCGCCTGGTATTCGTGGAGTGAACAAACGCGCTCAATGGCGAAACTGGTAAATTACGATTTCGAGTGGGTGCTGCCCGGTCACGGCGACCTGCATCACGACAGCGCGGCAAACATGCGTTATCATCTCCGCTCCTGTATTGAGTGGATGCAAACGCGCTCTTAGACCTCGTAAAGCAAACTGTTAGTTTGCGATGACTGAATGGCATTCAACCCCCCAGCAAATTAACAGTTTGCTTTACACACAAATGAGGTGAACATGAATAGAAACCAAAAGATTGCGATCGGTTGTGGTGGTGCGGGCTGTTTGGGATTAGTCGTGATTGTGATTGCGTGCGTGGTTTTGGTGAGCACGGGCTATATCAACATGCCCGGCAGCAGCTCCAACCGCAATGAGAATCTCAATGCAAACACTAATTCGAATTCCAACTCAAATCTGAATGAGAATTCGAACAGCAACGCCTCAGACAGCTCGTCATCGTCACTTTCGGATGACGATAAGCACAAACTATTTCAGGCCGCCGGCATGACCCGCGACAACGAGCTAATTCAAAGAGTTTTGCGCAAGCTTGGATTTTTGACCGCGGACAATAACGTCTCAGACGACTACGCGCTATTCGTCAAGAGCCATATGGAATGGGCCACCAAAAACTTCCGCTTTATCCAATCGGTGAACACCGTCGAAAAAGCGCGCGCTTATGTCGACGAACATATCAATGACTAACTGCAAGAGTTACAAGTAAACCGTGACAGGTGACAGGTCAAACTTGTCACTTTTCACCTGTCACTTGTCACGGCTTTTATGGACCCATCCCGAATCCGCAACTTCTCGATTATCGCCCACATCGATCACGGCAAGTCGACTCTGGCAGATCGTCTGCTGGAGTTGACTGGCGCGGTCACTGGCCGCGACATGGAGGCCCAGATACTCGACGACATGGACCTCGAGCGCGAGCGTGGCATTACCATCAAAGCCCACGCAGTCAGGCTCGACTACAAAGCGAAAGATGGCCAGTCATACATCCTGAACCTGATCGACACGCCAGGCCACGTCGATTTCTCTTATGAAGTTTCGCGTTCGCTTTCTGCATGTGAAGGCGCTCTGTTAATTGTCGACGCTTCGCAGGGCGTGGAGGCGCAGACACTAGCCAATACTTACCTGGCTATCGAAAATAACCTCGAGCTGATACCTGTCATCAACAAGATCGATCTGCCAGGCGCTGAGCCGGAAAAAGCCATTGAACAAATCGAGCATTTCATCGGTCTGGAAACTCACAACGCAATTCTTACCAGCGCGAAAACCGGCGAAGGCGTCGCCGAAGTTTTAGAAGCAATTGTGCGCGAGATACCGCCTCCGAAGGGTGATCCGAAGGCGCCGTTGAAAGCGTTGATTTTTGATTCGTGGTACGACTCTTATCGTGGCGTGATCGTTTTGTTTCGTGTTATCGACGGTTCTATTCGGCCGGGAATGAAGATTCGTTTCTTTAATGCCGGCCGTGATTACCAGGTGGAAACGCTGGGCGTCAATCGTCCCCGGCCGACGCCAGTCGATGAATTGGGCGTTGGCGAAGTTGGATTCCTGACGGCTTCAATAAAGACTGTTGCCGACGTTCAGATCGGCGACACCGTCACCGAGGCGGCGCGGCCCACCAAGGAACCTTTTCCCGGTTATCAGGAAATCAAGCCGATGGTTTTCGCGGGACTGTATCCCGTCGACACCAATCAATATGAAGAGCTGCGCGATGCGATGGACAAGCTGCGTCTCAATGACGCTTCTTTCTTTTACGAGCCTGAGTCGTCCACTGCGCTTGGTTTTGGATTTCGCTGCGGCTTTCTCGGTCTGCTGCACATGGAGATCGTGCAGGAACGTTTGGAGCGTGAGTTCAATCTCGATCTGATCACAACCGCGCCGGGCGTCCGCTATGTAGTGACGACAACTGATGGGAAGGTTACGGAGATCGACTCGCCGGCGAAGATGCCGGACCCCGGTCGCATTTTGAAGATTGAAGAACCGGCGATCAAAGCGACGATCCTCACGCCGGAGGAACACCTTGGCGGAATCCTGGCCCTGCTGGAAGAAAAGCGTGGCCAGCAGAAAGGGTTTGAGTACATCACAGCGAATCGAGTGATGTTGACTTATGAGCTGCCGCTCAATGAGATTGTGCTGGACTTTTATGACCGCCTGAAATCCACTTCGCGCGGATACGCTTCGCTCGATTACCACCTGGCAGGCTATTGGGAAAGCGATCTGGTCAAGCTTGATGTGCTGGTCGCGGGTGAACCCGTCGATGCGCTGTCGTTAGTTCTTCATCGCGATACTGCGGCAGCGAAGGGACGAGCGCTGGCGGCGAAGATGAAGGAGCTTATCCCGCGCCAACTTTTTGAGGTACCAATCCAGGCGGCCATCGGCGCGAAAATAATTGCGCGCGAAACCGTAAAAGCGATGGGCAAGAACGTGATCGCGAAGTGCTACGGAGGCGACATCTCACGAAAGCGCAAGCTGCTGGAAAAACAGAAGGAAGGCAAGAAGCGCATGAAGAAAGTTGGCCGCGTCGAGATTCCGCAGGACGCGTTTCTCGCCGTCCTAAAGGTTAATGAGTAATTTGGAGGGCGGCGGCTTGACGCCGCGTTAATCTTCAGTTGGGACATCTCCCGGCCAGTCTGTTTTCGTTTTGACATATTCTATCCAATCACCTGATTCAATTAAGGTGCAATGAGAATAGGATTCGGGATTGTCTTTAGGCACATAAATCCAGCCTGTCCTTCGTTGGGTTCCGAGTGACACTTCAACCTGCTGTCGCCGGTAGTTGCTTGATGCTTCAAAGTCGTCCAACTTATTCAGTAGCTCGTCATTAACTTCATACGCCTCGCCGATAACTAATGAGTCTGACTCATTAGTCAGCGCGCCCGGATATTCACCCAGATCATAGAGACTGCCCCTAACCGCAGCCTCAGCAATAAATGTGGCGTTGGGAAATCTTATAGACATTGAGCGCGCACTGCCGCGGCGCAACGATCCATAAACAAAAACCAGATGCTTATTCATTTTGCCTTTAGCGTGCGATGTCACTCCGTCCGCGCACGCTCATCATCGTCCCGAGCATCGTGGCCACCGCTTTACGCTGCGCGCCTTCCAGCGTGTAAGCATCCGCCGTACAGACAGTGGCTGTTCGTCCCGCGCGCTTCACCTCCGCGCGTGCGAGCAGCCGATCACCGCGAGCCGGAGCGAGCAGGTTGATCTTAAACTCGACGCTCAAGACCTCTGCGTCGGCAGGCATCAGACTAAACGCTGCGTACCCACACGCACTGTCTAGCACTGAGGCAATCACGCCCGCGTGAAGAAAGCCGTGCTGTTGCGTCAGTTCGCTCCGGTAAGGCAATTCGATCTCGACTACTCCCGGCTCAACCAGCGTCAACGTTGCTCCGAGCGTTTGCATCAACTGCTGACGCGCGAAACTTTCGCGAACGCGGCTTTCGAAGTTTGGATCCTGAGCTTGAAACAAATCATTTCTCCTTCCCCCTTTGGGGGAGGGACGGGGTGGGGGTTTAGTAGCGCGTAGACCCTCTCCCCTAACCCCTCTCCCAGCGGGGGAGAGGGGAAACAGAATTCGTAAACCGCTTGTCAGCAAACGCGCCTTATCTTTTCTCAAACCGCAGCCTTCTGACGTGCCCTGTATTCAACAAGAAACCGGTTACCTGATTTTGCGCACTACGGGTGAATCGAATGCTTCCAGTTCTCACGGCCGAAAAGGCATCGGCAAACTGCGCCAGCAACGGAGTCACTCCGTCCACGTTTTTTCTTTGCAGCACCAACTCGCCGCCTTGCAAGTTGCTGTTGTAAGTCGCGTCTATTTCGCTGCTCGATTGGACGTTGGCAATGCTGTGAGAGCAAAGTGTAAAAACCGCTATTGCAGAAAGTAAGAATGCTTTTTTCATTAGACCGCCCTCCAATCCAGGAAACGTTAGTCGTACTCACATATTACGCGCCACGCGCATCTAACGCTCTCTTAAAGGAAAGAATTAAAGACACGACACAAGTAGCCCACAATAGAAATTTAATAACCACCACTAGCAGGTTGTTTGGCTCGGAAGCGGTTTGCCGCAACGTGTCTGCAAGCTGATACCAGAAACTGCCGCCCATCATTCCGGTGACGTAGGCCCACGCCAGGATGAGAAACAGGGCTCCCCAGAAACGTTTTCGGTACGATGCCCAACCAGCGATGAGAAGTAAAGCACCGGCAACGTAATCCTCGAACATGGTCGTGAAGTCGACGGTCCAATGACCGATACCTCGACGGCAAGTTTCGAGAACCGGAAGAAGTATCCCGATAGCAAATGCAGCAATGACTTCAAATCTCATGGTGACTCTTCTAAGTAGGACGGGCATTCCTGCCTGTCCACAGCCTGCGCCCATGATGCTACCGGGACAGACAGGAATGTCTGTGCTACTCAATACCGGTTCAACTCTCTTTGGCGCCGCCTTTCTTTTCCGCAAACAGAAGATCGGTTGTGCGCTCTGTGACACTCGGTACCGGTTCAAGATCAGATTCAGGCAGAAGTTTTCCGGTGGGCTCACTCAGTGGAGAAGTCGTTTGTGACAACTGTCGCTTAGTCGCCGCTTCAAGCAGGGATTCTCTATAGACTACCAGCAACAGGGCGATGACAGCCGCGACAATCAGCGCCAGGAAAATGACTCCTTCCAGGACTTCGCCTTTGAGGATAATAATTTTATAAACAAGCGCCCACAGAACAGCGCCAACGAAAATGGTGAACATGCTTCCTAAGATGATGGAGAGTAAACGTTCGGTTTGGCGCTGCCGGTCTTTAAGGTGTTTGCTTAATTCTGTAGCTGGGCGTTGCTCGGCAACCGACTCCGCAACCTTTTCCAGACTCAACCCGCAGGAGCAGCAGAATTTTTGTTCCGTTGATGTGGCTTGTCCAAAGTTGGGGCAATACTTGACTGCCTCCATTTGTATGAAGTGTCCTTTACCGCTGCGTCTCTCGCTCTCTGTGTACCGGCTCAAAGGCACGCGTTGTATTTTCGGTTACGCTTGATACAGGTTCACGTGGCGCATCAATCTGCTGCATTGGCTGTTCGCTCAGCTTCGGCTTCTTCGGTTGAGTAGCGCCAGATGAGAGTTGAGGCATGTTGAGCACACGGGCCAATTGACGGACAAGCAACCAATCGATAGCAAGAATGATCACCAAAGCGAAAGATATCCAAAACATTCCGGCTGGCGATAGATTACTACCTCTATCGATGAGGGCCATCACAAGGCCGAAGATCATGGCGAAACCGCCAAGTGTAACCAGGGCGACAGCCGTTGAAATGGCCCAAGCCGCCCCAACCAATTTAGGAGCCGGTACACCAAATTGATTCGGCTTCAAGTTAGCCCCGCAACGGTTGCAGTAACTCAACTCTGTCGTCAGTTTTGTACCGCAGGACGGACAATACATTTAATTCACCTCTTGCTAGGTTACGATACTTTGAACCCGCAAGTTCACCAACGTTCCATGGTAAAGATGAGAGGCACGCTAATGCTGGTCCGCTACAAGCGTTGAGCGCTTGTTGGGCGGCGGCTTTCATTGAAGCAAGCTGCTTACGGTTGCTTCTCTACTTCTTCAATCACACTCTTCAACTGCTGTTTTTTTCTCTCACTCGTGGACGTTTCCAACAACTTACGCAATGCTGCAAGATGCGCCGTTTTCAAGGCGTGGGCGAAGGTGGTTTCAATATCAGGCTTAACTCCCGTTCCTTCCCAGTTCGTCCCAGTCACGGGATTAATGGCACGACCCGTCGGCACGAAAATCCGAAAATGTTCATTAATGCGAAACTCTCGCCCGGGATTCGCTCCACCCGCACTTACTTCACCAACAACAGTAACTCGCTTTTGAGCCTGAAGACTATAAGCGAAACTTTCGGGAGCGGAGAGGGTGCGTTTGCCCATTAAGACATACACAGGTTTCCCCACATAACGTTTGCCGGGAACATAAGGCAACGTCCAAAACTGTTCCGTGCGATTGTTTTGTCGCCAGTAAATAGAATGGTAATGCAGAGGGGTTTCGCTGAAGAGGTAGCTGATGATCAATTGAGCAGTGCCCGGCACGCCGCCGCCGTTGTAGCGCAGATCGATGATGAGGGCATCGGTGTTAGCGAGGAACTGCATCGCCGCAATTGCAGTATCAGCACCGAGTTCGGCAGTGACGAAGCCGTCCAGTTCCATGTAACCGATGTTTCCGTTTAAGCGTTCGACTTTTTCAAACCCGAAATTCATCGCACCCGCCATGCGGCGGAACTGTTCGCGGTCTTCGAGCGATGTTTCTTTTTGCTCTGAACTTAGCGGTATCGGGTCATAACTAAAACCTACTCCCAAATGTTTATCTTTAGCGACTTCAGCCAAATGTGTCGTCAGTGTTTGAGCCAGCAGCGCGCTGCTATTGATTTTGTCATACTCGCCTTGCTGCATTCGCGTGCGGATAGATTTTTCCATTTGCGCGGCGACTTCCGGCAACACGTAAGATTCGTTAAGCCGGCTGAGAACCGCATCGAGCACCTGGGTGCGTGTTGCAGCATTAATAGGAAGGTCAGCTGGTCCGGCTTGCACTTGGGCGATGGAAGTCGAGGGGAGCCACAAAACGACCGACAGCACAGCAACAACCATTGTGACCTTTGATCTAATGTTCATTTATTTTATGTAGTTTCAAGAAGGTTGAGATATTTTGTAGCTTCGGGAATTGTTGAGAAGCAATAGTGATTCAATTGACACGAATCAACTGGAAACCGTTCCAGGAAAAATTATCTCGTTGCGTAGCCGCCCAACGCTGGGCATCAGCGGCGCACCAGTTCGTTCTTCATGTTAGGTACGGCTGCGGCGCGCGATCAGCGTC
>JBPCLZ010000044.1:0-66077 GCA_051002775.1 Pyrinomonadaceae bacterium | reverse complement strand
GAAGCTGTCTATAATCGGAAGCGACTTCACTCAGCCATCGGCTACCTGCCACCGGCTGAGTTTGAAGCCTCGCTTTCAACACCCTTATGGTCTTAACTAACTGTGTCATTTCAGGGGTGCACTACACATAGTCAAGCTTGATTAGCTCAAGGTCGGGAAGGGCGGCTTGCCCTCGCTTCGTCGTTACCGATCGCCTGCCTGATAATTTCATTCAGCTTTTGCAGCCCAACAAGCACATCATCACCCAAATCAACACGAATGGCGCGCCGCGCGTGTGACTGAAGCGACTGAAAATCGCCAAGCGCCTGCGCATCTTTGAGAATACTGAAGGTGTACGGTTCGCCCGGAATTGGAAAGTCAACCTTGTCAGGCGCGGTGATTTGAATAAACACTCCTGAATCGGGCCCACCCTTGTGTAGTTGGCCCGTTGAATGCAGAAAGCGTGGTCCATATCCCATTGTTGTTGCCGCCCGGGTTCCATCCCAAATGCTCGCGCGGATCTCTTGTAAGGCCGCTTCCGTTGCCGGTGTCTCTTCCAGGTAAGCCAGCAGGGCAACGTAATCGCCGGGGTTTATCGTTGCGCAATGTGCTCGTAAAACATCTTGCACCGATTCCGCCGACGAAGGCGCGCCACCTTCACCACCCGAATAAACCGTGAGTTGGCCGTCGCTTGCTGACGCCGTCTGCTCTTGTAGTTTTGTTTCGGTCTTATACTTTTCCAGCAAAGCCTTCGTTGCGTCTTTCGACTCCTGCACGTTCGGCTGGTCAAATGGATTGATGCCCAGGCGCCAGCCGGCAAACGATGTTGCCATTTCCCAAATGAAAAACTCGGCGCCCAAGTCGTAAACATCGTCGAGTTGACGGTAGACCACTGGATGACCAGCTTCTTCAAGCGCTTTCAGTTTCGAATTATCCCCCGCGCCACGCACGTTTATTGAAACGAACAGTCGATCATCGTCATAAGCTGCTGGCGCGGCGAGTGGCTCACCCGCGATGGGAACAATTCCCTTGCCTTCCTTGCCCGTACTTTCGGCGATCAACTGCTCGATCCATAAACCGAGGCTTGCGAGCTTTTCATCGGTTACGATCGTCAGCTTGTCACAGCCGCTAAGCGCGCATTCGGCCATCGTCGCTCCCAACAGCGCCGCGGGATTTTCATCGATAGGCGACTCCGCTCCACACAAATCTGAAGCCGCCACGGCACGTTTCAATAATTCAGCAACGTCGAGTCCCATCAACGCCGCAGGCGCCATCCCGAAATAAGAGAGCGCGGAATATCGGCCGCCGATGTCAGGCTGATTCAAGAAGATTTTGCGGAAGTGATCTGCCTGCGCCGCTTTCACCATCTGCGTGCCCGGATCGGTAACAGCAATGAACGAATCGCCCGCATTTGCGCCGGTCGGTACCACGCGGTCGTACCAGAATTTGTGAAATACGATTGGCTCAGTGGTGGTTCCCGACTTCGAGGCTACGATAAACAGGCAATGCTGCACATCGATCTGTTTCGCAAAGTTATCGATCGCGTCGGGGTCGGTTGAATCCAGCACCAGCAGCTCGGGAAAATCCTCTTGCCGTCCAAAAGTTTGCCGCAACACTTCGGGACACAGAGAAGATCCACCCATGCCGCAAACCATCACGTGACGAAACTGCTGTGAGACGCGCAGGGTATCGGCAAAAGTCTTTAACTCTTCAGCCGCGGCAAGCATTTGGCGCGGCACAGTCAACCAGCCCAACGAGTTATTGATAATTTTCTTTTGCGCCGGTTCATTTTTCCAAAGTGATGCATCTTTGGCCCAAAGCCGCTCGACCAAATCTGCTTCTTCGGCGTCAGCAAGTGCGTCGCGCACTGCGTCGCGAAACTCCAGCGGCAGCGCTAAAGTTTGGCGGCTCGATCCATTGCCACCAAACCCCTGTCCGGTTTCACTCCCGGCATCATTCATAATTAAGATGTCCGACAAACATCAGTTTGTCGCTCCTGATTAGATGTGCGACAAACTTCAATTGCCGCCGCTAGTGAAATTTGGTTGAACTGAAATAGTCTAGCACGCTTGCGAGATCTCGCCATTGCCGCGGTGACACCTGCAGTGAGGACACAACGGAACCGTCGTAAGATCACCAAATACGAACATGTGCCACAAATCCGCGGTACAATGCGTGTAGGTGCTTCGAGGAAGTTAGATGAAAATTTACGTCCTACCAGTGACTAAAGCCTCCGCGGTTGATTGCGCGACGGCTGATAGCAGGCGTTGGGCGCCAAAATATCGCTGGCAAGCGGGTAGCAAAGGAGCATCGTAAGTTGAGTGAAAAAGATCTGCGACCACCAGTGTGGATAGGGCACGTTGTCCTGGAGACTGATCGGCTGGAGGAGACCGAGCAATTCATGCGCAAGATCGGTATGCGCTCGATCGTGCGAAGGCCGGAGGTGGCCGTGCTGGAGCTTGCGGAGGTACGCATCTGGTCCTGATAGCCAAGCCAGAAGTAGTTGCACGCGCGGCTTCATTCGATCTAATGGTCGATGATCTCCGAGCTACGCACGAATACTTTGTTGGTCTGGGGCTGGCCCCAACACCAATTGAAACGGCGTCACCTGAACACGAGTGCTTCCTGATCCGGGAGCCATCGGGTCACACCATCGCATTCTTTTCAAATCACGTTTCCGGCCAGCCTGTATAGTCCGCACCTAAAGCTTTTTTTGGAAGTAACCCGCCACCAGCGTCGTCTAACAGACATCAGTCACGATTCCACTAATGTTAAGTTCGATAGGCAAAGGTCACTATGCACATCACACGCTTCCGCATGCTCATTGCCGCACTTCTAATTGCCGCGAGCACATTCACCTCCGCGATCGCCCACCCAGGCTCGGGCATTGTCGTGGACCGGCGGGGATACGTTTACTTCCTTGATACGGGAAGCGGTGTTTGGATGATTGACCCGCGCGGCAAACTCACTCGACACGAGGGTCAAAGGTTTCACTGGATGGCTATCGACGAAAGCGAGCGACCTTTTGGAGCCCACCTTCCTGCTATCCGTGGCGGGGAAGTCAACGCTGTGGGCACCAACCCTACACTTCTTCTCTCAAGCGATGTTCCGCTAGTAGTTGGACGCGATGGCGCTCTCTACTACCCCGAACCAGGAACTGATGGACATTTGCGTATCATGCGGTTCACACGCGCAGGCGTTAAGAGCGTTTATGTTACCCTGCCAGCGAACGCAGCAGGCGGCGACCGGCTGTGGATCAATGGACTGGCTGCCGGTTCGGACGGCTCGCTTTACTACACGCAGGACATGTCCGTACGAAAGATCGATGCCCGAGGCGTGGACTTTACCCTCGCGACCAATATTGCTGTAACTGACTGCGCTCAAATCCCCGGCATTGAAGCGGCAACACCGTACCTACGTGGTCTTGCCGTTGCAACGGATGGCACTGTCTTCGTCGCCGCGTCCGGTTGCGGGGCGGTTCTAAAAATCACGCCGCAGGGCAGATTAACGACTGTGTTGCAAACCACAACTCCATGGTCTCCAACAGCCGTTGCGGTTTCTCCGAGCGGAGTCTATGTCCAGGAATACCTACACACTGCCACGGAGGATCGTCTGGCGTGGGTACCGCGAGTTCGGAAAATACTTCCAAACGGAAGCATCGTCAGCATCGCGGCCGTCAAACGGTAACGCCCTGATTGAACTGCGCCGACCCAGGCTATTCGTTTGGACCAGATTCCAACGACTAGTCCCAGCTTAAGAACTCGGTGAATATCCTGATCAATAAAGGCTTCTTGTCTCGTTTTCTATATCAGCCGTATTGGCTTCAAGTAGTCGCTGTATGTTTGCTCGGCTTTTCCGCCTTGTACGTCTATGGCGTCCCTACGGGGTGGATCTCCATCATCCTTACCGCTTGGCTCTCGGCTTCTTTGAATCCATCAAGGGTGGCGATTTTTACCCATCATGGCTTTCCTTCACTAACGACGGCTATGGCGATCCAAGTGTAAGGTTCTACCCGCCGGCACTCTATTACCTTCTATCCTTGTTTCGCTTGATAACCGGCGATTGGTATTTTGAAAACACTCTATTATCCGTATTGGCAAGTTACGGCTGAAGGAAGGCAATTAACAACCAAGCCAGCAGATGATGGCGCACTACTTGTGAGCCTGCCACAAACCGCAACTACGGTTAAGGTCAACTTCATCGAGCCAACCAGTACTTATGCTGCGGGCATATTAAGTGTGCTGGGCCTGTTGGGGATTTCGCTGGCGATTGCGATTTCATTCCGTGGTGCGCATAGTTAAGCCGAAGGTCCCGCAACCTGAAAGAGAATAAGTTCAAGGGCTGGGTTTAGCCTCCCTGGCGCCGGGCTTAACTACTCTGGTTGAGCCATCGGGGAACTTTATTGTCAAGGTGCCGTCGGTGGACCGGAAGAATTGGGGCGCTGATTTCGATGTGCCCAATGGATTCGTGCGCGACTCACCCGAGGGTGTTGATATTTCATTTCCCAGTTCAGGATTTGGCAAGCGCAGCGCGGGTGCGCCAACGGGGCGTCGCGGTCCGGATTGCTGATTATTCTGAGGCTTTTGCGCTTTCGTTGCTGCCGGCCGGGAATTAGTAGTTATCGCTTCTCTCTTCTTCTGGTTAGCGCGCTCGCTATCGTTAGCTTCCTTTTTCTTTGCCTCAACACGCTCGCTCTGTTTACGTTCGCTCGCTTCCCTTTTTGTATCCGGACCGTTGACTGCAGCACGATCTTTTTGCGACGCAGCTGTTGACTGGTAAGTATTGGCTGACTTCGTACCCGGGGCTTTGGCGGAAGAGGCGGCCGATCGGTCCTGCGAGTTATAGAACATAGCGAACGCAACGGAGGAAAGAATAAGCAGCAGCGCGGCGATTGCGCCAGGGCCAAACCTGCGTTGCGATTCAACCATGGCCAGGCGGGGCGCGTTTTTGTCCGGGCGGCGAACTACTGTCTCTTCAATTTGAGAATCGCCTTTTGCCGGTTCCTTCATTTGTACATTTACAGGGCTAATAGTCGTGCGACCCACGCGTCGCAGCGCTTCACTAAAATCGGTAGCGTTTGCATAGCGCTCCTCGGGACGGAGCGCCATTGATTTGCCCAGAATGGCAGAGACTTGGGGACCAACCGCAGCATGGATATTGTTCGCCGGCTGTAACGGATCCGGCTCGGAGTTGATAACTGCCGAGGCGCGCTCTAAGGCGTCGGGTGGTTTGATTCCGGTCAACAAATGATAGAGGGTCGCGCCCAACGCATAGATGTCGCTGCGCGGATCGGTCCAACGGTCCTCAATCTGTTCGAGCGGCGCATACTGGCGCGTGTAGCCAAAAAAGGCTTGAGACGCAGTTGCGGACGTATCGGCGCGCCGGACTTCAGCAAGACCAAAATCGAGCAGAGCGATTTGACCGTTGGCCGTAAGTTTCAGATTGTGCGGCTTGATGTCGCGATGAATGACCTGGCGGTCGTGAGAGTGCAAATAAATTAGCGCATCGAGTAACTGATCGGCCCAGGCAATCACTTGATCGCGCGGGAATGGTCCCGGTTGATGAGCAATGATTCTGGCGAGATCCGTGCCGGCGATGAATTGCATCACCAGAAAGGCGCGATTGCCTTCAACAAAATGGTCCGTTACGCGTGGCAACGCGGGATGTTGCAAACTCGCAAGCAAGCGCGCTTCATGCTCAAACTGTTTGCGCAGCGAAGGCTCCGCTGACAGTGTTTCCTTCAAGGCCACCGTGATGCCCAGCCGTTGATCGACTGCTTCGTAAACAGCGCCCATGCCGCCGCGACCGAGCTTTCGCACAATCCGGTAACGGCCTTGCCCGATCGTATCGACGAGGAGTGGAGCCTCAGGAACTGCTTCGGTGAATTCTGTGGATACGCTCAATGGGGGCGAGCTCCGTAAGAAGCTGATGGTTGAGAAAGGGATCTGTTAACTGGGGGAGATAGCGAGGTGCGGGAATGGCTGTTGATAACTAAGTGTGTAGAATGCAACACCTTAGGATGTATACGCCATGCATTAACACTCGAACAAGGTGGATTTGACTAGTCTCTTCAACGCGCGCAGTTTTCACCTGCCGCGCGGCCTTGTTCCCTGTCTTATTTTCACGCGCAGAGCCTTGATAACCGCTCTTGCAACCAGCGGCTAACAACAGCAGGACGATCGGTACAACATAAAGGGTGCGGTACAGTTTCTGCCGAACTAGATGCAGCTTTTCATGTGACGATTGCATGTGAAGCAATCTTAACCCAGGGGGCCGCCCACGCCCAGATGCGGCAGCCAAACGGTACGGTGTGGACTGATGCTCGCGGTCATTACCCCAGGGCGAGCCATTGTCCATCAGCCGCGTTCAGGCAATCCATAACGGCGAAAGGTAACCGTCAAATGCTCTTGCACGGTCCCGGTTTTTAATTCTGCAAGCTGAGTGCGAACCGTTTTTAACGGTTTCTTTGCGTCACCACAACAAACCGTTGACGGTTTCGCTGCTTGGATCGATGTTGCGGACAACCATCAACTCATCCGCTTTGGTTAGAGCAACGAAGCTCTGAAGTCAGAGGTCAGAAGTCGGCGGTCAGCAACGGACCGTCGGCAGCCGATTAATCCGTAGGGAAATTCATCTGGCTTAGCAATTCTTTCCAGCGTGGATCAGAATGAAGGCTCTCAAACTGAGGATCCGCCTTGATGTGGGTCGCCACGTTCCGCTCTTCGATCATGTGGAAAAGCACTTTGAAGGCTCCATCCTTATCGCCAAGCGCGGCATAAGCGCTGGCTACCCCAAAACTTGAGAAACTGGCCGGGTCGGTCGTAGCCTTCAACTCTTCAAGCATCCGTCGCGCTTCGTTCTGCTTCCCTATGCGCGCGTAAACCCGCGCGATCTCAGCGGAGATCTCCTGAGCGTTTCCGCCATGCGACTGGGCCTTCTTGAGACTGGCAATAGCCTCATCATGTCTGTTCATCTGTTCGTACAGGTTTCCCTGTATCCAATATGGCATAACATTTCCAAGATTGGGATCCAGGTCGATCGCTCGCTGCACATGCGGCAGCGCTTCTTCGTATTTGCGGGCGCGGTAGAGCGCACGGGCATAGCGTGATTGAGTCACCGACGAAAGCGGGTCCAGTTCTTCGGCGCTATGCATTTCTCTGATTGCCTCAGCGTGGCGTTCCAGTGCCGACAGCAGGTCGCCATAAGTGCGATGCGCTTCGGCGCTGTGCGGATCAAGCTCCAATGCGCGGGTGAGCGCAGCTTCCGCGCCTGCCCAGTCCCAATCAAAGATTTTGATCTGACCCAGCGCGATATGCGCCTCAACGAGCTGTGGATCCAGCTTCACCGCCTTCAATGCGTTGTCACGCGCAAGCGGCATCATTTCCATCATTTGTTTGTGATCTTTCGCTCCCCAGACGCTTCGTTGCAGCCACGCATTCGACAACCCGGCGTAAGCCGCCGCGTAATCGGGAGCGAGTTGAATGGCCCGCTCGAAGTGTCCGATGGCCTGCCGCAGATCGTCTTCGTTAGTCCGCAGATGATGGCGGCCAAGCAAGTATTCATCGTGAACCTGTGGATCGATATTGGGAGCAGCGGCCAGTCGCGTCCGTTCATCTGGAGTTACCTGAATGTGGATTTCGTCGACGACTGCACGCGCCACTTCGCTTTGCAGCTTCAGCACGTCGCTCAGGTCTCGTTCGTAATCTTGTGCCCACATAGGTGAGTCGGTTACCGCTTGAATTAACTTCGCGGTGATCCGCACCCGCTCGCCTGATCGCTGCACCGTTCCTTCGAGTACCGCATCCACGTTTAGTTCGCGCGCGATTTCCGGCAGCGATCGATTGCTTCCTTTGTACCGCATAACCGAAGTGCGCGAGATGACTTTCAGCGAGCCAAGTTGCGCCAGCCTGCCGATCAGCGCTTCCGTCATCCCATCAGCGAAGTACTCCTGCGCTCGATCGCCTGAAAGATTTGCAAACGGCAGCACCGCGATGGAACGAATCGGCGTGGGTTGGCCTGCGCCGGGGGCGAGGCGGTGGCCATATGAGACCAGAGTGATCGCCGCGAGCGCGACGGCGGCACCCGCCAGCCCTAAGGCCAGCACGCGGGTCCGACCTTTTTGCACTGAGGGCAGCGCGAGCGTTTTGCCGCCTTCACCCTCTCCCAACTCTTCCTCGATGGCTATGCGTACGCCCTCAACTTCTTCCGTGTAAACCAGCTCGCGCCCCGCCGGCTCAAACCCGGTTACTTGTGCGTCGAAGATGTAGCCACGGCGTGGCACCGTCTTGACTATGCGCTGCCCAACGTCATTGAGCGCCCGCCGCACTTCGATCAGGCACTGCACTAGTGAGTCGTCGGTCACCGCGGTGTCCGGCCAAACAGCGCTAATAAGTTCCTCCTTCTGCACCAGTCTGCCGCTGTTCTCGATCAGATACTTAAGAACCGCGAAGGATTTCGGACGCAGCTTGACCTCATCGTTGCCCCGGAGCAGGCAGCCGCGCGACAGGTCGAACGTGAAGTCGCCGAATGAAAGCGTCTGGTGTTGGAGCTTCTGCATGGTAGATCGGAGGCGAATCGAATTGGGCCAATCTTTAGTGGTTTTTTAGCCGTTCTTTAGGAGTTCTTTCGTTACTCGACTCGAGAGCGAGAGCTAGTGTGCGCGGGTCGAGGAGATGTTCCGAGGCCAGGTTCCAGCGTGGGCCTCGAACAGGAGTCCAAAAACGACCACGATTATAGACACAGCGAAGCGCAGTGTCACACCGAAAAGGAGACAAAGAATGAAGCCACAGCGTCGCATCGAGATCACGGCTTTCCGCCGGCGCACGACCGTCGTCTTACGCGACAGCGCCGAAGTCGGGAACACGCGGACACAATCTGCTGAGGAGACGGGGCCGGACTTGGTTCAGTTTGATTTGGCGCCAGTGGGCGATCTCGATCAACCTCAAACTGGGCCCGAGCACTCAAATCGGGTTGGCAATGCGAAGGACCAAAAGTCAATTTAGAAGCAGATCACGTGAAACGTGCCTGCCGGGCAACTGTCGTAAAACTGGCGCTGCGACAGGTTCGATCAATGCCTAAGTCTTCAGCGCCACACTGAACACAGGAGAGATGACAATGAACGCAAAGATGAGAAAGCTTATGACGCTCGCAGCCGTCATGTTCAGCCTTGGTTTATTTTCGCTTGAACCAACAGCATCAGCTCAATCACCACACAACAATCACTGGATAGGCATGCGGGCAGCGCGCGCGAGTGCCGAGAAATCAGCACAATCATCGAACAGCAATTGCAAACAAGCCAAAGGCAACTGGTTTGACACTCTGAATCCCACTACCGGCGGCAGTACAGGAAACATCACGAATGGTGGAATCCTCAACGGAATGACAGAAACGGTCTACGATCCTGCTTTCGTCTTTACCCCTGACCCAAATGTTGTCTCTTATATTGCCCAGACGACGCTCGTAACGAATCAAGGAGTCTTGAAGACCAACAACGTATACATTTACAACTTTGTAACGGGAGTATGGACTGCCATGGGCATCATTGATCCAAACGCAAGCACTGGGAAATATGCAGGAGCGACCGGCGTACTATACTTCAATGGCACGACCGTCGGTGGTTTCCCGGATCAGTCTTACCCAGCGGAGATCTCAGGCGACATGTGTTTTGCGAACGAATAGACGCCGAGGCAATCAAGGACAGTAAGCGGTGAGCAGTGCCAGCGGGGAGAGGGGAACAGAATTTATGAAGACACCCAGGCCTTGCTGAAGCTAGAAGCTCTTGCGGAACAGGTAAGACATCTTGATGAAGAAGACGCGACCGTTGCGACGGAAGCCCGGCTCGAGTGCCCCTGAGAACCGGTTAAAACCGTTGCGACTCATGTCGTCATTGTATCCAACGTAAAAAGCTGTGCCGGGATTTGGGGTATAGCCCAGCAAGAACTGGCCTTTCACACTCGAGGCGAGCGTCGAATAGTCGATACGACCGCGCGCGAAGAGAAAACGCGAAAACTGATAGGTGGATCGCAATGAAACAATGTTCTCAATGAAAGCGAACCTGTCGGTGTCATAGCGTTTCAGATGTTCCCGGGTGTAATTCAGCGATGCGCTCAACGCGGTGGTCGGTTGATAGTTGACCCTACCGTCAAAGTGAAAGAAGTCGCCCGGCCCCGGATCGAGGGGCGAATTACAAACCGCCGGCGGGGTAGCGCCGCCACATAATCCACTGGCGGCGGCACTCTCAGCATTGACCGCAGTCTGGCTCACCCGGGGAAATCGCGGTCCGGCGCCAAAATCGAAATCGAGGTCGCCCCAACGACGATTGATAGAAAAGTTGAAGTTCACTTTTTTGTTTATCGTGGAGCCGGCGAACGTGTAAAGGCCATGGTTTGAACTCGAACGCTCGTTGTCAAAGCCCGCGAACGTGCAGTTGTTATTGGCCACGCAATTCGACCCGTCCTGCCGTTTTTGTCCAAACTCGCTTTCGAAGACACGCTCGTAGCCCTTGTCTAGTCCTACACCGACATACGTCTGCCGCGGAAAATTAAGCCGCAGCTGTGACTCATTGTTGTGATTTTGTGAATGGCCTTGCCAGTCAAAATTGGTGCTGATGTTGTCGTAAACGCGCCAGGAAATTAAGAAGGCCTTTGGTTTTGGTTCCGAGTTGTAACGAAAGAAGCCGGTGTAGGCATTGCTGTTGGGGCGCCGATTGAAACCAAGGTCGGCAGTATAGTAGAGGGTGCGCCCGACAAGAGCGATGTCATAGCCAAAGTGACGGCCGTTCTTATTGTAATCGAGGGCGTAGATGAATCCGTCTTCCTTACGATCAAGCCTCCTTCCTTCTTCAGGATAGAAAAACTTGTGCCGAGATTTCGTCGTCAAAAACTGCCAGCTAAACGTCGTCACCTTATCTATTTGAAAGCGGCCATCCAAGCCACCCAAATAGTTATAGTCATCGACAAAGCGTTTGTAGGTGCCCAGAAATCCGACGAAGGAGTTGTTGTTTCCTATGTCATGCTTCAGCCGCAGAATGCCCACCATGGCATTTTTGTCGAGTAATCTCGGGTTGGCGGTCGGGCGCTCCTCTTCACTGAAGTTTCCGGGACCATTGTCGGACGCCAGCAGTAATCCAAACGTGTTGCGGTTAACTTTACCAGTGAGCTTGACGGCAAAGTCGGGATCGATAATGGCGCGGGTATGTACCGCGAAAATTTGAGTTTGGAAAATGTCGATGCCTTCAAGGAAGAATGGGCGCTTCTCTGCAAAAAAGATGGGGAACCGCTGGTTTGCGGTAACGACCAATTGATCCGATTCGACCTGAGCGAAAATCGGGGTTGACGGCAAAGTCGAGCGTCACCTTTGAGGTGAGACTGTACTTTCCCGTTAATCCGGGATCCAACTTTATTGGTTCGTTAACAAACCTACCGCCCTGCGCAATCTGCGCTACCGTCACCGGCTCCTTTCGTTTCCCTGTTTCAGAAATGGTCAGGCTGGGAATAAGTTCCAGCGTGCGTTCTGTTGAAATGCCTTCAAAGCCCGTCAGATGGCCTGCCTGCGCCAGCCAGCTGGAAACATCGCGCGACATCGGCATCCACATATTCAGCTCGTTGTTAAACCGCTTAATGCGCCGCCAAAAATGTACGCCCCAGAGCGTGTCCTTACCGCCGTTATAGCGAATTGACTTGAACGGTATCGCCACTTCAATGGTGTACCATCGCTGGTCAGAATTCCTTTAGACTCATGCACGATGTCTAGACTAAAGTCTTCGCCCATTCCTTCCGTCCAGATGCCGTCTGCCTGAATGCCAAGTGGGTTGAAATCAAATTCGTAGGCTTTGCGTTTGTCGTTAAAAGTGTCGAACAAAATACCGACGTAATCATCGTTAAAGATGTTGTCACGCTTCGAGATATTTGCGCGCACCTTGTCCGGTTCGTCAAAGCAATGAAAAGCTACATAAAGAAATCTCTCATCGCGCCCCAGCATCACTTCGGTCGGCTTTGACGGCGCAATATTGTCTCCCGGTTGAGTCTGATAAAAGTCTTTGAGTACAACGGCATTCTTCCACACTTCGTCGTCAAGCTTCCCATCGATCACTGGCGGCTTGGCAAATATCGGCAATCGCACCGGATTCGCTTTTTCTGGTGTCAGTGCCGGCCTACCACCGGTGGGTTTTGCGTTGGCCGGAGAGTCGGCAGGCGCGTTGTTAGCAATTCCGGGATCGGCAGCCTTTACTTCCGGGGAACCTGCAGGACTCGGTGACGCTGTTGGTTGGGGTGGCTGGGTTTGCGAATAAGCGGTGGTCAGGCAAAGAATTATCGTAGCAACAACGGTAAGTAGACTGGCCTTCATGAATCGTTCCCCAATCGTTCGAAGTAGTGAATAAGGGTATTGCGCGTTTTTGGAAATCGCTTGAATGCGATGCGACTCGCAAGTCTTAGACGAAGCAAACGAAAAAACGTTCCAGAAGCCCGCTGGGATACAGGCCTTTCACAAAACAATTCTTATCGTGGCCGCAGCACGATTTGTCCCTCGCCCGCGTTAAGAATAAAAACAGTGCCGCCGCGTCCGATCTTCCAACGGCGGGTGCGGCTTGAGGGCGCTTCGTCTTCGGTAATAGTCAAACCACGGTTAGTGATTTCTGCGACGTCGGTTTCGATAGTGAAATTTGCATCCGGCGCCACGGCGAGCGAAATCGAGCCCTCGCCCGTACGCGCCGTCAAACCAGTAAATCTGCCATCGAGACTGATAGAACCCTCAGGCGTGCGTGCGTCCGCCTGGCCGTCAAAATTTGCAATGCGAATGTTGCCCTCGCCGCTGCTGACTTTTAGTTGGCCCTGGCTGTCGGTTACCTGGATGCTGCCCTCCACAGTTCGAAGAGTTAGTTCACCGGATACTCCCTGCAAAGCCAGGCGTCCCTCTTGCGACGAAACATGAACGCTCGAGTTGCGCGGCACAAAAACATCAAGAGCGATCCAACCGCGCTGGTCACCGGATTTGGCTATAACCGAAACTGCCGGACCCTGCTGATCAGTCTCGATGTGCAGTTCCTTTAATTGCGTATCGTCCTCGCCGTGCTTGGTTGCCGTATACATAACTTCCGATTTGTCCCAACCACGGATCGTGATTGGTCCCTCGTAAGTGGAAACATTTACCCGCGCGTTTGCCGGCACGGAAAAAGTGTTCGTTTCTGTCTTCACAAAGCGGCTGCTTGACCCAACGCCACGAGCCCGCGCACTTGCGCGGGCTTCGCTGCGGCTTTCGGTGTGCACCTGGCGGCGCGTCTCGCGCGCCACCTCTCGTTGTGCTCGTTGAATCTCGCGCTCTGCCTCGCGCATGGCGCGCTCAACTTCCCGCTGAATTTCGGGGGTGAGCTCTCGTAGTCTCTCAACATCGACCTTTGCTTCACGCCTCACCTGATTCGCTATGTCGCGGCCATGAGTTGTTCTTGCTTCGGCGTCAGAAATATCCTCGGACTTATTCTTGTCATTGTCCTTTTGGGAAAGCAGGCTCTGCACCGGACTCAACGGCCGGCCATCATCAGCGCGTTTGATGGTGATCGCGCCGTTCACATTGCCGACCTTGAGCCGTGCGCCACCTGAACCCAGTTGCCCATACAGCGAGTGACCCACATATTCGCCATGCCGAACGTTGAGTCCAAAGTCGTTGCGAATCGATCCATGAATCGTTTCTGCGCGCAGGATTACGTTCGCGTCCGAAGGGATAACCACCACCACGTTTCCATTAACAGAACCAACTGAAAGCGGCTTGGCTGGATCGAGTTGCGTAAACGTCGCCTCGGTTGTTCCATTAACAGTGTTCACCTTCGCTTCGCCTTTCAGTCCACGCACCGTCACCCGGCCATTTACAGAGGACGCTTTGACATCGCCTTCGACGTCAACGATGTCCAGCGAACCGTTGATCAAAGCAATTGATTCAAGCCGCGCCTGGCGTGGGACAACGATTCGATAGTCGACTGTGGCCGGATTGTTGTAGCGGCCTCTTTCGTCGTTGGTGAAATTCTGATCGCGATCCGGGTAGTCAGTTCTGATACGAATCGCATCTGCAGTTGCAGTCACTTCGATCTTCGCTTCCGCCAGCCGCTCGCGGTTGTAGGCTCGCTTTACGGCGTTAACCTGAACTTCGCTAATGTCCGCAACAGTTATGCTGACGTTCCCGTTTATGTTTTCCAGATTGACACGACCGGTCGGCGAGAGCGGATAGTTTTGGTGAAACTCCTCTCGTACCTCGTCGCGCTGCGGTTCCACTTCGGAGGTAGTGCTGGTTTGTGGAAGGAAGTTTTGCAGTTCCGTGAACTGGTCCACGCGGGCGGCTAGGCCGGACGCTGCGGGCCAATTACCCGAGCTGAGCAATGCCGCCGCCATGGTTACTGATGCTATGAGTGCTTTATTCAACATGTCTTTCTCTCGTTCCGTTTTATCAATCAAACTTAATTCGCTGCTTCTAGTACCAGAACACCAGCAGCAAAATGTTTGTGGCAGAAAAATTGACTATTTCCGGTTTGTTTTTGGCGGCCGCGGCCCCAAGACATACTGCGTCCCAGTTGGGCGACACCTGGCGGCAATGAGCGCCATTCGCAACAACTAAAGCTAGTTTCCTGAATCTCTTAAATGGATTGTGCCGCTGAAGGACGCAATGGTTAGGAGTGCGTCACCGCTTCCATGCACAGCATTGATTCGCCGCAAGCGGTAAACGTACTTAACAGTTCCCGGATCGACTATTACTCGGACCTTCGGATCGATGGTTACCACCATCGGCTTTTGCGGCTGGGCTGCTGGCATCGGCGGCGCAGGGGACGCCTTCTTAGGAACTTCGGATGACGCCGGGCTCACTTTCTTTGGAACCATAGGACCTGGATCTTCCATAGTAATGTTCAAAGGAAAGTCGCTAATTATGTCGCGGTCACGTGCCACGCGAGCATTGAGCCGGAACGACGCATTGGCAGGTAAACTCAAAGTCACGTCGCTGCTGGTCGTATTGAATGTATAACGTCCTTGAGGAGCTAAAGGACCGGAAAGGTCAACCTTGCCGTTCGCGCTCTTAACTGTTACCTGTTGATGGTCCACCTCATCGAGCTGGATATCGCCGCTGATGGTTGACGCTTCAAAACAATCGCTCTGATCGTTTGGTCGCAGGTTGGCGGCACTCAGCACGCCGCTGACGGATTTCATTGCCATGCGGCCGTTAGAATTCTCAACTGAAATCTCGCCGCTAAAGCTGACCGCTTCGACCGAGCGCGTTGCCTTCTGAATTGAAATGTCGCCTGTTTCCGAGCGCGCAAAGACCGAGGCTACGTCGGCAACATCAATTGAGCCCTCGCCTGTTTGCAAATAAATCGATGCGCCGTGTGGCACCATCAATTCGATATTGCCAAAAGTATGACAGCCGCTCTTTGCTTCCTGCTTTTCATTCTTGTCGGCCAACCAGACCAACACTTTTGTCGCCGCACCTGTTTGCATTCCGGCGGCGGGGCGTTTGAGCTCTATGCGGCCCACCTCGCTCGAACGCGCTAACACTTCATTCTTGTCCCAGCCGCGCACAGTTACGTCCCCGGCGTCAACGCAAACGGACACCGCTACCGTCGGCAGAGTCGCAATTGAACGCTCAATTTTCTGACCGCCCGTCACCGGGCGCTTGACAGCGGCATAAGCGAGATCTGCCGCCATCAGCACCAGGAAACTAATAATGACTACTTTAAACTTCATTGTTACTTACCGCTCTTACTTCAATCCTACTTGTCGATGACGCGAGCTTGCGCAACTGTGTTAAGCAAATCGACTTTGCTTTGATACGCCGAAAACATGAATTCGGTCGCATCGGGATCGTTTGGATTACTCTTGGCCGCTGTACGCGCTACCGCCAACGTGCGATCGACGAATGCCAGATTTCGCTGGTATTCGGCCTGCACACCCGGCTTCATGGTGGCTTTCTCAGCCTTAATAGTTGAATCCAATTGGGCAATCGTTTGCAGGTAACTACGCTCGCCCGGCAAAAGCTTTACGTGGTTGGCACGACTCTCATTTGGCCGCGACGCGGTGCGCGCGGCTATAGCACTGCCTCGCTGGCGGCGCTCGTTGGGAACAGTGCTCTTCCTTCCGTTCGGTTCTGACGAAGGCGGCCCACTATTCACCGGAGGCGCAGTTGTTGGTGCGGGACTGGGCGCGGGCGTGGCCGTTGCGACCACCGAATCTGTTGAGGTCGTCGGCACTGTTTGCCAACGCATCATGCCCATGATCAAGCCAAAACCAACAATCAACATTAGGCTCGCGTAGCCCAGCGCGCGCTGCGGTGTAAAGGCAAATAGATTGGAAACGGAGGAAAGCCAATCGCGGAGACCAGAAGCCGAGGTATGGGCCGCGTCCGCTTCAACACGAGCTGATGCTATCGCAGCCTCGATGCGCTCGCGCAAACGCTCGCTCGGCACGGCTGATTCAAACTCAGGCGCAAGCGCCGCCGCCAGCACATTGTTTTCCTGTTCGAGTTGCCGCGCGAAAGCAGTGCAGGTGGCGCATAAAGTCAGATGAGACGCCACCTGCTCCACCCGCTGGCCACGCAGTTCTCCATCCAAATAACTTTGCAGAACCTCTTCTTGCAAACACTCGCTCATCACTTACCTCCGATTTTCCCGTAAACTCGCGCAAACTCTTTTCGCCCGCGCGCGACGAGACTACCGACGTTCGTCTCTTTTACCGACAACGTATCTGCTATTTCGCGATAGGAGAGTCCCTGATGCCTCAGTAGCAGACAACTGCGCATCGGTTCTTTCAACTTATCTAAAGCGCGTCGCGTTTGTTCTATGTCTACGCCGCGACTGTAATCCTCGTCGGGGGCTGGCGCAAACCAACCGTCGCCCGCCGTATCTTTATGATAATCGTTGTCCCGCGCCATCGATCGCGTTCGACCGCGAATAGTATTGCGCGCTTCATTCAAAGTGACACGCAAAAGCCAGGCGCGCAGCAAATCCTCGCCCGGCTTGGAATCAAGATTACGGTAAAGCTTTAGAAATACTTCCTGCGTAATATCTTCGGCCAGCGCCGCATCGCGAACTACCGAGCACGCCGTGCGAAAGACGGCCCGGTGATGAAGCGTAAAAGCCTCATCGAAGCTGAGCGGTAGCGCTGCAGTCGCGATTTCGTCAGGCATCGAGTTTACTAAAGCTCTGGCTTGTCCGCTCATTTAATACAACTCTCAGGAAACAAACACCGCAAACAGTCGGCTTGTGGCAACTTTATTGCCAATAGCCCGCTAACTGTCTTTTGCGGTTTTATTGTAGTCTGAATCTTGATTTGCGGCCAAAAACTGCGGCACGAATTTAATAAAACAACCGGGGGAGACAAAGCTTGAACGAGTAGCAGGCTGCGAAAGTTCTGGCATCCCGAATAATGAACAAAGCGTTCGCGTCAGAGAATATTAGTGAGGCACTTCGGAGCAGCCCCTTCATGCGCGCTTGCCGGCGCGAGCCCGTTCCGTTTACGCCCATCTGGCTGATGCGCCAGGCAGGGCGTTACATGCAGGAATATCGTGACGTACGGGCGCGGGTGGAGTTTTTGGAGTTATGTAAGACGCCGTCGCTGGCAGCCGAAGTGACGGTGACTGCGGCGGAACGGCTGGGAGTTGACGCGGCGATCATTTTTGCCGACATTCTGCTGCCCCTCGAGCCGATGGGTTTGCAGTTGGAGTTTACCAAAGGCGACGGGCCGGTTATTCACAACCCAGTGCGGGCGGCTAAGGATATTGACCGATTGAATGAAATGGAGGAGGTTGGGGCTCTCGAGTTTGTATTTGAAGCCATCCGGCAGACGCGCAGCGCGCTTCGTAACGACCTTCCTTTAATTGGCTTTGCAGGCGCGCCATTTACCTTGGCTTCTTACATCGTTGAAGGCGGTAGTTCAAAAAACTACGTACACACAAAATCGCTGATGTACAACGATGGCGGCGCCTGGCACTCGATGATGTCACTGCTTTCCCGCGCGCTGGTGAAATATCTGAATGCGCAGGTCAACGCCGGCGCGCAGGCCTTGCAGTTATTTGATTCCTGGGTTGGCTGTCTTAGCCCCGATGATTACCGGCAATATGTTTTGCCGCACACGCGTAGCGTCATCGTTGGCATCAAATCTGAAGTGCCGGTCATTCATTTTGGCACTGGCACAGGTGAACTTTTGAAACTGATCAGCGAAGCCGGCGGAAGCGTTATCGGCATCGATTGGCGCGTGCCGCTGGATGAAGGCTGGCAAAGAACCGGACACGACAAAGCGGTGATGGGCAACCTCGATCCGGTAGCATTGTTTGCAAACCGCGAACACCTGCGCTCTCAAGCGAAGCTGATTCTGGATCAAGCCGGCGGTCGTTCCGGTCACATCTTTAATTTGGGTCACGGCATCCTGCCGGAGACGCCGGTGGAGAATGTGATCGCGCTGGTCGAGATGGTCCACGAGATGAGCGCAAAGTAGTGCAAGTTTCACAGACTTACCTTTCCCAACCCGCGTAGCGGGTGAAAGCATAAAGCCTGGGGTGGAGCGAAGCGGAACTCCAGGTTGACATCAGGTAAGAAGATCGAGCGCGCGGCGCGTGCGATAGCGCAATGGCTAGACCCTATTCATCATGTGCCGCTGTCGCCCGCTTCGCGGGCTCTGGCATCATTTGTCAACACTCCTGGGGTTCCGCTTCGCCCCACCCCAGGCTTTATGCTGACGCCGCGCTTTGCGGGCTTAATACAACCTTTTCATTGCTTTAACCAAAACGGCCTAAAGCCACTTCGATGAACCCTTCGTACGACGCAATTCTGTTCGTTTCCTTTGGTGGACCGGAAGGAATGGACGATGTGATTCCCTTCCTTGAGAACGTGCTGCGCAGACGGAATGTGCCGCGAGAGCGAATGCTTCAGGTCGCCAGGCACTATGAAATGTTTGGCGGCGTCAGTCCTATCAATGAACAAAACCGGCAAATGATTGCGGCACTGAAAGAAGAGCTGGAAACAAACGGCCCTAATCTTCCCATCTATTTTGGGAATCGCAACTGGCATCCACTGTTGGCTGATACGATCAGGCAAATGCGTGATGATCGAATAACAAACGCGCTGGCTTTTGTGACTTCCGCTTACAGTTCATATTCAAGTTGTCGCCAGTATTTGGAAAACATTGCCGAAGCGCGGCAGATCGTAGGCGAGGGCGCGCCGCGCGTGGAGAAGATTCGTGCGTTTTACAATCATCCGTTATTCATTGAAGCGAACGTTGAGAACGTGCGCGCGGCACTCGCCAAAATTCCTGTTGAACGCCGAAGCGACGCGCAACTGGCCTTCACTGCGCACAGCATTCCCATGTCGATGGCGAAAAACTGTGACTACGAAGCGCAGCTTGGCGAGGCAGGCCGTCTGGTTGCAGACGCTTTGGGCATCGAGCAGTGGCGGCTCGTCTACCAAAGCCGTAGTGGCTCGCCCACGCCGTGGCTGGGTCCGGATATTCTCGACTACCTACGTGAGCTCCATGCGGCGGGGATCACGGATGTGGTCATCTCTCCCATCGGCTTTATCTCGGATCATATGGAAATCATCTACGACCTGGATACTGAAGCGATCGCGCTTTGCCGCGAACTCGGCTTGAACATGACCCGTGCTACAACAGCCGGCACGCATCCATCGTTTATTAAAATGATTCGCGAACTCATTATGGAGCGCATTGATCCGGAAAGGCCCCGCCGTTGGGTCGGGGCGCACGGTGTGCGGGCAGATATCTGTGCGACCGGTTGCTGCTCATTGGTTTGACGGCCCTTGCGGCTTCGACGCTGTGGCATAGGCTTCAGTCTGTGCCACCTACCAGACACAGACTAAAGTCTATGCCACTCTTTCTTAAATTGAGATGAAACGCGTTGCCATCATTGGCGCCGGCATAGCCGGGCTTTCAGCCGCGCATCGGTTACTCGAGCGCAGCACCGAGTTCAATGAACCCCTCGAAATATTAATTTTCGAAGCGGGATCGCGACTCGGTGGGGTAATCGATACTCAACAGCACGACGACTTTCTGCTGGAGCGAGGTCCCGATTCTTTCATCACGGAAAAACCGGAAACCCTCGAACTTGCTCAGCGGCTCGGCCTTGAGTCAAATCTACTACCCACCAATAAAGAGTACCGCAGAAGTTTCATTGTTCGCGGGCGTCGTCTCGTTCCTGTACCGGAAGGGTTCCATTTAATCGCGCCGGCGCGTTTCCGGCCTTTCATAAACAGCGAAATCATGAGCTGGTCCGGCAAAGCGAGGATGGCGCTTGATCTTGTCTTGCCGCGGCTGAATACAAACGGCACAACTGATGAGAGTCTGGCCCAGTTCATAAGACGAAGGCTGGGCCGCGAAGCGCTGGAGCGTGTGGCCCAACCCATGGTTGGGGGCATTTACACGGCCGACCCCGAAAAGCTCAGTCTGCAAGCAACCATGCCTCGCTTTATTGAAATGGAGCGCAAACATCGAAGCATAATTCGCGCGCTGCGAAAGCAAAACGTTAGCGTGGACGAGGCAGGCGCCAGCGCCACCGAAGACCGATCTCAAACGCAGGGCGCGCGTTACAGTTTGTTCGCTTCGTTTGATCGCGGTATGCAAGTCCTGGTCGATCGATTGGCCGCCAAACTTGCAAGTATTGGAATAGCGCTGCGGACGCGGGTTACGGCAATTGATTTGGACCGAGCATCCATGCAATGGCAGGTACGTTCGCAACATGGTCCCGCAATCATTGTTGACGCGATATGTCTCGCTGTTCCCGCCTATGTGGCCTCATCGCTGCTGGCTCAAACTGATGTACTGCTGTCTGCAGGACTCAAACACATTCCCTACGAGTCAACTGCGACCATAAACCTCGCGTATCGCCGCGCAGACGTTCCGCACCCGCTCGATGGGTTTGGTTTTGTTGTTCCTTTTGTTGAGAAGCGGTCTCTGATCGCATGCACCTTCAGCAGCGTAAAGTTTGCCGGCCGCGCACCTCAGGATGGCGCTCTGCTACGCGCATTTGTTGGCGGCGCGTTGCAGTCCGAGCTGGTTGAACTCGACGAAGATGAATTGCTGACGCGAGTACGCGCCGACCTGCGTGACTTGCTTCACATTGAAAGCTCGCCCCTCTTCAGCGAGATTTCCCGGTGGCGACAATCAATGCCCCAATACGAAATTGGGCACATTGGGCGCATAAACAAAATAGCCGAGCGTGTCGCGGCTTTACCCGGCCTGGCACTCGCCGGCAACGCTTTTTCGGGAGTTGGCATACCCGATTGCATTCGCAGCGGCCAAGCCGCGGCCGACTCTCTTTTCAATGCCATTCGCAAAGAGCCGGATTAATAGTTGACTGCCCTTTCATTCTGGCGTAGAAGCATTCCGCTAACTCCACCAATAAAAGGAGTAACTCCCCAATGCCTGACGACTCAGCCGCCGAACCCTCAAAGATCGAAACCGAGCAATTGCTGAGGCAAATGAATGACAACTGGGCCAGGGCGCTCGTTCGCAGCGACGCTGAGACGCTCAGGCAGATAATGGCCGAAGATTTTTTCTTTGCTTATCCGTTTGAAGGTGATGATAGGGAAGAATTCATCGGAAACGTAAGCTCGGGTGACGTGAAGGTTGAATCCCTGAGTCGCGATCACGTTAGCATTCGCGTCTGGGACAACACCGCTGTCCTGACCAGCAAGGATTCAGCGCGTTGGTTCTACCAGGGCCACGATTACAGCGGTCACTACAAGGTCATGAACGTATACTCACTACGACATAAAGCCTGGCAACTTGTTTCAGTCCTCGCCTGTCCCATCTCTTGAGAGTCTGTATTGCTGCTGCACGAATCCTGCAAGGCGAGATGCGACAGATAGCGTCGTGAGGGTACCTCGCCGTGGGTCAATGAATACAGAACCGGAAGCGGTAGCGACCGGGTCGCACGTGCGATACAAAAAATCTCCAGGTCTGATGCAATCAACCTAAACTCCTCGCTTCCGATGCCCTTGAACCCAATGCTACGCAGACCCGGTCGCTACTGCTCCCCGTTCTGTTTTCGTCGACCCATGTGCGCAGGCCTTACAACTCTTGTGCAAAGTCCTGCTGAAAGTTCTCTATCTCCCTTCGCGTCAAGCTTCGCGCCCCTCCCCTAACCCCTCCCAAAGGGAGGGGAAGAAACCACGCACGTTTCAACGACTTGTTCAGACGTTCCTTAAATGTGTATGACAAACGAAGCGCGCCAAATTTGCGCGGGAATTGAACCGGGCTCAGCAGCCGTGAGTATGATTGCGTAGTCTTCGTTCAGGACACTCTGTCTCTGGTCCACGTCGACGACCGAGCTCAACACTTCTGTCTGCCCGTTTTCCTCTGTCGCCTTCACCAATGCCAGCCTGCGCAAGCACGCGTAGAGATGGTTTACGCCCGTCCCATAAGGCCCGAGATCATCGCCCAACATCAATCTCACTTCGGCGCGCTCATCGATGAAATGTTTTAGGAGCGAGGCGACCTGAACGACTCCTCGCTCAAACCTAATATCGAATTCTTCGGGGTCCGAACCATCAGGCTCGTTGGTATCGAGGATGATCGTAATGCGTCGCTCATCTTCCGCGGTAAATTCGCGAACCGTTAGTTGACGGGACCGCGCGGTCGCCTTCCAATCGATGTGCCGCAAATCGTCCTGCGGCTGATAGTCGCGCAGCGAAAAAAGGTCCTGTCCCGTGCCACGCCTTGATGAAACTGTTCGGCCCGCAAATGTCGGCAGCAGATGCAACTCATCGCCGATAACTTCTGGCTTTGGATACACAACAATGTCAACGTCGCGCGCCCGCAGTCGCCGGCGAAATCGAAAAAATCCAAATGGGAATAAGGTCGATAATTCGAATCCTGTTATCAGCACGTGGCCGCGCCTGGGAAATACCTGCTCAACTCGTTGCTCCGCGGCTGCATGATGCGGCACGTAAGTGAAGTAAGCCAGCGATCGTTTTGAGAAACGTGGTAAGCGCCGCTTTCGATGCTGTGGTCCTGCGTCGGAGGGCCCACGGGCCGCGATCAGAATCGAGAAAGAAGGCAACAGACGTTTGGCGTTTTTTAGCGTGACGATCACGGGCGCGGCATCGGCTGCGAAAATGTGATCGGGAAAACGCGCCGACACTATCAGGTCGCGCAACGCTGCTCGCGCCGCTGCCCCGCCGACAAAGAGAGTTGAGCACAGCAGCGAGAAAACCAGGAATAACAAATTGTTTCCGGTGTTCCACGCCGCGAAGCCGACAATGCCGAGAATCAAAAGGAAAATGCCGCCGCCGCCGGTGATTTCAAGCGGCAGATCTAGTCGCGTGACCTCCAGACGGGCGGATTTTGCCAGCCGGGGGACGATGAAAATCAGCATTAGGAGCGCGATGACGAGCGACAGGATGGCCGCCGCAGCTGATAAGGTTGTGCTTTCAGCTCGGCTCGCAAGAATTGTAACTGCAGCAGAGGTAAGACCGGCTAGGACAAGAAGAGTGCCGAAGATAGCGTTGCGCCACTTTGCGAAGGATGAGGGATGAAGGATGAGGGATGAAGTTTTATTGAACTGCTGACTTTCGTTGCTGTTCCCCTCTTTCATCCTTCATCCTTCCGCCTTCATCCTTCCTACAGCGGCACGCTTACGGTCTTCATAATCTCGCGCAGGACGGCTTCCGCTTCTTCACTGCGTCGCAGGGATGACGAGAACCGTGTACTCACGAGAATGCGATGCGCGAACGTGGGGATGACAAGACGTTTAATGTCGTCCGGAATGCAATAGGACCGTTCCTCGGAAAGAGCTAAGGCCTGGGCGGCCCGAAACAAAGCGAGCGTAGCGCGTGGGCTGACGCCCAGATCAAGCATTTCAGATTCACGTGTGGCGGCGACAATGCGCATTAGGTATTCCACCAGCGCATCGTCAACCGAAACTTCACTTACGCTGCGTTGTAGTTCAACGATCTCCGCTGCCGTCATGACCGGTTGCAGCTCTTCTAATGGATCCCGGTACTCGCGATCGCGCAGAATTTGTTTTTCGTCCTCAGTAGAGGGATAACCGATGCGCAGTCGCAACATGAAGCGATCGAGTTGCGATTCCGGCAGCGGGTAAGTGCCATGGTGCTCGATCGGGTTTTGCGTTGCCAGGACAATAAACGGCACCGGCAAAGGGTGCGTTACTCCTTCGGCAGTAACGTGTCGTTCGGCCATCGCTTCGAGCAACGCCGATTGCGTTTTTGGCGTAGTGCGATTGATTTCGTCCGCCAGCACGACGTTGGCAAAGATAGGTCCCGGCTTCCATTCAAAGACTGCGGTGTGTTGGTTGTAAACGGAGAGCCCAATTACATCCGAGGGTAACAGATCAGACGTAAACTGTATGCGCTGAAAGTTGCAACGCAGTGCGCGCGCCATCGCATGGGCCAGGGTCGTCTTACCGACGCCCGGCACATCCTCAATCAGCAGATGGCCGCCCGCAATCAAGCCGACAATGCCGAGGCGTACTGCTTCAGGCTTGCCTTTGATGACAGTTTCAATCGCTGCTTGTAGCCGGTTGATCTTCTCAACGGCGTCTAACGCCGTGGCTGCTTGCTGGCTGCTTATCGGTTCAAGGCGTCTCATTCAGTAGTCACCAGGGGTCGAAACGACCTCATTCTACATGCTGCGCCGCGGCATCGCACCCTGAAAATCCAACAGACCATGGCATAGACTTTATAGTCTGTGCCGTCGAGGCATTCACAATCTAGTCACCACGGCCGTTGGTTCAGACTTAGTCTGTGCCAACTCAGCCGCCACAGACTAAAGTCCGTGCCACGTAACATGACGTCGCCAGTCTCATGTAGTAAACTTGCCCAGACTCGTCTGAAATCGCCGCCTGCGGGTACTGCATTCAGGGAACTCCACAACCGTTGCGGCGTTTAAGCGAGCAAGGAGAAGTTATGAAACGCAATAGTAATTATCGAAATAATCAAAAGGGCTTTTCGTTAATCGAGCTGATGATCGTGATCGCCATCATCGGCATTCTGATCGCCGTAGGTGTGACTGGCTGGAAGGCCGCCGTCAGATCCGCCAATGAGGCTGCGGCCATCAAGACACTCAAAACGATCGCCGAACAACAGATGCTTTATTACAACTCGCATCAACGAGCTGCCTTCGGGACCTTCGATGAGATGCTCAAGGAGGGACTGCTCGACAGTCGTTTTGCGGGCACCACTCCAGTCGTAGACGGCTATGTGTACGTCATGCGGGTGACTCCGAAATCAACCACCGCCCAGCCCGGCTTTGCGGTCAACGCGGATCCGCAGGTGACCGAGGGCGTCGGCGCTACGGGCAAGAACCACTTTTTTCTCGACTCTAACAGCAACACAATTCACGTGAATTCAACTCAAGCAGCCACCGTAACCGATCCACCCATCGGCCAATAGACTACACCGTGACCAGGCGCGAAAGCCTAACGGATTTTCTCAGTCTCGAACGAAATGTTTCGATTGCCTCGGCCGCAGTTTTTCTGCTCGGCCTGGGCGAAGAACTGTGGAAAAAGTTTCTTCCGAAATATCTCGAGGCGTTGGGCGCGACCACATTCATCGTTGGCCTGTTTGGGACGGCGCAAGATTTTTTTGACGCAATCTATCAGTATCCCGGCGGCTGGCTCGCCGACCATCTGGGACGCCGCCGCGCTTTCCTCATCTTCGTGGGCATAGCTTCAGGCGGCTATCTTGTTTATCTCTTCAGTCCCTCCTGGCCTTTTCTGTTTCTTGGTCTTGCCCTGGTGATGGCCTGGCAAAGCATGGCATCACCGGCAATCTTTGCCGTTATTGGCGATGCGCTTCCGCGCGAACGCCGCGCGATGGGTTTCACGATGCAATCCATTCTTAAACGAGTGCCAATTGTTATTGCGCCGCTCGCTGGTGGGGCCCTGATCGCCTCGTTGGGTATCATCAAAGGAATCCACATCGGCCTGATAATCACGCTGCTGCTTGCGGCGCTGACGGTATTGCTTCTGTTGAAAGTCAACATAACTATTCAGACGTCACGAACGACAGGGATAGTTGCGGTTTGGCGATCTTTTCACAGTGGATTAAAACGCCTGCTCGTTTCCGACGTGATTATCAGAGCCTGCGAAGGCATGACCGGAGTGATCACGATTCTTTATGTAACCAACGTCCAGCATTTTAGCGTGGCGCGCTATGGAACTTTGGTCGCCATTCAAATGATTACTTCGATCATCGTTTACATTCCGGCGGGGAAGATCGCGGATCGGATAGGCCGTAAACCATTTGTGATCGTCACGTTCCTGAGTTTTGCACTCTTCCCTCTAGCGGTAATCGCGGCGTCGAGCTTTACTCTATTGGTTCTTGCTTTCATCATCGGTGGCCTGCGCGAAATTGGTGAGCCTTCGCGTAAAGCCATGATCGTCGATTTCGCGCAAGAGAATGTCCGCGCACGATCGGTCGGGCTTTATTACCTGGTGCGAAGTTTATCGATTACACCGGCCGCGGCAGTTGGCGGTCTGCTGTGGAGAATCGCGCCGGAGGTGCCGTTCGTAGTGGCGGGTATTATTGGACTTGTCGGTACGCTGGTTTTCGTAGTGACGGTAGACGAGAGGTACGCGAGTTAGATTGGCGTCGTGCCCGAGCTCGGATTGTCGTGGGTCGACGAATACAGAACCGGGAGCAGTAGCGACCGGGTCGGACTCGCGCTAAATAATCCCTTCCCCTCAATGAATCCGCGGTAAGCTTACAGTGACGTTGAACTCACCACTGCACCGATCCGGTCGCTACCGCTTCCGGTTCTGTATTAGTTGACCCACAATGCAGATAGTCTCTGAGTTAGTCTTTGAAAGCAGTTTAGTGGAATCTGAAAGCCGTCGCGTAAGCGTACCAAAGTCCGAACGCAACGCTCAGACAACCGCCAGCCGCTTGCAACCCATAGTTGATACTCGTAAGGCCTCGGCCACTAAGCGCGAACGGCAATCCGATCAGGCCGGACATTACAAGCATTCCGATTGTTGAGCCAATACCGAACACCGCCAGATAAAGAAATCCCAAAGACAAGGATTGAGTCTGCGCCAGCACCAACAGCGTTAGTGCTGCCGAGCCCGCCAGGCCGTGTATCGCCCCAACCAACAAGGGTTTCAAACCAACTTGAGAAGTTGCGTGTGAATGCGGCGTGTTCGCTGCCCTCGATTCAGTCTCATGTTCGCTTCCCTGCTCATGAAAGTGAATGTGCACATGCGACTGGCCGTCATGACTGTGGCGGTGCAAGTGAATATCAGGACGTTTGCGCAGCACTCGCACGACTGCCAGCACTCCCAGCGTAATGATCATCATAGCCACGACAAATTCCAGCCAGTAAGTAACCGGCATTGGAATGGTGACACGAAATACAAGCACCAACACACCGACAACCAGGAGCGAAGCCGTGTGTCCCGCGCCCCACAAACCGCCCACCAGTGCCGAGCGCAAAACGTTGCGATGTTCACTAACAATCGTGGAAACAGCTACCACGTGATCGACTTCAGTGGCGTGCTTAAGACCGAACACAAGTCCAAGCCCGAGCAAAGCGAACACGCCAACGGATGTGACTGATGGATCCATTTGAATCTCAGATCGCGGGTTCTTAACAGATTCTCGGAAGTTGCTCCCCAACCAACATGTCCACGATGCGCTTTCCGCCAAAACCTGTGCGCATTGCCACAATACCCTGCGGCTCAGGTTTCACTTCTCCGATGATGCAAGCTCCAGAACCGTAACGGTTCAGTTTCATACGCGTAACTAATCGCTCTGCAACGTCGGCGGCAACGATGGCGATCAGTTTTCCTTCATTGGCAACGTAGAGTGGATCGAGGCCCAGTATTTCACAAGCGCCTTTAGCTTCTTCGCGCACTGGGATTAATTCTTCTTCTATCTCGATGCAGACCTCTGAACTTAAAGCGATCTCGTTTAGCGTAGTCGCAGCACCGCCGCGCGTCGGATCACGCAGGCAGTGAACAGAATCAAGCGCCGCGACGCTCGTTGCTTCGTCGAGCATTTCCTGCACCAGCAAATTCAACGGCGCGCTATCGCTTTCAATGTCTGTTTCCAACTCAAGCTCGCCACGCGCAATCATGATGGTCGTGCCGTGGTCGCCGAGTGTACCGCTGAGAATTACTTTATCGCCTACCTGGGCCCGCGTCGCTGAGAGATTGACTGGCACTTCCACTACTCCGACACCTGCAGTGTTGATAAAGATCTTGTCGGCACTTCCCTTTTGCACGACCTTAGTATCCCCTGTGACCACGGCCACACCCGCTTCGGCCGCAGCGTCGCGCATTGATGCCAGAATTCGCTTCAAGTCGTTAATAGGAAATCCTTCTTCGAGAATGAAACCAGCGGCAAGGTAAAGTGGACGCGCGCCGCTCATCGCCAGATCGTTGACGGTGCCGTGAATGGCAAGTTTCCCAATGTCACCGCCAGGAAAGAAAATAGGATCAACTACATACGAATCAGTCGTAAAAGCAATTTTGGTCCGAGCATTTCCGTTTCCATTCAGGCCGGCGATTGGCCCCGCTGCGATTTCAAATACGGCTTGGTCTTCAAGCTTTTCGAGATACGGATTACGCAGGTATTCAAGGAACAGTCCCTCGATCAAATCGTGCATCGCACGGCCGCCGCTGCCGTGCGCCAAAGTGATTTGCGTATCACGAAACTTGTGTTTTCTGCGCCGCGCTCGCTCGACTCTTTCGAAAAGCGGCGTTGGAGTGAATACGTTGGACATTAGTAGCTCATTATTTCATCTACCATATAGGCCTTAAGATCAGTTGGAAAAATTCAAGTCCAAGAGTCTCATGGTTGAGAAGGGCGGCTTGCCCCCGCAGGGTTGGATGGCATCCAATCAGAGCGGGGGCAAGCCACCCTTCCCGACCATGAGGTTTTGATTCCTGAATCATCCCTTGTTCTTCTGAGCTTCCAGAAGTATGGTCACGCCGGCGCAGCGCTCGAGCGTTCGGCAATCTTTGAGAGCCGGCCGAAATTGTAATAAGCCGCGCACGCACCCTCCGACGACACCATGCATGAACCGATCGGCGTTTCCGGCGTGCAAGCAGTCCCAAAAACCTTACACTCCCAGGGCTTCTTCACGCCCTTCAAAATCTCCCCACACTGGCACGCCTTCGGATCGGCAATCCGTAGTCCGGGGACGCTGAACTTTAACTCTGCATCGAACGCCGCATATTTGGCGCGCAAACGCATGCCGCTATGCGCGATCGAGCCCAGGCCCCGCCATTCGAAAAATTCGCGCGGCTCGAACACTTCAAACAAAGCTTCGAGCGCGCGTTTGTTGCCTTCATGATTGACCACGCGCGCGTATTGGTTTTCAACTTCCGCGCGGCCCTCTACAACCTGTTCTACGATCATGAAGACTGACTGCAGAATATCCAGCGGCTCAAACCCGGTGACAACTATTGGTTTGCCATAGTCGCGCGGCACGAAATCATAGCAGCGCGTTCCGATCACAGTGCTTACGTGCCCCGGCCCGACAAAGCCATCCAGCTTCAAATCTGGCGAATCGAGCATCGCCTTCAACGCCGGAATGATCGTGATGTGATTGCAGAATAAACTAAAGTTCTCGACGTTCTCCTTCGCTGCTTGCAGCACAGTCATGGCGCTGGAAGGCGCTGTAGTTTCAAAACCCAACCCCAGAAATACCACCGACTTGTCCGGATTTTTTTTCGCAATCTTCAACGCATCGAGAGGCGAATAGACCATGCGCACATCGGCGCCTGAAGCTTTTGCGTCCAGCAGACTTGTCCTGGAACCTGGCACGCGCATGGCGTCGCCGAAAGTTGTGAAGATTACATTCGGCTGTTGCGCAATTGAGATTGCATCGTCAACGCGACCCAGAGGAATGACGCAGACGGGACAGCCTGGACCGTGGATCATCTCGATGTTCCGCGGCAGCAAATCCTCGATGCCGTACTTGAAAATCGTATGCGTATGGCCGCCGCATACTTCCATCAACTTCAGTGGTTTCGTCGTCAAGCGCGCAATTTGATCAGCCAGCTTAAGCGCCAGATCGCTTTGCCTGTATTCATCTATGAATTTCATAGCAACCCCTTTTAGGCGAAGGCTGGAGATCTGAAGTCCGGTTAAGTTCCTAGACTTTGGACTTTGGACTTTGGACCCTGGACTCTTCCTCGACCAGCGACTTACTTTGCAAAAACGTGTGCACCAGGTCCCACATGATGTGATAAAGCGCGACATGTGATTCCTGAATACGATGAATGCTCGAAGTCGGCACGGTCAAACAGTAGTCAATCAATTCGTCGCCCGCCGCCGCCATCTTGCCGCCTTGATCGCCTGCGAATCCCATCGTTCCGAGTTTCATCCGTCGCGCGGTGGCGAACGCATGCATGAGATTTTCCGAGTTGCCGCTGGTTGAGATTCCCAACAACACATCGCCTTCGGAACCAAGCGCAATGATCTGGCGACTGAAAACGTCATCGAAGCCAACATCATTGGCAACCGCAGTGACCATCGCCATATCATTCGACAAACACATAGCGGGCAGCGCTTTTCGTCCCACCGTGATCGGGTGCATGAATTCGACCGCGACGTGCTGCGCATCGGTCGCCGATCCGCCGTTGCCGCAAACAAGCAGCTTGTGTCCGCGATGAAATGCCTGGGCCAGATGAAGCGAGGCGGCGATTATTGTTTCTTTGTTGGCCTCGAAAAAGCTGGTCTTTACCTCGACGCTCTCGCGGACCTTCTGCAGTAAGGAGAAGGTCATTTCCTCCATCAAATCCTCCGGCCGCTTCTGCTCGTCGTGTAGAAACGGATAGAAGGAACGAGAGAAGTCGTCGATAGCGGGTTTGCTCATAATTTTTGTAAGTGGTCAGTGGTCCGTTATTGGTTTGGGTCCATTGGTCTTTGGCCCCTGGTCTTGGTCTTTGGTCTTTGGTTTTTGCTGTGGGTTTCCAGTTTCAATTACCAAAAACCCGAAAACCAAAGACCAACATAAAAATGCTGCGATTTCAGTCTCTACTCCACCACGGTTTTGAATTGCTCAAACTCCAAATCAAACTCTCCAATCTCTTTCAGCACGCGCAATGTCTCTTCCGCCTCTTTTTCATCAACCTTGCTCATCGCGAACCCAACGTGAATCAATACATAGTCGCCCACCCGCGCTTCATCTTCGTCCAGCATTCCGATATTGACGTTGCGCCTGACTCCGCCCACTTCAACCTTAGCGATGCGATTCTCCTGATCAACGATTTCCACGATCTTCCCCGGTATGGCCAGACACATTTAGTTCGTCCTCCCTGACTTGATTCGCGCATTGGCAACCGCTGCCTGTCCCAATGAAATTCCGCCATCGTTCGTCGGCACTCGCGAGTGGGTGAAAACTTCAAAACCGCCACCGCTCAACAATCGTTTTGTTTGTGTTAGTAGCACGAGATTTTGAAACACGCCGCCCGACAGTGCAATTCTGTTCAACTTTCGCTCCTGCCTGATTTTTTCTGCCATCAAAACGATTAAACGCGCTACCGCATTATGAAATCTGGCAGAAACAATCGCCCGAGGAATCCCTTGGAGCAAATCCAGAACCGCGGAATGAATAACGCCGTCAGCTTCAATCAAACTGCCGCTGTCGCTAACTCGGAATTCATATGCGTCCTGGCAGTGGCAATCGGTGATCGCTTCTAACTCGATGGCGGCTTGACCCTCGTAGTTAACCAGCGAGCGAACGCCGAGAAGACAAGAGAACGCATCGAAGAGCCGGCCCATGCTGGAAGTCTCGGGGCAGTTAGTGCCACTCGCCACCATACTGCGAAGCGCAGGCCAGCCGCGGTAGTTCAGTTCTCTAACCAGCGGCAGCTGCAGGTTTATCAACTGATCGCCAAACGCGTGCTGCAGGTAAACGGCAGCCATGCGCCAGGGCTCGCGTATCGCTTTCGCGGCTCCGGGCATTGGCACATAAGCCAAGTGCCCGATACGTTCGGCTTCAACCAAGTTCGCCACCAGGAATTCCCCGCCCCAGAGTCGACCGTCCGTGCCAAAGCCGAGTCCATCCAGCGCTACGCCAATCACTTCGCCGTCGATCTTATTGTCCGCCATGCAACTCGCTATGTGCGCGTGATGATGCTGCACGCCGATCCTGTTTCCGATCTCGTCGAGCGCCAGGGCGTACTTTGTCGAAAGGTATTCCGGGTGCAGATCATACGCGACGACTTCAGGATGCAAATGAAAGAGCCGTTTGAAGTGCTCAATTCCTTGTGTGAACGAACGCAGCGTCTCCAGGTTTTCCAGGTCGCCAATATGGTGGCTAATGAACGCGTTATTATTGCGCCCAAGACAGAATGTGTTTTTTAGTTCCGCCCCGCACGCCAATACCTGCTGTTCAAATTTGAATGCAGTCTTGATCGGCGCCGGCGCGTACCCACGCGACCGCCGCAAGATCATCTCGCGGCCATCGTGCACACGCGCGACTGAATCATCGGTGCGCATGTGAATCCGGCGGTCATGCAGCAGAAAGTGATCCGCAATCGTGCTCAGTCGCGTAATCGCCTGGGAATCGTCAAAACAAATTGGTTCGTCTGACATGTTGCCGCTGGTCATGACGAACGGACGATTCAGATCCTTGAGCAGCAAATGGTGAAGTGGCGAATATGGCAACATGAATCCAAGCGCATTGATGCGGGGGGCGACCGCGCTTGAGATTTTACAATCCGGCCGCCTTTCCAGCAGCACTATGGGCCGGCGCTCCGATAAGAGTAGCTGCTCTTCTAGCTTCGAAACCACACAGTGTTGCCGGATGAGCGCAACCGAAGCGGCCATCATTGCAAACGGTCTGTCCTCGCGATACTTTCGTTGTCTTAATTTTTCGACCGCCTCAGCGTTGAGAGCGTCGCAGGCCAGATGAAAGCCACCGATCCCCTTGATCGCTAGAATATCTCCTTCCAGCAAAAGCAATCGCGCTTGACGAACGACGTCTAAGTGCTCTTCACGTTTGGATTCTTCATCTGATTCCAGCAAGTTCAGTTGTGGGCCGCAAGCCGGACACGCAGTCGGCTCGGCATGAAAACGGCGATTCAGCGGAGCTTCGTACTCAGCGCGGCACTCGGCGCACATCTCAAAATGGCGCATCGTGGTTTGAGCGCGGTCGTAAGGAATGTCCTCGATAATCGTGAAGCGCGGACCGCAATTGGTGCAGTTAATGAAAGGATACTGGTAGCGCCGGTCTTCCGGGTCAAACAATTCTTTCAGGCAGGCGTCGCAGGTGCCAACGTCCGCGGAAATCGGAACAAACTGCTCTCCAGCCGGAGCATGATGAGAACTTTCCAGAATGACAAAGTCTGAGTAGTCGGCGGGGGTCAGGTTGTGATTGCATTCAACGGATTCAATCGTGGAAAGCGGCGGAGCATTTAACTCAAGGTCGCTAACAAATTTCTCAATGTCGCCGTGCGTTCCCTCAACTTCAATCAAAACGCCGGCTGTGTTATTGCGCACGCTTCCCCGCAAGTCACGACGGCTGGCTTGCAAGTAAACGAAAGGCCGGAAGCCCACGCCCTGCACGATGCCTCGTACCAGTATTTCAGAGCGAGTAACCATAGATCAGAGGGCCTGTCTCACAGCTCGTCGTACTAGTTCGGTAGTAAGTCCAAAAACCAGATGCGAAGCTAGCGCGTAAGCATGAATGGACGGTGGATATTCGTCGGGTGATTTTGATAGTCCAGCAGCAGGCACGATCCCCTCGTCAGCAATCAGCCATACGGCAGCGCCGAATGGAATGCCTGCGCCTACCTTAACTACCGGAGTAATCTCAGCGGCAACTCCATACAGTGCGCCAGACGTTATTCCCATCGCATAGTGGAACGCGGTTCCCGCAACGTCCTTCTGACTTTCGGTCAGCTCCCGCCCCGAAATACCCACGGCTATGGCATTGGCAAGTCGTTCGGCAGCGTCATCATCCTCAGAGTCCTTACCCTCCTCCTTCAGTTCACGTCCGACGCCAACCACCGGAGAGCCTTGCTGCAAGGATTGCGCCCCATGCGATCGTTCGGAGTTTCCAACAAGCTTGCTCAAAAATGCTTGAAACTGATTCATCACCGCCGCAGCGACGAATCCGCCTACGACACCAGCCGCCACACCCTTCAGGATGTCGCCATCACCGTCTCTTCTAATCATTCTGTCTTTCATTTCGTCACAACTAATTCGCATAAGCGGACGACAAACGCTTGCAGACGTCGCCAGTTGTATCGGCGTTATGGCAATCACAGTCCGGCTCATCACACTCGAAATGCCCCGGTTTTATCATCGACTCAAATTCGTCCGCGAAGCGCCGTCCACCTTCTGCCTTCCCAGGTTCCGTCAGCGAAAACTTGCCCTCTCTCGACTCCAGCAGTCCACTTGAGACCAGTAACTCAAGGTCGCGGCTGAGCACAGCTTGTTCGCTCGGAAGAAATTTCTGAAGATCGGCCGTAGAAAACTCGCTTCCTAATCCTTCACCGGTCATCCAGTACATCACTTGCAAGATCTCATCACGAGATTTCAGATCTTCGATCTCAGGACCAAGATCACGCTGAAACGCATATTCTTTCGAGTCGTCTGACATGTTTATTCTAGATATCCAAGGAGAACATGTATCGATTTCGCTATCACACCGATTCTCGTTGTAGTCCGATTCTCACTTTCTGATCCTCGAGATTCACCGGGACTGAAGTAAGTTTAAGATCGGGACGTTCGATGCAATTGCCTCGGCGCAGATCATAACCATAGCCGTGACACGAACAATTGAGCATTGGGCTTTGAAAGAGTGAATCATCCAATGGCCGTCCGCCGTCTGCGCAAGCGTTCTGGTAAGCGTAAAACTCGCCATCGAGATTCATGATCAGCACGTTAATGTCTTCGTAGCTGACGATCTTAAACTCTCCATCTTCGATACTCTGGGACCGGATCACTGGCACCCAGGTATTTTCGCGCGAGCTGATCTCTGCCTGTCGTCTCTTAATCTGCACAAGCGCCGGTTTGGAGCCTTGCTGCGGCTTTTCGATCATGCGGCCAAGAGCAGCTGCCACCTTTGCCGTAGCCTCTATCTTTTCGGACAACCCTTCGATCTCGATCCCAGCCAGATCAGGCGCGACCTCGCTCAATGCATTTTCAATATCGGCTTTGAGAACCGCGATAGGGGGAGCGCCCTTGCCGCTACGCATCAAGCGCATTCGTGCCCGGGCGTCATCAATTCCAAGCAGTTCAACATCGCAACCTTGGGAGACAAGGTAGGGACGAAGATCATTTAGTTTCCCCGCTACCCGGTCGTATAAATTAACTGGCATGAGGTCATGAATAAGCAGAATCGAGCGAATGACTTCATCGTTCGCCATCCGGCCCAGAATTTGGTCGCGCTGCGGCTCTGCTTCGAATGTTGCGATCATGCGCCGAAGAGACTCGCCGTAAAGTCTAAGTATTATTTGCACAAGTTCGAGCGCCTTCTCACGCACCTCAGTGTCTGGATATTGCTCAAGCTCTTCTAACAATGAGTTGAGCCGAGCAACCAGTTCCTCTCCCTCACGCTCCTCAGTGTTTATTTCACTCATTTACGTCACGGGGCTAAGGCTCGGTCTCTGACAGCCTGGACAGCCTCAACGACCCTGGCGGCAACTACGGGGGTAAACTCCAAACCCCATTCGCTACTCTGGGGCTCTATTTCCACAATTGTCACGTTGTCAGGCAATACGCCGAAATGTTTGCAAACGATGAGCAGGTTATCCAGATCAATAACGCCGGTAATTGCCTCTTCGATGCGAGCCTGTATTTCCGCATCTTCCGGAAGTTTTCCATTCCAACGATAAATCTCCAGGGTTCCCGGCTTGCGCTCTCGCTTAGCTGCCGCCACTAAGACTACCTTGTCGTACTTGAATGGCGAAGCTTCCAGGGTCTGATAAATCATGATAGGGCCATAGTTCAAGTCTTCAACGTGAACGTGGGCCGGCCAGTCCATTTCAGCGAGAGTTGAGAGCAGAACGCGACCGAAGGACATGTCGCCGAGGTTGGAATAACCTATGCCTGAGACTAAAACCATCTTCATTGCGGATTTCGGATTGCTGAACGCGGATTCAGGAAACAACTGAAGGTGCCGTCGGCTTGCTACTCCGCAACCCGAATCCGCATTCCTCAATCGCTTCAGCCTTCCGCACTGCAAGCGCAGGTATTGACCTCGCGCACGATCTCACGCTCGCCGCCATAAATATGCGTTGTACATGGCATGCAAGGGTCAAAACTGCGAATCGCCCGAAGCATGTCAACGCCGGTGAATTCTTCCGGCTTTGAATAGTCTTCGATGATAGGAGTATTCAGCACCGCCTCTTCATAAGGGCCGGGGTTGCCAAACGGGTCATGCGGCGAGGCATTGAAGGTTGAAGGCGTAACGATTTGGTAGTTAGTTATGACACCCTTGTCGAGAGTAAGGTGATGGGAGAGGTATCCGCGACCCGCGCCCCAAAAGCCAACGCCGATTCTTTCATCCTGGGGCGTTTCGAACTTGGTGCTCACCTTGTCTTCACCCTTCCGCAAATAATCGAAGGCCTTTAGCACCATCGTGTACGCGACCATCAGGTTATAGCCCATGCAGTAAGCGCGGGCGCGGTTGCGTTCAAACGCGTTCCAGACCTCGGGAATCTTCCACTCGAAATCCATCTCCGGCAACATCGTCTTCGGCATATTAATCTTGAGGCTGTGACCGGTGGACTCAAGAAAACGGTTCTTCGGCATCTTGCCGGCTGCGGCAGTGGTCCAGATGCGCGCGTAGGCTCCAGCCTCTACCACTTGTCGGTCCCAACGGGGCGCCGTACTCCATGTATAGCGATCCTTCCAGCTCTCTTTCGAGGGCTTAGGCATTGTCTCTTTATTCCACGGATGATTCGGCGAGAGCGGCGCTCCTGATGGGTCTGTCTTGAAACGGACGCCATTCTGACTCCAGTTCTCGTAATAAGAATGCTCGACAAACTCTTCGAGCCCGAGATTGATCTGCTGTAGTTTTGTTGTGACCAACTTACCGTCGATCACAACGCCCGGAGTCGCCCAGCGGGCTTCTCCCCAGTCGTTGCAACGGGCATAAGTTGCATCATAAGAGTTTTCGTCGTCCCACATCCCCAGGTCGATCATGTTTTTATCGCGCGCGCCGACCTTTTTGTATTCAGGGTTGTAGTCGTAGAAAAACTCCGTGAGATCGTCCCAGAGCAGGATCATACGCTTGGTCCAGTCGATCATCTTTTGCAGCCGCGTGTAAGTTTCGTTGAAGTCAGTGATAGTCACCGTGCTGGCCATGCCGCCAGGAACGACTGTCTGGGGATGTGGATACTTGCCGAAGAGCACCGAATAGGCCTCGCGGGGCGTGCGCGTCATCTTAAGACCGTCGAGGTATAACTTGCCTGAAAGCGGGTTAAGCCCCTTCATGATGTCGCCGATAGTCTTGAATTGATGAACCTCCGCGTTGGGAGCCTCTGTGACTTGAGCCTTCTCCCACATAGCGGGACTGGTTGCCTGAACCACGACTTGGGAGTAGTCAGGCCCGGCGAGCAAGAAGAGATGGAGGGGATGGTCGTAGAGAAAGTCGAGCGAAAGGGCAATATTGCGAAGCACCGTGCCGAGCGGCGGAGGCGAAATCCCGAAGGCCATCTCAATCGCTTCGCAAGCGGCAGTAGAGTGAACCCCACCACAGACACCGCAGGCACGGCTGGAAATGTAAATCGCGTCGCGCGGATCGCGGCCTTTCAAGATCACTTCGTAGCCGCGAAAGATGGTGGCAACCGAGTTGGCTTCGAGAAACTTGCGCTCCTGTAGATCAGCCACAGCGTGAAACGATAGCGCGCCGGCGACGCGCGTCACCGGCGAGATGCTGACATCCTTGATGTGCCCGTTGCGCGCGAGCAGTTCCTCGAGCTTGTCGCGTTTGATTTCTCGGGGCGTGTAGGCGTAGGGATTAGCCACGCCTCCAATGAGTTGCGCGTTTCCCTGCGCGTCGAATTCAATTGGCAGATTCTTGAAGCACATTAAGAGTTCTCCATTGCTACAGTCTTCGTGTTAACTCCTCAGGCTCTTTTCTCCGCCTTTTTTACCCGCTCCTCGGGAAGAACTTGATAGTCTTCTGCGTAAACACGATCGGGCAGGCTCTGATGTCCCTGAGGAAATTTCTTGCCGGGCTGTCTCTCGGGTGGGACGGCGCCTTGAAACTGCATTGCCTCATAGAAGAACTCGAGAATTTTGTGCGTAAACGACGTGCCGCCATCGTGCATGGCCCAGCCGCTGGGCACTGTGTCGTGCCAACGAATTTCGCGATTGCGCTCGCGCTGACTGATGCGACGCAGTGAACGAACTATCAAACCCGTCACGCGCGAGGTGTAGCTTGAAATCATGGAACCAGGCGGCGCTTTGTAGAAGGGTGAAAACTTATCGGGGAAGCCAGGCATCGTGCAGCCGATGCATGGTCCGCCGGCATTCATGCAACCACCCATGTGTGCGATCGCGCCCTTCTCCGTGATGTTGCACTGAACGACGGGCCCCCAGCAGCCAACTTCAACTAGACATTCCTTGTCGCCGTATTCCTTGGCAAATGTGCCTTCTTCATAGAAACCGGCGCGTCCACATTTGCGATGGACCGTGTCAGAAAACTGCCAAGCCGGACGGCCAAGTTCATCAAACTCAGGTAATGGACCAAGACCTTGGAGGAAAAGCAAAATGGCTTGCACCGCATCGGTGAAATTATCACCCACCGGTGCGCATCCCGGAATGTTAATTACCGGCAGCCCCAATGCACTGCGGTAATCTGCGCCCAGCCAATCCATCACACTCATCGAGCCGGTGACGTTCCCGTATGCCGCTGGGATCCCACCCCAGGTCGCACACGTGCCCACGGCAATCATGGCCGCCGCACCCGGCGCAAGCCGCTTCACCCATTCCGCCGTAGAGATTCGCCGGCGTTTATCGCTCGCTGCCCAAAGCGGCAGTGAACCCTCGCCCGCGAATGGCTCGCCCTCAGCGCTCATGTTTTCGTCAGGAATTGAACCTTCGTAAGCGATCACGTAAGGGCCGTCGAGCAAGCCCTGCTCCGCTTTCAATAGCGATTGCATGTAGTGATCACCAGATTCCAGTTGCAGAACGTAGTGGTGAAGAATAACTAGGGGAATTCCTGGGATTGAGCCAGTCAACAAATCCTCCAGCGCTGGTTCGGTTGCGCCGCTCACCGAGACGGTGCAGCCATCACAACTCATTCCCGCCAGCCAGAAGACGTAGACTTTCTCCAGCGGGCCGAGACTCATTTGGCTCTTCCCATGCGACGCAACGATGTCTTCAGCCAGCTCTTCCATCGTCCGGCGACCGACATTCCCAACCTGGTCCGGCAGGCCTACGGTTGACGACACTCGCTGTAGATGACTGCCCGCCTCGCCGCCGCGTTTCTCTGGTATTTCTCCCATTGATACTCCTCTTGCACAGACTGTGATCCATATATGAAGTCATTTCTCCCTCTCCTTTTGGGAGAGGGCTTGTGCGCGTCAAGCTTCGCACCCTCCCCTAACCCCAAAGGGAGGGAAGAAACCACGAATGTTTCAATCAACTTTGTTCAGACATTCCTACATTCTGTTCTATTTCAACAAAGCAGCTCCGACCGTACCGACGTTGCGATCTACATTGCCGAAGTGTGCCTGGACAGATTCAAGACCCCCCGCGAGCGCAGTCAGCCCCCCGTTGAGCGTCTCCACTCCGGCGAGCATCTCGGTCTCTTTTTCGATTGCGCGAACACCCCAATTAATCTTCTCGATGTACTTGCGCACCGATTGGAGGGTTCGCAGCACCAGAAAGAGCGCAATGATGAGTGCAATCAACAACGCAGCGGCAAGGAGAGCGGTTAACACTGTGAGTGTTAGTTCCATATTTAGCCTCTCTTCTCCTTCAGAGCACGACCGACGGAAGCCAGCTTTTCTGCGATGGATGCCGAACCGGCTTCAATCGCGATAGCAGCGCTAAGAATTTTTCCGGCTACGCCTTTAGTCGTTTCCAATTTTGAAATTAAGGCGGTGTTGCGTTCTATCCCTTGCGCCGCGGGTAGCGTAATGTGCGCCAGTTCAAGAATGTCTCGCTCGGTCCGCAAAATCAGGAAGACGAGCTTGAGAATCACGAGGGTTAGAATCAGCGCGATAACGAGGGTAACTGACCAGACGACGATGATTGCAGTTTCCATGAATCCTCCGGTTTACTTGCTAGACCGTTTCTCCAATTCCTAATCGCTCGGCAACAAAATTTAAGCTGTCATCCACTGAACCCACATGTTCATCGACCAAAATCAAGCCATCCCTGACGCCCACCAGTCCGCCGTTGATGGCTTCAATGTGTCCTTGCAAAGGCGCAGTATTCGTCTTCGTTTGCACGAGCGCGCGTTCAACTGCGGCCAGCGCACTGCCAATCTTCCAAAGATAAATGAAGATGGCTATCAGGCTGACGGCCAGCGCCACGACCAATACAACGAGGTAAATGACAGTGAGCCAGGTAAGCAGTTGCATGGTGGTTACCTCTTTGGTCCAAGCGCCTCGGCGAGAGCCCCGATAGTGGTGTCAATCGAAGCTGCTCTGTTGTTAATAGACAGCGCACCTTCCAGAATCTGGCCCGCGACCCGGTTTGTAACATTCAACATCCAGATCGATACCGTGTTACCGGCGATCTGCTTGCCCGCGTCCCAAATGTGTTGAGCATGCTTGTCAACGCGGTTAGCCGCGGCGATGAGCATGATCAGCAACACAGCCACAATCAAGACCACCACTGCGCCGGCTATAAGCGAGTAAGTCCAAATCGTCATTGTGTCCATGTTCTCGAGCATCTTAGTTCCCTCCCGCTCCGTTACCATTAACCTTAACTTCACGTAACAGAAAATCAGCCACGTGCGATAACTCTTCGACAATCGGCGCAGTGGTGTCGTAGTCAATCACGGCGCGACCAGTTCGATCTGCCTCCACCACACTGTCGTCAAATGGAATTTTTGCGATTAGCTCCAAATCATGTTTACGGCAATAGGCCGCGATAGCCTCGCCGTCCTCGGGACTGCGAAGCTTGTTGCCGATGCCGTATATCTGCTTGATGCCGAGCTCGCGTGCCAACGGCACAGTCCGTCCCGCCGTTTCCATCGAGCGATAGTAAGGCTCCAATACAACTAACAGCGCATCAACGTATCTGACCGTTCCCCGGCTCATATGTTCGATGGACGCTTCCATGTCCATCACCGTGATGCCTTTTGAACTACTCACAATCTCGCCGACGAGGCTGCGCACGGCAGCGTGAGCTCCGCAGAGTCAACCAGCGCCGGCGTGATCTATATGAGTGCCAACGAGCACTGTGACGCCATCAGGCGCCTTCAAGCCATACTTGCTAACGATGTCCGCAACTGTTGTTGTAAGCACGTGACGCTGTTGGCCGTTCTCGTCCTCGCGACGTTCGACCACGTTGCGCGGAATCGCAGCCGTCTCGACGCCGGGGCCGAGGCCCAGAGCCTGAATTAGATTAGGATTGGGATCACCGTCTATCGCCAGGACCGGCAATCCGCGGCGGGCAAGGATGCGCGTGAGTGTGGCGCTGATTGTAGTTTTGCCGGAACCACCCTTGCCGCTGATTGCAATCTTCATTCATGCCCTCCGTGAGAACAAAAAGATAACGATAAAAGCGGGGGATGCCTACGGTTCGCGTGTGGCGGCTATCATACCCTCAAGATCCAATGACGCAAAGCTCTATTTGTCCTGCAACAGACAACTTCTGCTCGAGCGTTATGGGTTAGAGTATGCCCAGGACGATCCGCACTGAAGGGAGAAGCACCATGAAAATCCTGGTTGCCGGAGTAGGAAATGTCCTACGCGGCGACGATGGCTTCGGCGTATCGGTTGCTCAGAAACTACTTGAGACTAACCACTATGGCAGCAAAGTAACGATATTCGAGGCTGGCATCGCTGGTATCGCATTAGTTCAGGAACTGATGAGCGGTTACGACCTTCTGATTATTGCGGACACGATGCATCGTGGTGGCGCCCCAGGCACGATCTACGTCATCGAGCCCGAAGTGCCGGAGCTGGAAGAAAAGGCTTCTTATGACCTGCATCAATCGCTGGCGGACGCCCACTACAGCGATCCTGCAAAAGTGCTTATTCTAGCCAAGGCCCTGGACGTCCTTCCGCCCAAAGTATTTCTGATCGGCTGCGAACCTTCAGATTACGATGAACTGGGTGCCGATTTGAGCCCGGCGGTACAGCGGGCTGTGAAAGTAGCCCTTGTAAACATTGATTCTATTGTTGCGCGAGCGCGGGAGCGGTAGTTTGTTAATCTCTCCGAGTTTGATCTGGATCAGTTCAGCATCCAGGTTCCAATATAGAGAAAGGCGCAAGCCTGACTAAGCTTGCGCCTTCTCCCGAATGCATTTAGAGCTTCTAACTCCATAAGCAGATTTACGGACGGCCGAAGATGGTGCCCAGGATATCGCGACCCCGACTTCCACTTCTTCCCGAGTTCTGATTGTTGTAACCCTCGTCATAGCCGCGTTGGTAACCTTGACGGAAACTATTGCGGTAAGAATTGCGGTCACCATACTGATTGTTGTAGCCGGCGGTGGCGTCCCGATAGGCGTTGTCATTCTGGTAATCGTATCCGCGGTTGTTGTAGCGGTCGTTCTGCCCGCCGCGCAGGCCTTCCTGATAGCCCCGGTCAAAGGCGGCCTGGCTCACATTCGAACCGTTGCCGTAGTAACCGTCGTTTCGGTACCCGCCATTGTTACGATTGTAGTCGTCATTGCCGTAATAGCCGTCATTCCGGTTATAACCACCATTGCCGTAATAGCCGTCGTTGCGCTCGTTGCGCTGGTGACTCTTGCGCGCGTTCTTTTCGTCCCGCTGGTGGCGCTTTAGTTCCTCGCGCTCCTGCCGCTGGTGATAACTCAAGTCGCTATCATTGCCGTACACATCACGCTCCTCACGCTGATGAGCTTTAAGAGCTTCCTTCTCGTGCTTCTGATGGCGCTTCTCTGCTTTCTTCTCATTCTTCTGGTGCCGACCGTAGTCGCGTCCACTATAAGTTCCCTGTCCGTAATAAGGATCATACTGTCCTTGTGCATTCGCGATGGCACCCGCGCCGAGCAGTAATCCCGCCCCTAAACCAAAGGCGCTGACTGCCATCTTGAAATTCCTATTTTTTGAATTCATTATTTTCTCCCTTTGCAGGTTTAAATCGTGCACACATATCGGTCGTACGCTGGATCGATAGCAACCATCATGCCGCTACCAATGGCAGTGCTAACCCACGAGAAACACGGTCGGACGGAGACTTTCGCTCGTTTTCCCGACCCATAACGTGCAGCCGTAACCCAATGAGTAAGTTTGAAACACACACTGCTGCAGGAGTACCTTCACGACGGCATCAGTGAAAGCGACTTGCTCCGTTCTTTGGCAGGGTATGCACCAAGTAGCTGAGAAACCATGACGAGCGGTTTATTTCTTTCTTCGCTTGCAGCAAGAGCTTGATGAAGCAACGGAAGACCCGGCGACAAATCCATCTCATCAGACACTGAATCCGAACCGCCGCCCGGCACAATTTGCGCCGTGTAGCCAGATTGCTTGATGGTGGCTATGACGACGTTTCCGGAATCTTCCCATCCGACATTACCGATGGCTGCCGAGGTCGCCCGGCCTTTGGTATAGTGCGTGGCATGTCATCTCCTCCTTTTGCCGAAGCCTTCGGGCGGGCCAAACATCTCGTTGCGATCTTTGGGCAAACCCTACCAGTCCCAGCCTGCAACTCGTCGTGTCTCCAGTCGAAGCACCCGAGCAACATCGGCGATCAGATTAGCAGTGCAAAAGAACACCTGGAGGGGGCACGCTCCGAGCGTGACCAGACATTCTACGAAAACAAGTGCGCCTCACTCGACCGGCAAATCGATCAATTGTTTATGAGCTGTATGGCCTAACCGACGAAGAGATCGCACTAGTCGAAGGAGACTAGACCTGCAACTGTGACATCGATACTACCGCGTTTTTCTGCCCGGTTCTTCGTCAGGCGTGCAATTCAATCACTGCTCCTGATCCTCATCCTAATCGTCGTTAATTTTCTTTTGATTCATCTGGCTCCCGGAGACCCGGTTCATCTGCTCGCAGGGCAGAGCGGTGACGAGAAGTACTACGAGTTCATTCGGGCGAAATTCGGTTTGAATCAACCGTTGGCCACGCAACTCTGGATCTATCTATCGACCGTTGTCCGCGGAGACTTAGGATATTCACTCGGCTACCAGCAATCAGTTACCCAAGTCATCATCGCACGCATTCCGGCCACGCTCCTGCTGACGACAAGCGCGGTTCTTGTCTCCTCTTTCGCTGGGGTGGTGCTTGGTGTAGAAGCCGCGCGTCGAGAGAACTCCTTGATCGATCGCTCAATAAATGCTTTTGCCTTGGTTGGATACTCGGTACCGTCCTTCTCCATAGGACATTTGCTGCTTATCGTGTTTGCTCTCCGCCTCGGTCTCTTTCCTGCACAGAATATGTCGTCGTCCACTCAGGAGTTAACCGGCCTTGGGTACGGGCTCGACGTGCTTAGGCACCTGGTCTTGCCGGTGACGACGCTTGCAGTGGTCTATGTCGCCCAGATCATGCGTCTGACTCGGACGTCAATGCTGAACGTGCTGGGTGAAAACTTTATTATTGCGGCGCGCGCTAAGGGTTTGTCGGAAGGCCGCGTGTTGTATGGGCACGCGTTGCGTAATGCGCTACTGCCGATTGTTACAGTTGTCGGCCACGACTTTGGGATGTTGTTGAGCGGTGCCGTGCTCGTCGAGACAGTCTTCGCGTGGCCTGGCCTCGGCAGGCTGATGCTTGATGCGCTGGCCATGCGGGATTACCCAATCCTGATGGGACTATTCCTTATGATTTCCGTTTGCGTCATTTTAGTGAATTTCATTGTGGACATGACGTACGCCGCGCTTGACCCGCGCATCCGTTACGGGCGGACCAGCAAACTGGTTAGAAGACAATAGAGAAACGCGCGCGAAAAATCATGATGATTTGGCGAAGAATGAAAAGCAGACCTATCCTGCCAGCCGCAATCGCGCTGCTGGTGTTATTTACCTTCGCGGCCGTCTTCGCCGAGCAGATTGCGACGCATGACCCACAGAGGACTTCTGACGACAGTTTGCGCCCTCCATCCGCAGAGTATTTGTTTGGCACCGACGATCTCGGACGAGACATCTTTAGCGGCGTGGTACATGGCGCCAGAGTTTCCATTGCGATTGGCGTCACGGTCGCGGTCTTAAGCGGACTCATCGGGGTATTGATTGGACTGACGGCGGGCTACGCGGGCGGACTTGTCGACGATCTACTAATGCGGCTCACTGAACTCTTTCTCATTCCTCCCAGGTTTTTTCTGGCCCTCGTTATAGCTGCGCTCTTCGGGTCAACCTTTTCGACCCTGATCGTCGTGTTGAGCGTAACCTACTGGCCTACTACTGCACGGCTTGTCAGGGCAGAAGTAATGTCACTTAAGGAACGAAGTTTCGTCGAAGCCGCCCGCGCCATGGGAGCCAGTCCAGCGCGGATCCTATTTCGCACCATCTTACCGAACGCGCTTCCGATAATAATTACGAACATCGTATTGATGGTGGGTGGCGTGATCCTGGTCGAAGCAGCGTTGGAGTTTATCGGCCTAGGAGACAGCAACTACCTGAGTTGGGGTTACATGCTGCATAACGGAGAGCACTTCATGCGCGATGCATGGTGGGTGATTTTCTTTCCGGCCCTCGCGGTTTCACTTCTCGTCCTCGCACTGAATACCGTCGGCGATGCCCTCAACCGCGCGCTTGATCCCAGGTCCAACCTCGCAATTCCCGATGAGCCAGCGTGACGCTCAGACTCTTAGTCGCCTTCGCTTAAGGAGAATCGCACCGACGACGGCCGAAAGCGCGATGAACGTCAGGAGTACATAGATTTTCCAACGCGTAAACCTGGCCCCGGATTGAGCCGGGCGGCCTCCGTCGGCCCACCAGGCATCCTGCGCGAAATAAATATTTGATTTCGCACTCCACTCATACATCCCGTGCAACCCGGTGCGGTAGGCGGCGCTTGAGTTGGGCTCGTAGAGCCAGAAATAAGGAAGGTCCTTAACCAGGATGTCCTGCGCCTCGAAGTAATATGCCGCACGCTTTTGCTTGTCCAACTCAGAAGCAGCGAGAGTGAATAATTCATCCACGCGCGGATTGCGATACCCCGCGCCGTTGGAAAAAGGAATCGGCCCAATGTTTGAGGAGACGACCGTGCGTTTAACTCCGATATCCGGGTCAGGGCCGTTCTCGAATGACGCAAACCCCAGATCGAAATCTTTTTTGATATAAACCGCGTCAACAGCAGCGGCAAACTCCATGTGTTGAAGATCGACGGCGATCCCGACTTCGCGCAACTGATCGCGTAGCGCCTCGGCGACCTTCGCGTAAGAGGCGGCATGTACGAACTTCACGTGGAAACGTGTGCCATCGGCTCCTCGTTGCTGTCCGGTTTCATCGAGCAGTTGGTTGGCGAGGGCTACGTTGTGTTCATACTTCTCCACGTTAGGATTGTAAGCCCAGGCGAGCATGTGTGAGACCGGCCCTGTCGCAGCGATACCTTGTCCGAACAGAAGCTTATCAACCAGGAATTGTTTATCGATCGCGTGTGCGATTGCGCGCCGCACTCGCAAGTCTGACAGAGGTGCACGCGTCATATTTGGGATAAGCGTTTCGACAGTTGCAAAGCCTTCGCGACCCTTATCGCTAACAACGACGCCGGGCATGTTTTTCAGTCGCGTAATGTCGAGAGGAGACGCGCCCAGTAAATAATCAACTTCTCCACGTTCGAACGCGATCGTCGCCAGCGCGCCGGTAGGCATGACTTTGTAGACGATGCGATCCAGATATGGTTTGCCCGCCTTGAAATAGCGCTCGTTCTTCACGAGCGTGAGATGATCGCCCTTCAACCACTCCTGAAGCTTGAATGGCCCGCTGCCCACAGGATTTGTGTTATGCGGGTTTGTCAGCGGATCCGTTCCGTCGTACAAATGCTTCGGCATCACGGGCGCATTACTGGCATCAATCAACTGAAGGAAAACCGCGTATGGTCTCTTAAATTCGAACACCACAGTGTGCGCATCAGGCGTCGATACTTGCTCCAGATTGTCACCAACCGAAGTCCGAGTCCGCGAGTGATATTTCATCAACAGCTGCTCAAACGTAAACTTTACGTCTTGCGAGGTGACCGGCACACCGTCATGAAAAACCGCTTCGGCTATCTCACTAAGACATACGACCGCAATCAGGAGTGTGATGAGGATCAGACTGGTTTTGACTCTCATAATATAAGCGTTCGGTCACTGCGACGCATTATCGTATTCAAGCCAGCCAGTCTTGGGCTGATTCAGAATGAAGATCCGAGGCGGCATCTATTCTTGATAATTTAAGGCAAGGGTTTAGACGTTCGGCTGTTCTGTTTTTCGTTGCAACTTCAACGCGCGGCTACCGCGCCACAAGAGCAAGGCGCTTAACGCGCAAGCCACGGGACACACCAGTAGAGAATAACGCATCACACCCGGACTCGCACTTACTCCAAGGTTGTCGCTAAGTTTGCCAATCAACAGCGTCCCGATGCCATACGCGCAAATATTTACCGTGGAAAAGTAAATGCCGACGCCAAGTCCTCTTAAATGGGGACCTGCGATGTCGTGCACGTCCCGCTGCGGCTGGTCCCAACCACATCAACGCGAGGCCGAACAAAACAGAATTCAAAATCAACAACACCATCAGGTTGTTGTTGAATAAAAGATTCAGCGCCGGTCTGGCTATCGCGTCGGTGCCATTGTGGTTAAACCGATCGGACATGTAACCGCCGAGGATCGTAACTGGCACGCCGACAACGATCGAGAGAGTGCCCTCGCCATTCATCCGATCAAGCCGATCACGCCCAAAACCATTACGACAGTGCCGCGTTTGATGGCGGAACTAACCAGGACGCGCGAGCGAGGTTATGCCATTGACGATGAGGAGCACGAGGCGAGAGTACGCTGTATAGCGGCCCCAATCTTCGCTGCCAGCGGTGAAGTTGTGGCAGCTATTGGCGTCAGTGGTACTGCCGGTCAAATTTCAGACGAAGCTATCGTGAAGATTGGAAACTGGTGCGTTCAACTTCTCTAAAGTTCTCTGCACAACTGGGAGCGCGAAAAAGCCGCTGAACACAGTGGGTTTTTTAATCCGACCTTTTATTCGTCGTGGGAAACCGCCGCAAGCTAGTTCGAGCAGCGCGCGTCGATGATTGTTTTTGCCTTGCGCACAAATTCCGCGGTCCACGCTTCAGCGGGCTGATCGCGTTCGCTATTGCGCGAAGCACGAAAAACTCGCGTGATTAAGTTGCTGGATTGCTCTGCTTCGAGAAGCCGTTGCAGTCCACTGGCCAAAAGCTGCCGGCCTGCTTCGCTGATTTGTGTGTTGCCTACGCTCTTCGCCCGGGTGTGACAGCGGCCACCATCCACTTTGATAGGATCTTTGCCTTTCCACGCTGCCAGTCTTGCCTTCTTTTCGCTCGCGCTGTTGTGCCCGAACGTTGAGCCCATGTCGGAAACGTAATAAACCGCCTCACCCTCTTTGCACGTTCGGGTACCGTCGGCATTCTTCTTTGCATCGAGGCAAGTGAATTTCTGGTTGTCCGTCTTGGTATCGCCATGGTCTATAAAGGCAAGCCAGAGCTTGAACGCATCAATCTCAGCGCGGTCTCCTCCACTCTGCAGCAACCTATCGAGCGAACCCGCAATCGCTCCGGAGTCTTTGTTGTTACATTTCACATCGATGCCATTTCCCAGCGGAAGCTCAACTCCCGCAGCCCGTTGAAATGGTTTGAAGCTGGCGCCCTGGAAACTCGTGTTCAGGCTCTTCTCGCAATCAGCACAGGTGACGTCTGCCACCCACTCATCATCCGCAAAGAAACCCAAAGCCTTCGAAAATCGTGAGGAAAGAAACTCGCCGTAGACCTCGCCGTTCCTCTTGTCGAGTGCCTGACCTTTGAAGTGCGGCTTCACTTTATATCTGATCAGCTCGCCATCCTCATCGACCACACCCGCGACCGAACAATAGAATTTGGGGGTTGTTCCCGATCCTTCAACCTCTTTGCGGTTAGCGACGCAGGTGATTGGCGCGGCGAGTCCGTCGGAATTGACCGCGGGTGCGCCTATCCGAGGACCGTTAGTTGGGTTGTGTCCGAGCACCGGATCGTAACCGGTATCCGGCTGTCTAAAAACTTTCGCCGTGCGTTCGGCAAGTGCCCGTACTTCCGCAGTAAAACAAGATTTCTGCGCGGCTGCCGGCAAAGTAGCGAGTATGAACACCACACCAAAGATAAACGCCGGAATTAGCTTTCTAAACATAAACCCTCCCAGGTAGTGTTTGAACCAGGTCATGAACTCAAACTAACGCTTCCCTCGAAATGTAGTTGACTATTAAACGCCGCTTCTCCCGGAGCCATCGGAACCCGTTCATAGAGGCCATCGGAACTCAGCACTCGCGCTTTTGTATTGTCTTTCAGGTAGGCATCGAGAACGCCGTTCTTCAAATGTCTTTTCAGGTTCGCGTCCAAAATCGGCGTCACCACTTCGACACGTCGATCCAGGTTGCGCGCCATCCAGTCAGCCGATCCGATGTAAACGTCTTCCTCGCCTCCGTTGGCGAAATAAAAGATGCGGCTGTGTTCGAGGAATTGGCCCACGATGCTTCGCACGTGGACTGTTTCCGAAAGTCCCGGGACGCCGGGCCGCAGCATGCACGAGCCGCGGACGATCAAGTCAATTGGTACGCCCGCCTGCGAGGCGCGGTAAAGCGCATCGATGAATTCCAGATCAGTCAGGCGGTTTACCTTGGCCATAATGCGCGCCGGTCGTCCGGCTTGCCTATGATCAATTTCGCGTTCTATTAAAGCCAGCATACGCTGGCGCAGATTCACCGGAGCCACCATCAGGTGGGTATACTCGCGCGGCCGCGAAAACCCGGTCATGTAATTAAACAAGTCGGTTGCATCATCGCCTATCTCCGCATTCGCGGTGAGCAATCCCAGGTCGGTGTAAACCTTCGAAGTCGTCGGATTGTAGTTGCCGGTAGCGATGTGCACATATGTTTGCAGACCGTGGTCCTCGCGGCGAATAACAAGCGCCACTTTGCTGTGCGTCTTCAATTTCACCAGCCCGTAAACTACGTGAACCCCGGCTTCGACAAGCCGGCTGGCCCACTCAATATTGTTTTCTTCATCGAAGCGAGCCTTGATCTCGACCACCGCCGTAACCTGCTTGCCACGTTCGCTCGCCTCAATCAGCGCTTCAGGTATCGGAGAATTTTTACCGGTCCGATACAGGCAGATTTTGATTGCCAGCACTCGCGGATCTTTCGCTGCAGTGTCGATAAAGTCGGTAACGGTCGTAAATGATGTGTAAGGATGATGTAGCAGAATGTCCTGCTTCTTTATGGCGTGGAACATTCGTCTCTTTTGACTTAACGGCGCCGGCACGGTCATTCGAATCGGCTTATCTCGCAGTCCCGGTTTATCGAGACTATACAACTGCATCAGATCACCAACGCCCAGAATGCCGCCCATGACATAGACGTCCTCGCTCTGAATTCCGAGGGCGTCGGTCAAATATTGAACCATCAGCTGGGGCATCGATTCCGACACCTCTAGCCGCACCGCATTGCCAAAACGTCGCTCCCGAAGAGACTCCTTTATTCGGTCGAGAAGATCCGCCGCATGGTCGTCTCTGATTTCCACATCGGCATCGCGTGTGACGCGGAACAAGTAACTCTTACTAAGACGCATGCTCGGAAATACAGAATGCAGATTCGCATCGATCAACTCTTCGAGCAGGACAAACTTTTGCCCGCTGTCTCCAACAGGCACCAGCCGGGGCACGACCGGCGGCACTTTGATTCGCACGAAGCGCGGCAAACTTCCCAGGGTCACTGGCTCGGAAGTCTTTGAGTCAACCTCTACGGTGAGGCCTATGTTTAGACTGAGATTAGCAATGTGCGGAAACGGGTGAGCGGGATCAACCGCCAGCGGAGTGAGCACCCTGAAGACGTTCTTCATGAAGTAGTGGTTAAGTACTTTCTTGTCACGCTCAGGAAGCGAATCGTATTCCACGATCTCGATGCCCTGCTTTGCTAATCCAGGGAGAACGCTGTTCCGCAGGCAGTTCACCTGGTCGTTAACCATTGGCAGCACGCGTTCGCGAATCATTTTCAGTTGCTGTGCGGGCTCGAGCTCGCCGGGACTCGGCTGCAACCCCGTGATGTCCAGCATCTCCTTCAAACCAGAAACCCGGACCATAAAAAATTCGTCGAGGTTACTGTTAAAGACGGCCAGGAACTTTAACCGCTCGAGCAGTGGGACGGATTCGTCAGTGGCTTCTTCCAGCACGCGTTTAAAAAACTCGAGCTGGCTCAGGTCGCGGTTAAAAACAGACCACGCCAGAAAGGATTCACGTTCGGACAGAAGCGGCAACTTACCAATGCGCGCGAGTTCAGGGTCATCGCCCGCCGTTTTCGCCTCGTGCGTCAATGAAGTCTCCTTTACTTCCGGCAAGTCTTGGCTTTGCTCAACCATGCTAACTATTACTCCAATCTAGTGAGAACCACCGCTGCTTGCGCCGATTGCGGCTTGCCGCCGCACCGTGCGGAAAGGCTCGGCCTTTCTGGAAGCCATCTCTCATAGCTTTTCCTGAGGCTGAGCCTCAGGAAAAAGTTTTTAGCAAGCACTTGGCGGATAGCCATAGGCAATCCGCACCCTGCGGCGGCAGGCCACAACCGATCTCTCCTGCCCGCTGCTTTCCTTAAATACGTCGTCAAGAAGGATCATAGCGGCGTCGCGCCGGCACAGTTTTGAATTCACCCGTCTCAATAATGTAGGCAGTCAGTTCGTTGCCATAGACGCAGCCCGTGTCGAGCCCGATTGCTCGTTTTCCGCGGAGCGGTTTTGCCGCGGGCCAATGGCCAAACAGCACCACCTTCTCGCCATCGTAAACGTCGTACCAGGCAGGACCATCGCGCGCAGTACGATCCTTGCCGATACTGCGTAGCTCTGTCAGGTCCTCACTGGTCTGAGAATGAAGCGCTACCCCCGGTCTTACACCCGCATGCACCACCAAATGCGTTCCCAGATCAATCATGAACGGCAATGAATTCAGAAAAGAAACGTAGCGCTCCTTATCTTTTTTTAGCTCTTTGTTCGTTGGTTTCTGGGAATCCTTCAACTTAACCTTTTCGCCATTCCATTTTCGGCGCAATGCAAGATCATGGTTTCCCATCACCGCAGAAAACTGCGGATCGGACATGAAACGCTCTAGCACTTCTCTGTTCTTAGGTCCCTTGGTAATGAGATCGCCGACTGAAATGAGACGGTCGTCCGCTGCAAAGCGAACTTCTGTAAGCATGTCTTCCAATTCGTCATAGCAGCCGTGAATATCGCCAATGACGATCGTGCGCGATCCCATTCTGTGCTCCGGGCTTCGTTGTAACTTCGGGGGTGGCAAATTACATTAGGATCGTTTCTTGACGACCGTCAAGGACGCGATTCGGGCGGGGGTCAGGCAACGACTGAACAAGCACAAGCCGGTAACGCGGAGCGGTCCCATTAGCAACCCGTTCACACGCTCGATATTGCATTGAACCTTATGGGCACAAGCGGGCAAAAATCGGCCTGCTTAGGGCTTCACAAATTATTGTTCATATCCAGTTGAGAATTTATTGACTTATCATCGCGGATGGTTTAGAAAAACTCGTCCTTATTAAACACATCACTAACCACGCCCGTGCATCTTTGATGAACTACCTCCGCTAACAAAAGAGGAGTTGCAAAATGGGCCAAGTCAGATGGCTACGCGTCGCGTTGATTTCCATTTTGCTGGCGTCGCTCGCGCTGATCTTCTCTTCCACCGGTCGCACTGCTTACCTCGAACGAGAGCGCGAGGACGCGCACGCGGTGACCACGCCATTACCCTCTTTAGTCCCCGAATACCACGGCTTCATTTCGAATTCGGCCAACCTAACTGAGAAGCTCCATCCTACCAATTCGGGCGGAATTCGCGAGCAGATTCCACAAAAATACGCTGCTCGTTACCAGCATTGGAAGCAGGAGTTTCTTAGCACCGAAACTGGCCGGCAACAATGGGAGCACTATCAGAACAATCCAAACTTCACCCTGAACGTGGTCGTAACTCGTGAAAATCCTGAGGGTGGAAACACCGGTGACTATAAGTGGAACGAGGAGGGAAAATTAGTGGCCGCGACCATTAATCTGGGTTGCCGGCTGGGTGAGGGTGTTCCGAATCCGATTTATTTCCCAGTGTTGAATTCCCTGTTGCCCGCCGGAACAAGCGGCAACATCGGCGAAGGTATTTTGGCGGCATCCAAGATCGCCCATGAGTTCGGACACGTAAACCGGACTGCCGCGGGTGATTCCGTACTCTATCAACTTCGGGCGCAATTGATGCCTCAGTACAATAAAATCTTTTTGAGCAACGGCCGCAACGTCCGCGATCCGCGTTTGATGGAATTGGCTCAAACGATGGGGGCCACGCCGGTCGAGATTTGGGAAGATCGTGAATACTGGGGCGAAACAAACGCCATGCTCTATATCCGCGATCGATTTGCCGATGACGACTTTCGCTGCCTGCTTTTTACAAGGATCAAGCGCAGTCTCGATTTGTATGCCAAAGGTTATGAAGAGCGCTTCCTCAACATAGCGCAATCAACATCCTCTCGCCGTCGTTGTGGCTGGTAAGTTTTTCAGGTTCGGCAACTCCCGTGGCGGCGGTCACAAAACAAGTTTTATACATCACCATTAGACGGCGACGAGCGGCAGGTTGCGGTAGCGTTTCCCGGTCAGCCTGGTCAGGGCATTGACTACTGCAGGCGAAATCACCGGCACCGGCGGTTCGCCGCAGCCGGTGGGTGGGTCGCTGCTGGGAACGATGTGCACATCGACAGTGACCGGCACATCGCCGATGTAGGGCGGCGTGAAGCCATCGAAGTTGCTCTGCTCCACGCGTCCATCCTTCAAAGTGATGGCGCCCTGCGCCATTAGTTGATTGAGACCAAAACCAAGCCCGCCTTGAAATTGACTCTCGATCGATAGCGGATTGACCGCCAGTCCACAATGAACGGCAACGGTAGCTCGATGAATCTTCGGCCGCTTATTTTCAATCGAGACCTCAACAGCGCAGGCGACGGCCGTATTAAAGCATTCGTGACCAGCAACACCCGCCGCGTGACCTTTCGGCAGACTCTTCCGCCAGCCAGCGCTCTTTTCATCCAATAGATTAAGCACCGCGTGCAGCTTCTTCGCTTCAGGTTTCAAGAGCTTGCGCCGGTAAGCGATTGCGTCCATTTTCGCGCGGGACGCCAACTCGTCAATCAGAGTCTCCATGACGAACGCAGTGTGAGTGTTGCCCACCGAACGCCACCACAAGACCGGCACGTTAATCGTCGGATGGTGTGCCGACACATGGAAATTCGGAACGTTGTAGTGAGTGTCCTCCACGCCTTCCACCACAGTTCCATCGACGCCGTTCTTAATCATCATCGCGGCAAACGGAGTCCCGGCAACCAGAGATTGTCCGACGATTACGTGACGCCAGGCAGCGGGCATTCCATCCGCACCGATGCCGATTTCAACGCGATGCGCATGCATCGGACGATAATAACCACCGCGCACATCATCCTCGCGGGGCCACACTAGCTTTATCGGCGTGTCGCGGAAACGTTTCGCGATCTGCGCCGCTTCAACCGGCACATGTGAATCGATCGTGGCACGCCGGCCGAAACCACCGCCGGCATACTCCGTGTGGAAGGTAACCTGCTCAGGTTTCAGTCCAAGCGCCTGGGCCATCGCCATCTGGTCCAGCGTCTGAAATTGAGAAGGCACCCACGCCTCGGCCTTGTTGCCCTCGAAACGGACTGTGGCGTTCAAGGGCTCCATCGGTGTGTGCGCCAGGTATGGGAATTCATACTCGGCCACAATTCGCCTCGCAGCCGGCGTTCGACTCATCGCTTTGTCATCGCCGCGTGCGACGGCCACATTGCCCGGCTTTCTAGCCAGTTCTCTAAATTTCGTCCAGAGCTGCGAGCTGTCGGGAAGTTCGATTCCAGACAAGTCCCATTCGATCTGCAAACGATCACGCGCCTGCTTTGCCGTCCAGAACCTATCGGCAACCACAGCCACACCAGTTCCCTTCGCGAGGGGAATCTCAAAAATGTCTTTCACGCCAGAAAGGCGGCGAGCTTCCTTGTCATCAACGGTCTTCACGCGACCGCCGAATACTGGTGGATGGGCCACTACGGCGATCTTCATCCCGGGCAGATCGAGATCGAGTCCGAACTTTTGCGAGCCGTCACATTTTGCCCGGCTATCAAGTCGCAGCACTTTCTTCCCGATAAGACGAAACTCAGACGGGTTCTTCAGCCGAACCGTGTTGGGCACCGGCTGGCGCGCCGCCCGCTCGGCAAGCTCTGCATAGCGTGCTGATTTTCCGGCTGGGCCATAGACGATACTGTTCTCAGCACGGCAATCGTTCGGCGAAACTTTCCAGCGATCGCCGGCGGCCGCAATCAACATGGCGCGCGTTTTGGCTCCCAGCTCGCGATACTGCTGGAATGAATGTGAGATCGAGCCAGATCCGCCCACCATCTGAATTCCAAAAAGCGGATCCTTGTAAACTTCTGCGGCCGGCGCGAGGTCAGCAACGACCTGCGACCAATCAGCATCCAGCTCGTCCGCCAGCACCATCGGCAGCGAAGTTTGCACGCCTTGACCAAACTCGAGACGGTTTACAGTTATGAAGATTTTGCCATTGGGCTCAATGCGAACAAACGCATCCGGTGGGTAGACCTTCGGCGGCGGCACCGGTCTTCCTTCCTGCGCGAATGCCGGGAAATCCAAATACAGCGAAACCAGCAATCCGCCCGCGGCCGCCGTCGAGGCGCACAAGAAACTACGCCGGTTCAGATGCAAATCATCTTTCTTTTTCATTGCTGCTCGCATCGTCAGCCCCCTTTACAATTGTTGAGACGCGCTCTTGATCGCTTCACGAATTCGTACATACGTCGCGCAGCGGCAAAGATTTCCACCCATAGACTCTTCGATGTTTGTGTCCGTTGGTTTCGGCGTGGCTTTCAGCAGCGCGACCGCGCTCATGATTTGTCCACTCTGGCAGTAACCACATTGGACCACGTCCTTTTCTACCCAGGCATTCTGCACTACACGGCCCACCGGATCCTGCGCGATCGCTTCAATGGTAGTTATCTTCCGATTGCCAATCAGCGAAACCGGAACGACGCAAGACCGGGTGGCAATGCCGTCAACGTGCACGGTGCACGCGCCACAGGCACTGATGCCGCAGCCATATTTCGTCCCGGTCATTTTCAGCTCTTCGCGCAAGACCCAAAGCAGCGGCGTCGATGGATCAACATCTACCTTTTTCGACTGGCCATTCACATTAAGTTGATAAGTTGCCATGGCTTGCTCTCCTTATCTGGTACGCGGGCATGGGGTCCCGGCTTCCACCCAGGTCCGAGTGGCGTTAACAAACGCAGCATGCGTGAGCGGCGGCAAAGTTCTCATAGTGCCATCTGGCCGACGCCCAGGATTCCAGGCCCAAAGTACCAATGGTGCCTCCTCGTTATGCTTCAACAGTGCCGGCCCGTCCATGTTTTCATTCCTCGATCGGTCGGTAACAGCTCTACATACCGTAGCACTCGACAATGGTCGATCGTTTGTGTCCTGCCACTTCATCGACAAGGGTGCCAGGTGCCAATTGGGTCCACCGGGCACGCCAGTGCTGTCGGCGTTAACTTCCTGATGACAACCAACACAATTCAGCGCGGGCACGCCTTTGCCTGCGTGACCGCCGCGGACGACGTTGGCGAAATGCCGATGGCGGTCATCCCCTTGCTGCGGATAATTTGTCGCCGTGTGACAGTTGATGCAGCGCGGCGAAATCAAAACTGAATAGACTTGCTCCCAAGCCGCCAATCCATCGGCGCGGTTTGCATTGCTGTTTAGTTTCTGGTGGTCCCGACCTTCAATAGCAGCACTCGCTGTCAGAACAATCCAGATCGCAGTGAAGCTAAGAACGATTAGGAGGGTTCGGGTGAAAAAACGAGTGTTCGATAACATACCGCTCCTTTCAGACGATTCTTCGGAATCGACTGAGACGATATATCGTTAGGTTGACAACTTTAACGGCGTGTTAATGGGGGAAATTCGCAGCCAAAAATACCACGCTTATTTGGAAAAGAAAATGAAGTTCCGGCACTGGGTCAGTTTCGCGTATGTCCGATAACTTTAGGAAGCTCTGATTAAGTGAAGCATTAACTCCTTGGAGTGCGCTGGCCTGGCAGCGCTTTGGTCCGACTGACCTTTCTGGCCCGCCATAGTCGAATTCTCGCCGAGGACAGGCCAAAGCGGCGCCAGGCCGCCGCACTCCAAGGAGTTGGCGCTTCCATTTGATCAGATTCCATTAGTTTGTCGCGGCGTTACGACAAGCTAAAGCTTGTCGGACATCAAGTTGACCCACCACGGCAGTTCTATGGCCGACAGCTTTGCACAAACAGCTGGTTCTGGTAGCAGAGCACCTAATCCAGGCGATTCAAACCGAACGCCAGTTTCCACGCGTCTCCATCCTTTACATAGACAGATGTGGCATATATCGGTACCGGTGCGAGTTTCTCGCCATAGCAGGATCCTTCGGCCGTAGCCTTAGAGGTCAGGATGCCCACTGTCGGCGAAAGTGTCGTTCCAACACTGTCTGTGAGATTGACGCTAGTAATGTCACAGTTTCCCTCCCAGTCTTTCAACGTGTCGGCCTTGTTCGCGAAATAGGCGCCAAACACATTGACGAACGAAAGGTCCTTTATCGTCAGATCCTCGAGCTTCTTGTTATCGCGTGCCTTCCAGGCTTCCCAGACCGATTTTTCGATCGCCATCATGGCGAAGGTGTTTGGGTCAGCAGCGGGCCTGGTCGCGCTGGTATTTGAATTTGCCGCGGCTTTGTCGTCCTTTTTCGGCTCGTCCTTCCTGGCCGGAGCTGCGGGTGCGGCTTTAGGCAGGTTCTTTGGGTCGACTATGGGAACTTCGCCATGATAAACGGCCAGCCATTTCTCGCCGCTGCGAACCCATAGGCTAGCGGCGCGTACCGGGCTCGGCAGTTTCATGGTTGTGCCGTCCGTTCCCGCACAAGTGCCGTCAAACGTGGCCTTGTAGCTAAGCACGTAGGTGTCCGCATCGATCCTGGCCAGCTGCGGGTCTTCGAGGTTCCAGGTTTTGACGTCGCACTTGTTGCCGGCAATCATCTTTATTACAGTCGGCTTGTCGATTCGCTGACCGCCTTCGTACATAACGAACTTGTCGCTAAGCATTCCATCGAAGAACTTCGAATCACCCTTGATATAGGCTTCATTGGCTTGCTGGTCGAGTGCGAGCAAGGCGTCGGCCGTCGGGGCCGCCGCGGTCGGCTTCGTAGTGTTGATACTCGTATTTGTGTTTGTGTTTGTGTTTGTGTTTGGTGCCGGTGCGCCGCAAGCCCCCATCCAGACGGCTGCAAACGCGAGTATCGCGATCTTAAATATTGTTTTCATATCCAGTCTCCTCTTTTTTCGCGTCTCGCGCTCTAGGCGCGAGCAAGGCAGTTTCAACCGCTATCAGCGTATCGGTGTAATTCCTAATAAGTGGACCATTCAAGTCGGGCAAATTCGCAGGTTGGGAAGGATAGTTTACCCCCGCCTCAAGACCCACAGTTATTCAAGCGTTGTCATGAAGTCAGGACCACCCGTACCGCTTTCAGCGTATCGGCCAAGCTACGACTCACTGATGCCGACGCGCCGCTCCAGGTCTTTCCAGCGCGGATCGCTGTGCAACGTTTCCATCAGCGGTGTTTGATTTCACGGAACGCATCATCCACACGTCCAATGCCGCGAAGATATCGTGAATACCAGTGATGGACGTCGGGTAATTCGGATTGAGTTCAATGGCCCGGAGAAATTCCTTTTCTGCGCCCGCCTTGTCCCGCTCGAGTAACCAGCTAACGAATGCCATCGTCGCGTGTGGTTCCGCGAGCGTTGGATCGAGCTCGATGGCCTTTGCCGCATAAGTTTTTGCCAAAGGCATTATTTCGCGCGGGCGCTCACCAACGTAGTAATAAGAGACTGCGTAACAATCGGCCAAGCCGGCATATGCGAGAGCGAAATTCGGGTCCTTTTCGGTAGCGGCTCGCAGAAGCTCAGTAGCTTTTTTCAGAGGCCCCGAAGAGCGCTTATTCCAGAAATAGCGGCCTTGAAGATAAAGCTGGTAAGCCTCGTTGTTGCTCGTATATTGCTTGCTGATTCCGCTCGAATCAGTGCCGGAGAGTTTGACCTGAAGCTTGTCCGTGATCGCCGATGCGATGTCACGTTGCGTGCTCAACAGATCAGATAACTTTCGTTCAAACTGTTCGCCCCACAACGTCTTTTTGTTTTTGACGTCTATCAGATCGACGCTGATCGTTAAGTTGTCGCCGCGCTGGGTGAGTCTTCCCGACATGACGGCATCGACGCCCAGTTCATTGCCGATTTTTTCTGCGTCTATTTCCTTTCCTTTGTAACGAAAAACTGAACTGCGTGGACTGACCTTGAGGTTCGACAACTGTGATAGGCGATAGATGAGCGACTCTGAGAAACCATCGGAGAGATACTCGGAATCAGCGTTGCCGCTTTTGTTCTCAAACGGCAGCACGGCAACCGACTCGATACCTTTGTCTTTGGCTGGAGTGATGAATCTTCCGGCAAGTGAATAGACAGCGACGACGATTCCAATCACGAGAATGGCTATGGCGACGGGAATGATAATTTTCCGCCGCCCTGTCCTGTGCACTTCGCTTGTGCTCTTTGCGCTTAACTCTTCGCTCTTTCCTCTTTGCACTTCGCTCGTTGCGCTTAGCTCTTCGCGCTTCGTGGCCGGAAGCGATGTGCCCGCAAATGTCGCCCCAGTTACTCGATTGAAGCTTGCGTCGGTGTTGTGAGGAAGGATGCTTGTATGAACTTCGCTCGCATCGAGTAACTCGAATTGCGCAGTACCCACTCGAGCTCCGACCGACGGTTGGACGTCTCCTGCTGTCTGCCTACTGCCGACTGCCTCCTGCCTTACCAGGGCTGCGCCGTCGGTGCGACAGAAGACGAGGGCGTCGTCGGCTTCAGCGCGATTACATTGGGGACACCGTTTCAATGTGGGCGTTAACCTCGTGGTTTGTGCGTTAACTGGCTAATGCCTCTGGTGGAAGGCAAAAGCTCGGACCGAGGCTCACGAGCGACTTGTTAAAGAAGGAACCAACTTCCAGAAGTTCAGGCGCGTAAAGCTAGAGGATTGACGCTGCGGATGTCAAATTCTTTTAGCGGCTTCGGTGAGTAGGAGAACTGCGGCGGCTACAAACTGGTTTCGCGAGGCGATGGAGTCAGTACCACCTCGCGGTAGCGGGTGGGTTGACGTTGGACCAGCTAGAACGCTGAGGCAACTCTGGGTTCTACGCAGCGGCATTATTCCGGAAGCCGACCCACCCGCTACCGCGTGGTGGTACTGACCGCGTCTCCCCTAATTATTCGCTTTTTCCAAGGTTGCGAAGTCTCATTTTTTAAGCGAGATGCAGGTGCGAACCCAAATCAGAAGCCCATCACCTGACACAATCCACCGCATCACAACAACAAATCATGATGGCAACTAAGTGTCCGATAAACTTTGGTTTGTCGAACGCCACGACAAGCTAAAGCTTATCGGACACCAAACATACGAAGGAGAAATCATGACAAAAAGCAATACAAACACTATCCGACTCCATCGAGTGGTCCAAGCACCCCCTGAGAGAATTTACCGGGCATTCCTTGCTGCAAACGCGATGGTTAAATGGCTTCCGCCCAATGGATTCACGGGCCAGGTTCATCACCTCGATGCAAAAGTCGGAGGCACTTACAGGATGTCCTTCACCAATTTCACCACCGAAAAGAGCCACTTCTTCGGTGGAGAGTATCTTGAGTTAACGCCAAACGAACGCATCCGCCACACTGACAAATTCGAGGACCCGAATCTGCCCGGAGAAATGCAAACGACGATTACGTTGCAGCAAGTATCGGTCGGAACTGAATTGACTATCGTTCAAGAGGGAGTGCCCGCTGTTATTCCGGCTAAGGTTTGCTATCTCGGCTGGCAAGAATCGCTAACGCTGCTCCAGAAATTGGTCGAAGCTGAGATTCCAGATTAGGCCTATGCTTCGCACCCTCTCCCGAACCCTCTCCCAAAGTGAGAGGAGGCGCATGCGCTTAGCCGTGCTGGGCCACTCCTGCAGCGGGACGCAGAGGAATCCGCATGCGGCTTTGCCGCCTTCCGTGCGGTAAGCCTATGGCTTACCGGGGACCGCAATAATTTGCCGAGGCTATGCCTCCACTATGCTGTTGCCTGTTATTAGTTGAGAGCCGAGGCACAGCCTCGACGAAAAAAACCTGCTTGCGGTAAGCCATAGGCTTACCGCACGGATGGCGGCAAAGCCGCTCAGCAGCTTCAGGTGAGTTTTTGTGTAAAGCGCAGCTCTGATCAAGTCAACAAACAGTTTGTATTGAGCTTGCGAAGCGGCTGACCAGCGGTATCAATGCGTTCTCGTTGTCGCTTCCGCTATCGCCCGCTCCGCGGGCTCTGTAACTTTTGGATCGGCGATCCTCGGGTTCCGCTTCGCTCCACCCCAGGAACGGTCGACGAAATTATTTTAAAGCCCGCGAAGGGCCGACAGCGGCATCACAACGTTCCGGTTGTCGCATCCGCTATCGCCCGCTCCGCGGGCTCTGCAACTTTTTGGATCGGCGATCCTCGGGTTCCGCTTCGCCCCACCCCAGGAACGATCGACGAAATTATTCAAAGCCCGCGAAGCGGCCGACAGCGGCATCAATGCGTTCTTGTTGTCGTTTCCGCTATCGCCCGCTCCGCGGGCTAGGATCATTTCTCTGGTCTATTAACCTGGGGTTGCGCTTCGCTCCACCCCAGGCTTTACGCTGTCGGCCGCTCCGCGGGCTGAGACCCGCGGCGCCATGGCAGGCTCCACAGTCCGCGCACAGAGGATAAGGGAGAAGATCGCGGTCACTTGGAGCGTAATCAGCGTCCAGACCCAGAAGAAGATTCCGCTGGAGTTGGCGATCCTGCCGCCGACAAGTCCCTTCCCAATCATGTGGACGACAGGGACGGCCGATCCAAGGATCGCTCCGAGGAGCATTATGATGTACCCCCATCGCCGTTCGGCGAGTACGAGCGCTCCGTACAGCCAAACGACCATCATGAGCACCCCACTGATGTTCTTGACCCCTCCCGGTTCGAATCCGCGGACGATGTCGTCCGACAGGTGAAACGTAAATAAGAGGATCGAGATCAAAGACGTGATGGTTAACATAACGCTGCGTTTCATTTGATATTCTCCGCGGTTGAATGAAATTTCAGAGAGGCTACGATTGAAATCCCTCGCTGCGCTGGCCCGCTCCTCCCATCTCCATAGGTTTACGCCGACCACGAAAAGCCACAAAGTCTAAGTCGGCAACGAGTGAACATCGCCACTGCTTGGGACCGACTTTTTCTTGTATGCATTTTTGAAGCGAACGCGGATTAGCCAGAAAATCATCAAGATCAATGGTAGGGCAGCCAGGAGCAGAATTTTTGGCCCGCCCAGGAAAGCGATTACTCGTCGCTGTCCCAGGAAGGACCCTGTGGCGATGAACAGCCCAAAGCACATGCGCCAAAGATGTCGCGCGACTCGCTGCCTACCGAAAACACCGCCACGCACGAGCATGCGAACGTCACCGGCGACAGCAAGTAGGACCACGGAACCAAGGAAAAGGATCATCCCAACAGGAACTCCAGGTTTTGGCGGAATTGACCCACTAACTATTCTTAAGCCATCGGTCAGGATGGGAACTCCGACCGCCAAGCCAAACAGAAGAGCACCCCAATCAAAGATGGTCGTTTCCCCTTCGCGTCTTCTGGCGGTCAGCCATCCCGTGGTCACCAGATATAACGCAGAAGCGCCGCCGAAAACATTGCCCAGTAAGGCTGCTGTTGAGCCCATCGTCAGCATGGAGATGAAAAATATATTTCCAGCCATGCGATGCCCGTTGGAACCTTTGCGGAACGACACTGCGGCGACGCCAGACAGTAACCCTACAATGCCACCGCAAATGTGAATGACTAATATGGGTAAACGCATCGTTCCAATCCTTTGTGAGCTGATGCTTCCATCGCTGAGCCGGGCGGCCGAAACAACAGGAATAACTTTTTCAGCGTTACTCGATTCTCGGGCGCATCCATAAATCTTCGACTTTTTGTGCAGCGCAACCGCGAAGCAATAAGACCGCACTCCCATTACCGTGATATTGGCTCAGTCATTTTGTCCGTTGAAATTCGCCGCGCGCCACGCGGGTACCAGCATCGCCAGTCGGTCGCTGACGTCCGCGTTCCGCAGGGCGTTCATCAGCTTGCTCTCCGTTTGCTCGCCGCTGCCGGTCGCTCGCGTTCTGCTTGCTCAGGCTCAAACCGGAGAATGTCGCCAGGCTGGCACGCCAGCGCCTGGCAGATCGCCTCGAGCGTCGAGAAGCGGATCGCGCGCGCCTTGCCGGTCTTCAGGATCGAGAGGTTGGCCAGCGCCATTCCGATCCGATCCGCGAGATCGGTCAGCGTCATCCGTCGATCGTGGAGTAGGTCGTCGAGCTTGATGGTGATCGCCATGTCACACCGTCCCTTCGAGGTCTTCGCGCATGCGCGTGCCTTCCGCGAACACGCGGGCCAGCAGGAACGTGAGGAGTACGGCCAGCCAGCCGTTGATTGAAAAGCCGGCGTCTATATGAAGGGGATGCGCCGGACTCGAAACGCTGTCGGCGATTGTGCCGATCACAATGCTGAGAAGATTCAGCGCGAGCAGCACCCAGGCGATCGCCTGCAAACGGGACGCGTTAGCGGCGACGAACGGGTCGCCCCCGCGCACCGTCTTAACGATCGCAAGCAGCTGGCTCAGGACGGCATGATTGAGCGGAATCGCGGCGAGACCGAGCACGGCTATCGCGCGCAGGCCCATGATTAGCCGCTCTGTGTCAGGCGAAGGAGAGAGATCGAAAGCGCTCATGATCCATTCCCTGTTCGGCATGATTACCAACAGAGCGAGGATCGCGGCCCCGCCCAGCCAGTTCACGACGATGAGTATCTGCAGCAGGACGTACGCGATCGGCAGCGCGGCGGATGACGAGATTGGCTTAGACATGATTCACCACCTTTCTGATATATCGATTATCAATAAATTATTTATCGACAATCGTCAAGTTAATTATTGCCAATCGATAAATGAGCCGGATTTCCCGCGAAGGGTCCGAACTGCGGAATGCTGGCCCGTCCCACGGCGTATTGAGGCATAGCCGAAGGACTCAAACACATTCAAATGCAGTAAGGAAGGGTGGCTTGCCCCCGCCTCAAGGTTCAGTAGCTTCCAAGGTTGAGCCAATTGACAGTTGAGGCGAGGGCAAGCCACCCTTCCTAACCTGCAAATTTCTGGAACTTGAATGGTTCGCTCTAAGACCCACCCACCACCGCAGGGCTAAATTAGCAACGGTTTCAGCGTAAGTATTAAACAAGCGCGTGAATCAATCGCGAAATTGATGAAGCGCTGAAAACAGTGAGAGACTAGACACACAAAATGAGGAAGAGTGTTAAAGCATGGCAGGGATGTAGTGCTCAAGTTTAGCGAGCATAAGCGCAAGCGCGTTGATGAGGTCGAGGCGGAGCTTGATGCTTTGTTCAGGCTGCCGTTGGTAGAGTTCACTGGAGCGCGCAACGCACTGGCCGCGCAGCTGAAGAAGAGCGGGCGGGGAGATGAGGCGGCGCGTGTGAAGGCGCTGGCCAAGCCCTCGATCTCGGCGTGGGCGGTGAACCAACTTTACTGGAATCATCTCGAGGTATTCGACCAACTGATCGCGTTGGGTGAGCGCATCCACAAAGCCCAGAAATCCGGAAAGCTGGCCGACATGCGTGAAACGCTCGACGCGCGACGTGAAGCGCTTACGGGCCTTACGGATCTGGCAACTTCATTGCTGCGCGATGCCGGTCCGAACCCAGATCAGAACCCAGCGCCCGACACCATCCACCGCATCACAACGACGCTCGAGGGAATCTCAGCGTACGCGTCGCGCTCCGATGGTCCACGTCCGGGGCGGTTGACGAACGACGTTGATCCTCCTGGGTTCGAGTCATTCGCGGGATTTAGTTCAGGCGCCGGCATGGCGCAGTTGTTAGCGAAACCCGCGCGCGTCACGACTTCGCAGCCGTCTAAGATTGTCTCCACAAGCGCACGGCGAAAGGTAGCGCAAGATGACGGCGTGCGTGGGATTGCAGAAGCGCGTAAGGCGAAGATAGCGACCGCGAAAATTTCACTGCAGGTGCAAAGAGAACGTTGACCGAAGCCCGAGCCAGGGCACAGAGTTTGGACGCCGCGCAGAAAAAGGCGGATGCAGAGGCGAAGAAAGCCGACAAGCAAAGGCGCGACGCCGAAGACAATTTGGCGAAAGCAAAAGCTGCCTCAGATGATGCAGCCCGATGCGCGCGAAGTGTTGCAGTTGAAGTAGGAGAGGCTGCTAGCGAAGTGGAAGATGCCGAGCGCGCAGTTGAAGCGACGTCGAAAGAGTTAGAGTCCCTGTTTCGGGACTCCAGGCTGTAAGTGGCATAGACTTTTGTTTGGTTTGGAGTTTCGAGTTCCGAGTTTCGGGTTCGACCCGGTAGTGAGGTCAGTACCACCACGCGGTAGCGGGTGGGTCTTCGGATTTTCGATTTGCGATTGCCGGTTGCCAATTGGCTCGCGGCAGACGCCATCGGAAATCGGCAATTGACAATCGGCAATCAAGACCCACCCGCTACCGCGTGGTGGTACTGACCTCATGACACTCGAAACTCAGACCTCACAACTCGCATATCAAAACTCGACAACTCGAACCTCAGAACTCGAAACTCGAAACTATTTCAAATACTCATCGAGCGGTGGATGCAGCAAAGTTTGC